>JADJOB010000002.1:2460924-2773655 GCA_016714025.1 Saprospiraceae bacterium | reverse complement strand
AATTCGGGGAGTATTTGCTGAGCCGATGGTAATTCGGTATTGGTTCCCCAGTTTTACCGTCGTTATAAAAGTTTCCATTTAATAAAGATGCCAATGGTTTGATTTTTTAGTTAAAAATAATCCGCTCCCAAGCGGTAATTATAATTTACGATCCGGACGGGATTCATTGTATTCTTCGAGGTATAAACCGTTTTGATAACTTTGAAACTTCACGATATTGAATCCGATCCATGACCGCTCCCAGCGTGCCAAAAAGATCCAGGTTTTTATTTCTGGGTGGTTGCCGGTTCCGGATGCACTGTATTTCCGGATATTTTCCTCGAATGTAGGAAGCATCGACGGTGCCATTGGTTCCCAGGGTTGCTGTCTTTTTTACCCGGATGTCGATGATGCCTGCATTGCCTGCCTTCGTGTTTAGCTCCGGGATTGTTAATGATATCAATGCGATCAATTTGTTTGGCAGGCAAGTTTGCAATAATTGCTGAGATCCCTCCGGCTCATGGGCACTCGTTTGCCATCCAGATATACTAACACCCCGAACGACCCAGGAGACTGATGTTGTCCAGTATTGCCGACAGTCACGCTGGGGCTTTTGCAAAAGGCTTAAAGCATCCGAACCAATGCTGTTGATGGTTCCTTCCACATTAATACTAGACGATCTGGTTTACTTCCAGATGCTTCGTTTGGCACTGACTGTTGTTTCCTTGGATTAATGGGCGTGGTATTCATTTTCAGAACTCCTAAATCTTGTGTCTGATTGTTTTGAATGGAAATCCTCCCAATTGATAACTCCATTCCCACATAGGTCGATTTTAAATAGTACGAACCATTTTGAAGATCTTTAAATTCAAAAATGTCCTGTTTCATTGCTATTTGAAGCCTTTACCAGACTGCTCTGTTGCATTAAACATAGCCATATTTGCATAGATGAGCGGAGTACTTTTTGTCTGTCTTTTTAAAATACCGTGGAGGATTCCCTGTCTGTGCAACCAGTTGCAGGATTAACAAGCTTGCGATACAGGAAACAAGTAATTGAATGAAGGGTTCATCAGTATAAAATTTGAGTAATAAACAGGCTTAAAGTTAAGCATTTTATTTATATATCCGAAGTTCTTCGTACTTTAACAAATAATTAATTTTGAGGGGGAGAAGGGCAATTGGATATTGCACAAAAGGTCAAAGTATCAGAAATAAAGCGCTGTGTTCAAATTAGATGTTTATTATAGCTCCCTATTTCTATTGAATTTGTCATAGTTACCAGTTGCCGAAGGCGTCTCCTGCCGAGGCTTAATTGAGTATCAAAACACGCTTGGCAAGAAAAGTAATTTAAGTTATTTGGAAGTTCATGTTTGGAGCTATTTAGAAGAATGAACTTTTCAATAGAATTAATTTTCACAAAAGTCTATTTCAAAAAATGGATTCAGATTCTTATTGACAGCAATTTCATGCTTAATGATTAGCTACGAGCAATTTTACATTTATATAAATATTTAAATTTTAAATCAAGTTTTTCTCAATTGTGAATCCAGATTTCCTAATTTATTAAGTATTTTACTATACGATAAGGTTTCTAATTGTTGAATATGAGTGGCCTCCGCAACCATGTAAATGCATAATAATCAGATTTCCATCTTTTTTAAAGATTGTTTAATTCCAATAATAAGTTTATCAATATCAAAATTTATTTGAATTGGAAAAATTGATAAATATTAAATCATACAAACCATTAAATACAGGAACCGTATATGGAGCTATTTCTATTATTAAATTTTGTGAACCATTTTTAAAGCTATTAAAATGAGAAATAAAATTATCATTATAAACATGACCAAAGTAACGGCCTGACAAAGCTTGATAAACAGTGATACTATCGTAGATGCTGCATAGAATAGGGCCAGACACATCATTCCAGGACCGTAATCAAAAATGCAATCATTTTCTTGAATATCTAAAAATCCAATTCCTTTCAATATCCATGTTGTTTTTAATCTTAAAAGGATATTCTCTTTCATAAAATCCGTAATTGATAGAAGACCTTAAGTAATGATTTTCATTATTAATTTGGTCCACATTTATATTGTTCTTACTAAAAATACTATTAGAATCAAAATAGCTGGAATAACGATGCGGATATCGTTCATTCATTTCCATAAAGTATAAATCGGGCCATATAATTAAAAATAGGACCGTAGTTTCTGATTTTAGCGATTCTTTTGGCTTCAGCTGACAACACACCAAAAGCCAAGGCCTTGTTTGTGTCTGCTATGAGTTCATCCCTAAATTTAGAAAGGCCACTAACCATTTTAAATCTATGCATTGAATCAAGTTGGCTGGAAAGACTCCAGGGTACCAGAAGAATATAAACTAAAGCCAATTTGAACTGGATTCATACGCTTTGCTTTTAATCAAATAATAAATTTAATTGCTAAGATTTTAAATTAGTGACGAGTAATTTATTTGCAATTCAGAATTAATTTGTTTCCGCTTTAACACATTTATATATCACTTTTGAATCCAATTGTAATTCCGATATAATTTTAACCCTGCCTTACTTGTTAATTTGTTGAGTTTCTCTCTTGGAAAAAATTTTGGCTGTTCAACTTCATTGTGTATCCATCTTTTGTATTGTGTAAAAACAGATAACCATCTTTACGAAGTATATTATTTGTGTTTTTTAGAACTTTTAATGGAGTGTCGGAATAGCCAATTGGCCAGTTAAAAAATACTTTTTTGTATTGAATGATATTGTTTTTCTGAAAATTAAAGTCTGGATCAATTATTTCTATGCTCGAACCGTCTTTAAAGCTATTGAAGTGTTTGATTAAATAATTCTCGTTGATTTCATTTTTATTTAACTGTGGTGCAAATAGATAGATTGTTAGATTCGGATAAATGGAACATAATAAAGGTGCAAAGCACATGATTCCAGTCCCAAAATCATAGATTGTATCTCCTTCTTGTATAGTATAAAATTCAAGTTCTTTTAAAAGAGTAAGCTTTTTATTTATATTGAATGGATAGGCATTTTCGACTAAACCATAATAGTTGGCACTGACTAAGTAACGATTTTCACTTTTTACTTTTTGAATATCAATATTCATTTGGGTGAGAATGTTGTTTTTTCCATAAAGATTTGCGAGATTGCGCCGATTGTATTCCTGGAAATTGTACCGAATTTCATCATTAAAATAATAAGTATGCAGATTATTGATGCTATCCCAATTTAACTTTGCATTCTCATGTACAACTACGCCATAGGCAATTACACTTTGAGTGTCTTTGAGTAATTCCGAACGAAATTCAGACAAACTTTTTATAATGGATGCTTGTGTAGCTGAGTCCATTTGCCCTTCGAGCTTTGAAACATAGATCATCAAAGCAAAACAAAAGCATGCCGCTTTTCATAAAAGAAGGTTAGTGTCCCTACAAATATAGAAAATCAATCCTAATTGCAAAATCTGCTTTTCAATAGCAATCCAATAGCAGAACTTATCTGATTTCTTATAAGGTGATACCTATCAAAAGCCAAAAGGTAATTATAAGATCAAAACATTTTGCATTCCAGCATTCCAGCATTCCAGCATTCCAGCATTCCAGCATTCCAGCATTCCAGCATTTCAGCATTTCAACATTTCAGCATTGTAGAATTGCACCATTGCAGAATTGCGGCATTTCCCTTAATTCACATCCTTCCTTTCCATCAACTTCTTAATCATTCCCTCCACATTGATTTTATTAGCAGGATCCGGTGCCAATTCCAGGGCTTGCCTTGCATAGGTCAATGCTTTGTCGTAGGCTCCATTGGCTGACAGTCCACGAGTCATGCCCACTAGGGTTGTAAAGGTGTTGGGATGTTTTTCATAATTCATTTTAAAAACATCCAATGCTTGTTTATATAATTTCAGGCCGATTAATTGACGAGCATATTGGTGGACTTCAAAAATACCGGCGGTGGGTAGAATTTTTTGCATGGTGGCAAACGCTTCATCGCTTCTGTTTAATTTTTGAAGAATTTGTGATTTGGTAGTCCAGGCCTGAAAACTATTTTGTCCGCCGAATGTAGTACTGGTTGCGGTATCAGCCCATACCAATGCCTGATCCAGGTTGGTATTATTTTGAACGCACCATTGCGCTGCCTGATTCCAGGACTGCCAAATAAATCCACGCTCGCTGCGCAGTTCTTTTCTAAAAGAATTCAATTGATCCCGAATGTAATCTGCTTCTACTGTAAATGCAATTTCCAATTTTTCCCATTGCAAAGCAACCACAGCAGATGTGTTGGTTTGATTCTTAAAAATATACTGCAACCATTCAACACTTTGGTCCAGTTTGACCGGTTTTACTTTAACGCGAAGGGCATCTTCGCTTGGGTCATAGTAAAAAGCACCCCACGAACTGTTATTTTTTGAAAAATGAGCGTGCAGAAACTAGTATCATAAATAATAAAAAACCGTATTTACCAGCTGATAAATCCTGGCCATTTATTTTTACATCATTCGAAAAGCTGATGGTGGTATTTTCATTTGCACCTGCCCGCCAAGGAGCTAATTTGGTATTCCCAAACCCTAAATCTCCCAGGCCATAATGTACCAATTCACCCCAAATCTTTCCTTCACGCCCTTTAACACCCGGTCGACTGTAATCAATGCGGACTTCAGTAAGACCAATCCATTCCGAAATGCTGGCCTTTTTATTACCACCATCCGGCACGGTAGTTAAAGGGATCTGAGCATTTAGTTGCCCGACAAACAAGAACAAGAAACACCATGATAAAAGCTTCATATTTAAATAGTTTCCACAAACCTACGAATAAATTCGTAGATACACACAAAATTCAAATTCTATTCGTGCTCCATTCGTGCATTCGTGGCAATCCCTCTTTCTTCATTCGTGCTCCATTCGTGCATTCGTGGCAAACCTCCTTTCTTCATTCGTCCTCAATTCGTGCATTCGTGGCAATCCTCCTTTCTTCATTCGTCTTCCATTCGTGCATTCGTGGCAAACCTCCTTTCTTCATTCGTCCTCAATTCGTCCTCCATTCGTGCTCCATTCGTGCATTCGTGGCAAACCTCCTTTCTTTATTTCGTCCAACATTCGTGGCAACAAATATTAATTTGGACTTTCTAAAACCAATCCTTATCTGGAAAAAGTCATTGTTGCAAGTCCACCGAATACATCAAAGACTATTTTATTACATGCATTGGATTTAACATCAACCGTATTTCCAATAGATGCAGAATTATCAATTGCAACCGCACGAAAAGTTACACTCGTACTATCAGCAACATATTTTTTTACTGGAAGTGCTTTGCCATTTAATTCACCATCAATAAGCAAATCCTCTGGAACAGTTGAAAATGTACCATCCGCATTGAAAGTACCAGAACCCGATTCACTAAATCCTAAACCTTTAATCTGGATGTTCCATGTTCCAATAATATTTGTGGGAACTGCTGTTGGTGTACAATTATCATCATCATCTGAACAAGCAGACAGCATAGCAATAGATAAGACAAAGAATGCCCAATGGAAGAATTGATTTTTCATGTTGATTTGTATAATTTAAATAAAATTTTTTAATAAAGCTTAAGTGATGTTAATCATGCACAACGAACAACTTACCGGGTGAGAATTAATTTAGTATCTGCATGATCCAGACTTTTTAATTCGATATAATCACATTTATAACTGCTAAAAAGATAGTCAATGTTAATTTGTTTTTTCTGATCGCTTGAAATTCCACTAAATCGTATTCCTACTGAATCAATGCTAAATTTCTGGCTGCTTAAAAAAGCACCAAAAATTTATTCGGAATAATTAAATCAGCCGGATTACTGGTAAAGGTCCTAAAAGCTGAAAAACTCAAGGTGCCTTTTGTGGATTGACTGTTTATGAGTTCAGCATTCCATTCACCATAAATGCTCAATGCCGGAATTTCTGAAAAGCAATCTTTTACAGGTTCCTTATGGCATGCTACAAGAACAAATAAACAACTGAGAACAGCGAATTTTCCCATTTATTTCCCTAATTCAATCAATAAAAGTACAAATTTTATTAATCAGCAATGCTATAATTTAATCCAACAGCCACCAAAATTAGTAGTCAGAAATTAGTAGTCAGGGGTCAGTCAGTCAAAATTAGTAGTCAGAAATTAGTAGTCAGGGGTCAGTCAGTCAAAATTAGTAGTCAGAAATTAGTAGTCAGGGGTCAGTCAGTCTAAAATGCTCAACATACCAAAAACCCTCCTCCCTAACAGTCCAATAATCTAGCAGTCTAATAGTCTAAGCCCTCCAGCCCTCCAGCCCTCCAGTCCATCAGTCCATCAGTCCATCAGCCTAACAGTCTAACAGCCTAACAGCCTTCCCTCCCTCCAGCCCCCTTTTCCCACATTTATTTCCCTAATTCAAACATTTATCCTATATTTGCGGCGCTAAAACTGATCTTAGTGATCACATTTGGTAACTTTTAATACAATTAAAATGGGTTCTTTCTTAACTAAAGAGGCTAAAGCAGGCATCTTTAAACAGTTTGGTGGTTCTGATAAAAACACCGGAAAAACAGAGTCTCAAATAGCGCTTTTCACTGCTAGAATCAAAGGACTTTCCGACCATCTTCAAACCAATAAAAAAGATCACTCTTGCAGAAGAGCCTTACTTCATTTGGTAGGAAAACGGAAACAGTTACTTAACTACTTACACAGTAAGGATTTAGCTCGTTACAAAGCCATTCTTGACCAATTAGGTCTGAGAAAGTAAAACGAATCAGGATTTTCTGCTTCAACGGATCAGCCAGTTTATTTAGAGTACCAGGGGACTAAAGAGTAGCCCCACATTGATTAACATATTAAGATTTTATTTTATGGGTTTAAAAACGCCTTTCTCTACCTCATTTCAACTTCCCGATGGGCGTGAGGTCATCCTAGAAACCGGAAAATTAGGCACCCAGGCGCATGGCTCGGCCGTCGTCAAATTGGGCAAAACGATGTTGTTTGCTTCAGTAGTTTCAAACAAGGAAGCTAAAGAAGGGCAGGATTTCTTCCCGCTGTCTGTTGACTATCAGGAAAAATTTGCAGCCGCTGGTAAAATTCCTGGTAATTTCTTTAGAAGAGAATCCAAACTATCAGATTATGAAGTGTTGATTTCCCGATTGGTAGATCGCGCAATCCGCCCATTGTTTGCTGATACCTATCTTACAGAAACCCAGATTATTATAAACCTGATTTCAGGAGATGCTGAAACCATGCCCGATGCATTGGCCGGCTTGGCAGCTTCAACCGCATTATCTTGCTCAGATATTCCTTGGGAAGGTCCAATTTCAGAAGTTCGGGTTGCTAAAATTGATGGCAATTATGTTGTAAACCCAAATCGTACAGACCTGGCTCGCGCTACCTTAGACATCATCGTAGCAGCTACATTAAAAAACCTCATGATGGTTGAAGGGGAAGCCAATGAGTGTCAGGAACATGAATTGATCGAAGCCATTAAAGTTGCGCATGAAGCCATTAAAGTTCAGTGTCGTGCTCAGTTGACCCTTGCTGATATGTTAGGCGAATCCGTTGCTAAAAAACGGGAAATTCCAGTAGTGGAAGAAGATCAGGAATTAACGGATTTCTTGCAAACCAATGCGGCAACTCAAATCAAAACAATTGCGGAATCGGCTTTGGAAAAACATGCGCGCAAAGATGGTTTTGATGCCATCCTGAAGTCTTGTGTAGAAATGTTGACTGCCACCAAAGGTGAAGAATATACCACCGAAAACAAGCGAAAAATCGCTGCGTATTTCGATAAATTAAAGAAACATACCATTCGTCATATGGTACTCGATTCAGGCAAACGTTTGGATGGAAGAGCCAAAGACGAAGTCCGTCCAATTTGGACAGAAATTGAATATTTGCCGGCTGCTCACGGTTCTGCAATTTTCAATCGGGGAGAAACCCAGTCTTTGACATCTGTAACACTGGGAACCAAAGACGATGAAATGCTGATTGACAATGCATTCAATCTTTACAACGAAAAATTTATCCTGCATTATAATTTTCCTGCTTTTTCAGTTGGAGAAGCAAGACCCTCCCGCGGTCCCGGCCGTAGAGAAGTTGGCCATGCAAATTTAGCGGCGCGCTCTTTGCGTAAAATTATGCCGGATACATTCGCATATACTACCCGGATTGTTTCGGATATCCTCGAATCAAATGGTTCGTCTTCCATGGCCACTGTGTGTGCTGCATCTCTGGCTTTAATGGATGCCGGGGTTCCTGTAAAAAAACCAATTTCAGGAATTGCAATGGGTTTGATTTCAGAAGGAGGTAAAACTTCTATTCTGACCGACATCCTGGGTGACGAAGATGCGTTGGGCGATATGGACTTTAAAGTAACCGGAACGGCTCAGGGAATTTGCGGAACGCAAATGGATATGAAAATCGACGGACTTTCTTATGAATTACTGGAAGAAGCATTGAACCAGGCAAAACAAGGCCGTCTTCATATTTTAGATAAAATGGCTGAGACGATTTCAGTTCCAAATCCGGATTTGAAACCCCATGCTCCAAGGATTATTGAAATCATCATTGAGAAAAGCTTTATAGGTGCAGTGATTGGACCCGGTGGTAAAATTATCCAGGAAATGCAAGCCAAAACCGGTACTAAAATTAATATCGAGGAAGTAGGCGATAAAGGAATTATAAACGTAGCTGGTACCAATAAGGAAGGAATGGATCAAGCCATTGCCATGATTGAAAAAATTACCTTTTCACCTCAGATCGGAGATGTATACGATGCAACTGTTGCATCGATCTTTCCATTCGGAGTATTTGTTGACTTTAGAAACAAATCCGGTTTGTTGCACGTCAGTGAAATGTCTCACAGCCGCATCGACAATGTAGAAGATGTATTTAAAGTAGGAGATCACGTCAAAGTAAAACTGATTGGAGTCGATCCAAAGACAGGTAAACTACGTTTATCCAGAAAAGCAATCATGCCAAAAGACGGAAGCTCCTCTTTCTAAGCTTCGCATTTTTCGGGTTCAATACTTTGAACCCATTGCATTGTATGAGTTCAATACTTTGAACCCATTATATTAGTCAGCGTTCAACTTCTTGAACCTATTTGATTTGTCAGGCTTCAGCCCCTTGAACCCAAATTATTCCGTAAGTTTGTTTGATTTTTTTTCAAACAGATGCGGCAATTAAAAATTTCACAAAAAATCACCAACAGGGAGAGCATTGCGCTCGAACGCTATCTGGCAGATATTGCTAGAATAGAAACCATTGCCCCGGAGGAAGAAGTGGAGTTAGCCAAACGAATTAAATCAGGCGATCAGGATGCTTTAGATAAATTGGTACAAGCCAACTTGAGATTTGTTGTAAGTGTTGCCAAACAATATCAAAACAACGGACTCACCTTAAACGATCTGATCAATGAAGGCAATGTCGGTTTATTGAAAGCGGCTAAGCGTTTTGATGAAACACGTGGTTTTAAATTTATAACGTTTGCAGTTTGGTGGATTCGTCAATCCATTTTAACAGCCATCATTGAGAATTCAAGAATGATTCGTTTGCCTTACAATAAATTTCACAGTCAAAAACAAATCAATACCGCGTATCAATCTTTTTTACAACAATTTGAAAGAGAACCAAGCCCTGAAGAAATATCAGAGTTGTTTGGTATGAAACCGGAAGACGTATATAACATTCTACAATCCAACAATAAAACCATTTCTTTGGATTCTCCGGTTGATGGCCAGGAGGGCAGCTTTGAATTCATTGACACCATTGGCGATGATTCCATTGCAGCACCTGATATGGGCTTGATGAAGGATTCCATGAAGGAAGAACTAAAATTTGCATTGATTCAGTTGTCACCCAGAGAACGTGAAGTGATCACCTTGTTGTATGGCTTAGAAGGCACCATGCCCAAAGGATTGGATGAAGTTGCCGAATCCTTTGGTATTTCAGTAGAGCGCATGCGCCAGGTACGCGATCACGCATTTAAAAGACTGAAACGTTTGTTTAAGCGCTACAACATGAAACCGCTAAATAACTAAGCGTTTTAAAACAAATAGCATGCAATTGCGTTTTCTTTTCAGGTTTCAATAAACGGTTTTATCTTAGTGCCATGACAGTTAGAAATCAATTTCGCTTGATTGTTTATCGGTTCCATGAAAAGGGACTTGAAGTCCTGATGATGAATTCAAAAGACGAAGTCACCAACAACATCTTATTTGACGGGAAAGTGTTTTTAGATCAGTTTGAACACCAGATTCAAAAATATCAGGCTATTGAATTGGAAGGAACTGAGGAAAACGGCATAAAGGCATTGGCAATTGAAGCCGATTGGCACGACCTTCCAAAAGTCAGACATTTACTTGTACAGGATTTGCACATGGTCAAAGACGTGCTTTATACCAAATTACCTGAAATGCAAGGTTCTTATGTAGCGGTAAAAGAAGCCTTTAAAAAATTACTGCCTCACGAATACAGTTTCTTAAAGGAATTAAAAGACATTTTGTTGGATCGCAACACGATTCGGAATATCTGAACGATGCCGCTTCCAAATTTATAATAGTTTATGTTGCCCGAACACATCGCCCTTTCAGGTACAGATTTTCATTTTAAAAATCAACAACAGGTTTACCATGGAAAAGTGCGGGATGTCTATGATATTGGTGATAAATTAATCATAATAACATCCGACCGGATTTCAGCATTCGACCATATTTTGCCAAGGCCAATTCCGTGGAAAGGACAAGTTTTAAATCAAATTGCAGCTCATTTTCTTGAAGCTGTTAAAGATATTTGTCCGGTTTGGCTCGAAGAATGTCCGGATCCCAATGTTTCCGTTGGGAAAAAATGCCAGGGAATTCCCATCGAAATGGTTGTCCGTGGATACTTAACCGGCCATGCCTGGCGTACCTACAAATCTGGTGAACGGGTTTTATGTGGAGTTCAAATGGAGGAAGGAATGCGTGAAAATCAACAGTTCACAAGCCCCATCCTGACACCCACAACCAAAGCCAGTGAAGGACACGATGAAGATATTTCTTCAGATTCACTCATCAAAAGAGGCATTGTAAACAAAGAACTGTGGGAGGACATGGCAAGGCTTGCTTTTCGTTTATTTGAACGTGGTACTTCAATTGCTGCAGAGCAAGGGCTTATACTGGTCGATACAAAATATGAATTCGGACTTTTTGAAGGAAAATTAATCTTGATGGATGAAATTCATACACCAGATAGTTCGAGGTATTTTGAACGAGCAAACTATCTGGAACATTTCAACAACAATACCTCGCCTACACAACTCTCCAAAGAATTTGTCCGGGAATGGTTGATGGCACATGGATTCCAGGGGAAGGAAGGTCAATTGATGCCGGAAATGCCCGATTTATTTGTTTGGACCATTTCAGATCGCTACATCGATTTATACGAACGGATCACAGGAAAACCCTTTGTAAAATCAGACTCCGGGATCCCTGTAAGACAGCGGATTACATCCAATCTTTCAAAATATTTATAGTTTCCGGAACTTTCAAACACCTGATATCGTTTTCTCATTACAATTTAAATGTAAATTGATTTTCTTGCACAGCTATACAAGCACACATCATAATGGGGTTGTATTGGAATCGACAGGAAATGTAATGGTTTAGTAAGCATGTCGTAGGATGATAGCACGCTACGTAAAAAACGGGTATCGACTTTTAAATGGCAATACTTCTTTTGCTGTTGCAGCCTAATTCTAGTAGTTAGTATGCATCTGTGTCCCGGGATGGATGTCTGATAAATTCCGCATGACACATCATAAAACATCAGGCTGGATGCTTAATAGTCCCGCTTAATCATCGAGAAAGAGGGAATAAGGTTTGGTAAGCTCGTTTTCTAAGCTCCACCAAATCTGACAAGTAAATAGAAAACTAAACATGTAGAAAGTTAAATGATTCTTTCTCTGGACGCGGGTTCGAATCCCGCCAGCTCCACCAGGTTCAATTAAAAATTAATAATTAAGAATTACGAATTATGGGAGCTTAGCGTGCATCCCGTGAACTCGCGAGACGAATTATGGGAGCGTAGCCTTCATTTAGCCTGCTTTGGGACGAATTGTAGAATTTTGAAATCGTATTAGCCTTATTAAGTATCGACAAAAGAAATTACAAATTAATGCATGTTTTATTTTTAGATGGCTATTTGGATTTCAACTTTTTTAATATTTAGTTTAACTGTTCAGGATCTCGACGACAATCCCAAATAAATAATATAAGGATATGCTCACTCATTATTTCATAAAATATAATATACTGTAGAATCACAAAGCCTCTTACATTCTCGAATTCTGTTGCAATTGATAATAATGGAAATCTTTGAATTAATTTAGTGGAGTCACGAAATGTTTTCAATAACTTCTTACTGTAAGTTGACTACTTATTTTGCTGATCAAAAAACTTTTTTATGTCCTTTAAGTCATTTTTTGCGATTTCAGACCATACTATTGGTTTAGTCATCTAATAAATCATTAAATGCTTGTTCTGTTGTATAGTGACGACCGGTTTTATATTCATTTCTAGCCTCGTGAATCAACATTTTTTGTTCTGCATTTAAAGAAATTACTTGCTTTGTTTCTAGTATGTCTTGCAAAAGAGTATACACTTCCGGAAGTATTTCTTCATTATCAATACCTTGTATCCCTTTGATAATTTTTTCTTTGATAGTAGACATATATTATAATTTTATGCTAATTTACAAAATTAAGCAAAATCAATACGTATTGGCTTGCTTGGAATAAGATAAATATTGAATGCGGGATGAGAAGTTTATCACGCTGAAAGCGTGAAATCCCGCCAGCTCCACCAGGTTCAATTAAAAATTAATAATTAAGAATTATGGGAACGTAGTGTACATCCCGCGTACTCGCGGGACGAATTATAATTTTTTATATTTTAATAAGTGTTCGTTCTATTATTAGAATTTTTCTCATTGTAAATGCATTTTCATTTGATGCTTTGTTGATGCAATAAACAAAAGCCCTCATCATTAGAATGACAAGGGCTTTTTAATTTTTATATTTATACAATTAATGACATCGGCCAATGCATGTGGTATAATTGCGAATGGCTTTTTCAATGCACCAGGTGTAGTTTTGTGGAGCTACGTGTTGGCAAACCGTTAGATCTCGGCTTAATTGTTTTCCACAATTGGATCGACACGATGCAGGTTGTGGAATTTGAAATGTTGCAAATGTTATAGATGCTAAATTAAATGAATCATTCTGCAAGGCCACCGTATCCAATGCCTGGATATAGGCCAATTCACTCAATCCAGCAATTTGTGCATCTTTTATACTAAGTGCTTTTTCAATTGCATCTAGACGGGGACCCCAGTTCTGAGGCTCTTCTTTTTTACATGAACATAAGAGGAGTAGGAGGGAAGAAAAAATTGTAATTAGAATCTTCATAATTTTTTTTGTTTAGGAATAAGGAAATAATATTTTAAATACCATGCAAAGTTGCGAGCTGATACAATTCCGGTCAATCCGCTGAAAGGGCCATATTTTCAGTGGTTCTAAAGGTGTAATAGCTATGGCAAATGGATACATGCCAGATGTTTTAGTATCAATGTATTGGCTTAAGAAGCTATATATTATTTTATCGGCTTTTAAGTCGATATTTTGTTATATCGGATAATTATCCGATATTTGGGTATGGGGAATTCCAAAATGTTTGCCGTGCTTACCGGGGATGTAGTTAATTCGCGACAAGGAGACGCTGCTACCTGGATGCCGCTGTTAAAGCGTACACTCAATGTATTTGGCACAGAGCCGTCAGATTGGGAAATATACCGTGGCGATAGTTTCCAAATGCTGCTTCCGGCCAGGGAAGCACTTCATGCCGCTCTTATTATCAAGGCAGGGTTAAAACAAATTCCCAAATTGGACGTCCGAATTGCCATCGGAATAGGAACTGTAAACTACCGTGCAGCTAAAATTACAGAATCCTCCGGCGATGCGTTTACTAGATCCGGCAGTTGTTTTGATGCTTTGAAAAAACAATCCTTGAGCATTGCGACTGGAGATGAATCGTTTAACGAGCGTTTTAATCTGATGTTGGCCCTGGGACTCCTGACTATGAATTCCTGGAGTGTGATTGTTGCACAGGCCATTCAAGCTGCGCTGGAAAATCCTGATAAAAATCAAATGGAACTAGCTCAATTACTCAAGAAGTCTCAAAGTTCAATCAGTGAAGCATTGACTCGCGGTGGCTATGAAGAGGTCTTGCGAATGGAACAATATTTCCAACAACAAATCCAAAAGCTATGATCGAGTTGTTTCTGAAAATTCTTTTAGCGCATTTACTGGGTGATTTTGTGTTCCAGCCTGAAAAATGGGTATTGGATAAAATGGCTAAAAAGCATCGTTCCGTTTATTTATACTGGCATCTGTTGGTGCATCTTTTGTTGCTTTTGACAATCCTGCAATTTGATGCGGATTATTGGCTTGGCATTGCAATTATTGTTCTTTCTCATGGTCTCATCGATTTATTAAAATTGCATTTGCAATCCAAAATCGATAATCGCCTCAACTTTTTCTGGACCAAATAGCGCATGTATCCTTACTTGTTTGTGTTGCCTCCATGTATGTACCTATGGAATTTTCATCAGCATGGATATTTAATTCGCAAACCACCTTGTTTCTGGTTGCTGTTGTTTGTGTAAGCTATGTGTCTTCGATTATAATGAAAGTATTGATCAGTGCCTGGAAAATGGATGAGGAAAACGAATCAGACAGTTTAAAAAATGCAGGAAAATATATTGGAATTTTAGAAAGACTCCTGATTTTTGGTTTTATCATTTTAAATCAATGGGCATCCATCGGATTGTTGATTGCAGCAAAATCAGTGCTGCGGTTTAATGATTTATCAAGATCAAAAGACAGAAAGTTGACGGAATATATATTGATAGGAACGCTCCAAAGTTATAGTTTGGCTATTATTATTAGTTTGCTTTACACTTATTTTATAAAATTAGTTAATTAAACTTTATAATAATTCCACTAAATCTTAAAATGAGTAAAGCTGCTTAATGGCTAATATAATTTGATTTAGTCCATTTTAAATATTCGGGCCGCGAACCAGTTTAAAACTGATTTCAAAACGTACACTTTCTCTTCCGGAATTTCCATTATACCGGTAATCTAAATAATTAGTAAAAAAGAAATTTCCTTCTATTGAGCCACTTGGTTGACTGTAGTTGGTAATTGCAATTTGAATGTCTTTAGGGATAGCTGTTATAAATTCATCTCCATTCGTATAAATTAACTGCAGGTCACCTGATTTTGCAACATTGGGATCATTTGCAAAAACACTCAAGAACGTGCCGGTTACGGTGTCGCCTTTCCAGGCCCAATTGATAAAACTGTTGGATTCTAAATTCATGCCCATACCTTCTTGAATGGGTTGGATTAGCACCTTGTTAATTAGCTTCGAAGCAATAAATTGATGATCATCGGTATGGTTTTCACTAATCAAGTCGAAATTTCTTCCTGAAAAATTTCCTGATAATATACTGATGCGAATTTCACTGGGTCCGGTAAATTGATCTGGATTGGCAGGATCAATGGTGCATGTACTCAGACTTAAAGAGATCATGCAAAAAATAATAAATCTAAAAATGAAAGGATTAACTGATCTCATGGGAACGAATTTTATAAGTAGCATTCATTGAATTAAATACTTGATAAACATCTTGTATCCAGGCTTCAGTAACCAGTTTGATAGCATCTTCAAGATTGGATAATTTATCGGTTTCTAAAAACTTATAGGTTTGTTCAAAAGGGCCAATTTCAAATTTGATGATTATTTTATTCCCCGATTTAAATACGGTAATCAATAATTCAGGATGTGGAATCTGTCCCAGAATTCTCATGCTTAAAGGTTTGTTCTATAATTTGCGAATATTTTTTATACAATGACCGGTATTCAGGAAATTCTGAAACCAATAAACGGATGTGTTTTTCTATGGTATTTACATCCCCTCGTTTTGCAGGACCGGTTTGAGCATTGATTGGATCCAGGCGGAATGCTTTGTCTACCGTTTCAAGCATTAAGCTATGCAGTACTTCAAAAGGAATTTGAGCTTTATCGAGGATTTTTTTAGCTGCCAGTAGATTGTAGTTTGTAAAATTATTGGCAAATACGGATGCCAAATGCAAATGAGTCCGCATTTGATCATTCATTTCTAATAAATCATTGCTTAGGGTCTGAGCAAGCGGACGGAGGAGGCTTATTGCTTCCGGACTTCCTTCAATAAAAATTGGGATGTGCGTCCAATCCAATTCTTTAAACTTACTGAATGTTTGAAGAGGATAAAATAAACTCCTGTTAATAAAATAGGCATCAATCAGATCCGGACTGTTGACACCTGAACTATGAGCAACGATGGCTTGTTTTTCCAGTTTTGTTGCCAATGTTTTACTAAGTGCTTCAATCGCATCATCTTTTATGCATATTAAATAAATCTGCGCATTGCTGTTTATCCGATCAATCTGATTAATGGCTTGAGTTTGTAAAAGATCTGCTAATAGTTTAGCGCGTTCAAGATCTCTGGAATAAACTTGGGCGATTTTGTGACCGCTAAGTTTGAGTTTTTTACCCAGAGCGGTTGCTAAATTGCCTGAACCTATCAATACAATTTCAAAGGGCATCGCGCTTGTTTTTGCGTTTCGTATAGGATGCTAAAAGCATACCCGAAAGCATCAGGATGCTTCCAAACCATACCAGATTAATCCATGGGAATTCAATAACCTGAATTACAATAAAATCATTGCGTGCAGCATTTTCAGCAATCATTAAAGGCAATTTCATTGTATTCAGATTTGGATGAATTGAATATTCAAATCCCATTTCTTCTGTCTGTGGATTTATTTTTGAAAAGCGAAGTGTAATTCCGGGATGAATGGCACTTACCGGCATCGATACAATTTGATTTCCTTTTATCAGGTAGATTGGTTTCAATAATACCTGTTTCATTCCATCATGAAATTCAATTTCAGCAGCAACTGCGATCTCGTCCTCTTTGGGTACATATATTTCAGGATCTATGTCTCTGCTGATGGTATTGAGCTTAAGATATTTTCCATCCCCGATAGTTGCTTGTTGACCCTTTTTTAAACTGAGCTTCTCAAATTTAATGTCCTCCCATCTTGGATTTACTAAATCGTAAACTGTATCCGGAATTTGAATCCGAACCCGATACGCATCCAATTGAAAAGGAAATTTATAGACCAGATTTTGTCTGAACAGAATTCCGGGACTGGCAATTTTTGATTCCTTGTCCTCCAGGTTTTTAATTTTTAATTGAAATTGAAGCTTCTGGTCTCCGGATTTAAATTCAAAATCCTTGGCGGAAAAATCATTTAAGATGCTATCTAATATAATAAAATGATTCTTTGTATAGATGGTATCCTTTAATTTACAAAAATACAATTCGTATTTTAAACTGTCTTCTGCCTGTTTTGCCGCTTCTACATCCGTTTGTGTCTGTGGAATTTGTGCGATCAATGAAAATACATCGCGATTTAAATAATGTTTAGTGGATGGATTGGCAGCAGCTACTTTTGTCAATTTATTGTCATATTGAACCTCTGGATGTAATTTGAACTGTTCAATTTTATTGTTTAACGAATCTTCTTTCCAGAAATCAAGTTCATAGATTCTGCTCTTATTAATAAAGGTATCGGACGAATAATTTACCCAATACCCATTCATAAACATTTTTTCGTTTTTAATTAAAGTAAGATGTTTTGAAATATCATCTTCAGACCAATTTTCTAAAAGGTCTCGCTGGGCAAATTCATTTGTTGAAATAATACGCTTATTAATACCTGTAAATAAAATACCAAGTAATAAAATTCCAAATCCACCATGTGAACAAACCAATGCGGATTGCATTGGATTAAATCGGATGCTATGAATTAAATACAAAGCTGAACTGCAGATAGCAAACCAGGCAGCACCTAATAAAATTAAGTGACTCCAGTGTAATTTATCAAACGAATACAAACTGATCCAACTCAGTATGCAAGCAATTACAAGACACAAGGAAATACGAATCAAAAATGATTTACCTAATTTTAAACTTCGATCCCCTAAATAACGCAAATAGATGGATACTGAAGAAAGCACAGCAACTAAAACTCCAATCCAAAGTTGGTATTGGTTGTGATGTTTAATGGGTTCAAGGGGAGGGCTTCTGTGCCAGGATTCCATTGAAATATTTAATAATTTTCCAAATTGATCTAAAATTTTATTATAAACTGGAATAGATGTAGTAAAACTTATAAGCAATGCGCTAAAGAGTAAAACCAGACTACCAATAAACATCCAAAATTCACGTGAATGAAATTGTTCTTCGTTTTCTTTTTGAGGAATAAGTTTATAACGGGAAATAAAGTAAGCCAATGGAATTATACTGACGATAACACAAAAAATTACTAATTGCCATTCCAAGCCCATTTGGGTGAAAGCATGTGCAGAGCTGTCTCCTAATATTCCGCTTCGTGTTAAAAATGAAGAATACACAACAAGTATAAAAGACAAGAAATACAAGCTCATCGTAGCGCCTACAGAAAACCCGGTAGATTTTGCGACTAAATTGGTGTGAATACCTGCAACTAAAACAATCCATGGCACCAATGACATATTTTCAACAGGATCCCAGGCCCAGTAACCACCGAAGCTCAAAGCTTCATAGGCCCAGGCACCACCCATTAAAATTCCTGTCCCCAAAATAAAGCCAGAAAAAAGTGCCCAGGGCAATACAGGTTTTAACCAATTGCTAAAATCTTTTTGCATAATCCCACTGAGTGCATATGCAAATGGGATAATAGTTGAAGCAAACCCAAGAAACAAAGTAGGAGGATGAATGATCATCCAATAATTTTGAAGCAACGGATTTAAGCCATTGCCTTTTATGAGTTGGGTATATTCGGCATTGTTGAAAAGTGGGATATCCATGATATGCCTGAGCAGTGCAAAGGGACTGCTGCCGATTCGGCTTTCGCCAATGTAAATGCCTAACAGCATGCTGGTTAAAATCACATTGACAGCCAGGATGATTGATAAGATGCTGTGATCAAAACGGGATTTAAAATTAAAAAAGAACAAACCCAAAATGCAATTCCAAAACATCCACAATAAAAAACTCCCTTCCTGTCCTTCCCAAAAAGCTGATAAAATATAACGATTCGGAAGTTCATCGGAAACGTGGGCCCACACATAATTGTATGCGTAATAATGTTGTCCCATCATAAAAAAGATGAGCCCGATAATCGAAAAAATACAAATGATGTGTATTAAAAAAAGCCAACGCAATACCTTCTTCCAACTTTCAGAAAATTGATTTCGATTAAGAATAAATGCAGTGACTGCAAAGAGGGCAGAGAAAAAGGCAAGGCAAACTAAAAAATGGCCTGTATAATGAATCCATAAATGTTCACCAACATATTGGATGGACTTCATAGGGCTGTAGTGGACTTAATATAAATTTCTTCGTCTTTATATTTTGAAGGACATTTAAGCAGCATGGATTTTGCGATAAAAACATCGTCTTTCATGCTACCGGTTAACACAACTTGTTCAGATAATTCAAAATCCTGTGGTTTGGGTGCATTGAGGATTACTTTTTTAGTCACGCCATCTTTATCTGTAAGGTAAAAGCTAAAATAATTTGCATCCTTCTCAGGCTGGTAATAAATCTCCTGGTCTTTTGCCAGGGTGCCTACCAGTTTGACCTGATCTCCACTTTTTGCTGCTTTATTAAAGCTTGCGTAAGTGGAAAAATCTTTGGAAACGGAGATCAATAACACGATAGCTACTGCAATCAGGCTCAATGTGAATAGAAATGATTTTTTCATTGAATGCAAATTTAAGCGGAATACGATATTATCAAGGCTTCTTAACGTTGCTTTAATGATATTCTTCTACATAACAACCAGATTATTGCATCTTAGTTCGCAATCGGCTTGTACTTTTGCGGTTTATAACGCCATGCCAAAACACATCATCCAAGCCATTAATCTTACTATTTCCTACCCGCAAAAGGATTTAATTACTGGATTAAACTGGACAGTCGACGAACAAGAATGGATAGAGTTTTCGGGCCCAAATGGAGCTGGTAAAACTTCGCTATTGAATGCATTTTATGGAATGCCAATGAAATTAAGCGGGCAGCTCAACGTGCTCGATTTTTCCTTGAATCCTTTAAGCAAAGAAGATCTTGCGTCTTTAAGGCGAAAAATTGGTTATGCACGTCAAAACCTTCAATTGATCCCGGAGAAAACGGTTCGAGCCAATTTGGTAATGGCTTTGCATGCAGCCGACCGGGTCCAGGATTTTGATTTTGATGGTCAGGTGCAATGGATCCTTGAAGCACTTGGAATGTCAGAAAAAATTAAAACTCCTTTGGTAATGCTTTCCCAAGGAGAGCAACATGTGGTTGCCATCGCAAGGGCTTTAATTCATAAACCTAAATTGTTATTATTGGATCAAAGTCTTGATTATCTGGATGATACAAGCAGAAAAACAGTCATACAGCTCATCCAAAACGCTCGCGAATCAGACCGGTTGACCATTCTATCCAGTGCCCTAAAAACCTGGTCTGATGAAATTACAAATTGTAAGTCTATTAAAATTGAAAGCGGAAATCTGATTTTGTTGAATTAAGCAAGCCTAACAAGCTATTAAGCTAACAAGCTAAAAAGCTATCAAGCTATCAAGCTATCAAGCTATCAAGCTAACAAGCTATCAAGCTAAAAAGCTATCAAGCTAACAAGCTATCAAGCTATCAAGCTATCAAGCTAAAAAGCTATCAAGCTAACAAGCTATTTTAATAATTCCTCGCTTGGTCAAGAATTCAGCTTAACAGCTTAATAGCTTAACAGCTTTACAGCCCAACAGCCCCAAAATCAGTAGTCAGCAATTAGGGGTCAGGGGTCAGTCAGTCTAAAATGCTCAACAAACCTAATAACCCTCCTCTCTAACAGTCCAACAGCCCTTCAGCCCTTCAGCCCTTCAGCCCTTCAGTCCTTCAGTCCAACAGCCCCAAAATCAGTAGTCAGCAATTAAGGGTCAGGGGTCAGTCAGTCTAAAATGCTCAACTAACCTAATAACCCTCCTCTCTAATAGCCCAACAGCCCAACAGCCCTTCAGCCCCAAAATCAGTAGTCAGCAATTAGGGGTCAGGGGTCAGTCAGTCTAAAATGCTCAACAAACCTAATAACCTTCCTCTCTAACAGTCCAACAGTCTAACAGCCCTTCAGCCCTTTGCCTTCCAGGCTTTCACCAAAAATGGTCTCTTTTCCTAATGAACATTATCTTTGCGGCATGTTTGAAAGTTTAAATGAACGATTGGAATCGGCCCTTAAAACCATCAAAGGGGAGGCCAGGTTAACGGAGTTAAATATCGCGGAATCCATTAAAGAAATTCGAAGGGCATTGGTGGAAGCCGATGTGAATTACCGGATTGCTAAAGATTTTACTGATAAAATTAAGGATCAGGCATTAGGTACAAAAAATGTACTAAATGCGGTCAAGCCAGGTGAATTGATGGTTAAAATTGTGATGGATGAACTGGTAGAACTAATGGGGGGGCAGGCTGCGGGTTTAAATTTAAATGGGAATCCGGCAGTTGTTTTGATAGCGGGTCTTCAAGGATCTGGTAAAACTACATTTTCTGGAAAATTAGCCTTGTTTTTAAAATCAAAGAAAAACAAGAAAATCCTTTTGACAGCCTGCGATGTGTATCGCCCGGCGGCTATCGATCAATTGACTGTATTGGCAGAACAGGTTGGGGTAGAAATCTTTAAGGATCTTGAACAGAAAGATCCTGTTCGAATTGCTAAAAATGCGATTGAATATGCACGCAATCAAAAGATTGATATTGTAATAGTGGATACTGCAGGTCGAACCTCCGTCGATGAAGAAATGATGGATGAAATCGAACGCATTAAGCAGAATATTCAGCCATCAGAGACTTTATTTGTAGTGGACTCCATGACGGGTCAGGATGCTGTAAATACTGCTCAGGCATTTCATAATCGCATCCAGTACGATGGAGTTGTTCTGACCAAAATGGATGGCGATACGCGTGGGGGAGCGGCATTATCAATTAAATATACCATAGGCAAACCCATCAAGTTTGTCTCTATGGGGGAAAAAATGGAAACCCTCGATGTGTTTTATCCCGAAAGGATGGCTCAACGGATTTTGGGAATGGGGGACATTGTTAGTTTGGTTGAAAAAGCCCAGGAACAGTTTGATGAAACCGAAGCAAAGAAAATTGAAAAGAAAATCAAACAAAATAAATTTGATTTTAACGACTTCGTAATTCAACTGCAACAGATTAAAAAAATGGGAGATTTAAAAAGTCTCCTTGGCATGATTCCCGGTGCCGGTAAAATGTTAAAGGATGTCAATATTGATGACAAAGCGTTTGGAAAAGTAGAGGCAATTATTCAGTCAATGACCCCACAAGAGCGAGCCAATCCGGAATTGTTAAACATGTCGCGAAAAAATCGGATTGCGGCAGGTAGCGGTAAAACCATTCACGAAGTAAATGCCTTCATCAAGCAATTTGAGGAAATGCGAAAAATGATGTTTATGTTTTCAAAAGGTCAGGGAATGGGGAATATGATGAACCAGATGCGGAATATGAGGCGATAAGGTTTTTTGGATACTATCTAAACGCTCAAGGCCGGGTTCTCTTTTTATAAATTTCATTTAGCACTTTAATAGAAAGTTTTTCATTAACTTTACTAAAATTTCGTTTATGCAAAAGTTCCTGGTTTTTGGTCTCTTGTTTTGTGTTTCGTTTACTGTAAAATCTCAATTGCAGGAAGGAAGCACGGCTCCTGATTTCACCGTTCAGGATATTAATGGAAATTCATATAGTTTGTATGCGATGATGGGTGCCAATAAAGCCGCATGCCTCGATTTTTCAGCGACCTGGTGCGGACCATGCTGGAGTTTTCATCAAAGCGGAGTACTGGAATCGGTTTACAATAATCTAAGTAATGAAACAACTGTGGTTTTCCTGGAATCGGATTGGGGAACCAATACCAACTGTTTATACGGTCCCAGTGGCTGTGTTGGCGGTACACAGGGAAATTGGGTAAGTGGTACACCTTATCCAATTGCGGATCTTTCATTAAATAATGGTCCTGGAGTAAATAGTGATTATGCTATTGCTTACTATCCAACCCTTTATGTGATTTCACCAGATAAACGGGCCTGGTTAATAAAAACCCGGACTTACAATGAATACGTAAATTGGATTACTAAAAGTTTTAAAATGACGGCAAGTGCAGTAGTAACAAACTCAACTTGCGGGGATAATGGAAAAGTGGTTACTACAGTTACGAATGGTTTTGGCACCATTTCGTATAAATGGAGCAATGGAGCAACTACTAAAGATTTAACGAATATTCCTGGAGGGACATACTCCGTTACAATTACAGATTTAAATGGATATTATATTGAGAAAGGACCTTACGTGGTAAGTGGGCCATCTAAAAGAGTCGATATCACCAATGCTACTTTAACAAACATTAAATGCTTTAACGAACCCACAGGAAGTATTGCACTCCAGGTCGAATATGGTACACCACCGTATACCTTTAATTGGTCGAATGGAGATCGCACCGACAATCCACTGAATCTTAAAGCCGGAGCTTATACGGTAACGGTTACGGATAATGCATCTTGCACCAGAGTAAAAACGTATACTTTGACCCAACCAACAGATGTTACCTTGAGTTCAGTTCCGGGATTAGAAACTTGCGATCGAAGCAATGGATCTATTTCGTGTAAAGCTGCGGGGGGAATTCCACCTTATTTGTTTGATTTAGGCTTAGGAAATCAAGGAAGTAATTACTTTGCAGATTTGGAAGGAGATCAATACTATACCGTTACAGTTACTGATAATAATGGTTGCTTTGAAACTTCCAGAACTTTCGTTGGAGTCACTCATAAACCAACCGTAAATGCAGGGCCCGATAAAAATTACGATTGTTTAAATGATGTCATTAGTCTTGATGGCTCTCAATCCAGTCAAGGTGCCAATTTAATTACTTTATGGACTACCCGCGATGGTAAAATTGTTAGAGGACAAGAAAGTGTTACTCCAGATATAAGTAAACCAGGAACGTATCTTTTAAAAATCACAGATGCTTCAAACAGTTGTTTGGATGTAGATTCAACCCTGGTTTTAGACAAACGGGTTTATCCGAATGTAGTATTGGATCGCGATACAAGCCTGAATTGTGTGATGAAGGTCTATGAAGCGAAAGGTAGTAGCAAAGATTTACAAACAAAATTCAGTTGGAAAAAAGTTTACGATACCTTGTTCTACAAGGAAGGTTCGAAGATCCTGGTAAGTGATACCGGAAGTTATATTTTTATAGTAAAAGATACAATTAATTTGTGCATTTCTAAAGACACTATTGAAATCAAAGTGGATCAGGAAAAACCGATTGCAGCAGCCCAAGCTGAAAAAGATGTTAGTTGTATAAATACAGAAGTCATTATCGATGCATCACAATCCTCACAGGGTGGAAATTTCATTTATCAATGGCAGTCAGCGAACGGAAATATAAAATCTGGAGCACAAACGTTGTATCCTGTCGTAGATAAAGGCGGTGATTATCACTTAAACGTAAAGAATATTAAAAATTTATGCGAAAGCGATGCATCGGTTAAAGTTTACCAGCAAACAGAACCAACAGCACTTTTTGATCAAAGTATCGATGGATTAAAATTACAATTCAACGATCAGTCGAATGGCTTGCCTACTTCCTGGAATTGGAATTTTGGAGATGGGACTACCAGCTTAATTCAAAATCCAGAGCATTTATTTGCCAACGAAGGTGAATTTGAAGTTTGTTTGACAGTGTCTAATGATTGCGGCCAGAATATTAAATGCAATAAATTATTAATAGGAATATCTGCTACGCTTAGTATCGCATCCTATGAACTTCAACATGTTAGTTGCTTTGAAGGAACTGATGGCAGTATTAAAATAAATATTCAGGGTGGGGTTCCTCCTTATCGTTATTTATGGAACAACGCCATGCAGTCTAAGGATTTAGTTCAGCTGCAAGCTGGAAATTATTCGGTAGAAGTGACTGATGCGCAAGGTACAAAAGTCACAAAAGGGTTTTTAATAAAGGAACCTCAGGCAATTACACTTAAAGATCTTACCATTATTCCAAGTGCAGCCGGACTTAATACAGGTGCGATTGAGTTAAAACTAGAAGGGGGTGTTCCGCAGTATACCTACAAGTGGTCAAATGGTCAAGATACAAATCCTGTGCAAAACTTAGGCGTTGGTGTATATTCTTGCAATGTTACAGATGCAAACCAGTGTGTTAAAACATTTGGGCCATTTGAAATTAAAGAGGTTACAGCAAATTTTGAGAATCAATTAATCAAGCAGTTTAAAGTTGAACCCAACCCGGTGTCAGAAGCATTTAGAATCCATGTTTCACTTGCACAATCAAAGCCTTATCAACTTCGGATGGTAAATAGCTATGGTACACAAGTTTGGGCAAAGCGTCAAAATAATGCGAAGGCAATTTTTGAATTAGATGCAAACCAATTTGCAAGTGGCATCTATTTTATTAATTTATCTTCAGAAGACATTGCACAAACGATAAAACTTGTAATCAAGTAGCAAATTGCTTTTGTATTGAGCTCTTCGTATTGGTTAGAGCTTCTTTTTTAGTTCAATCAATTTCATCATACAGTCGATGGGAGTCATGGTTTGTATGTCAAGTGATTTCAATAAATCAACTAATTCTTTGTGCGAATTTGTAGGAGTTTCTTGCATTTGAATGCTTGATTTCCGGGTGTTTTCTGAAATTACTATGTGTTCCTGGTTGCCCCGTTTTTCTTCCAGGTCGCTGAGAATTTCTTCAGCACGTTGTAAAACGGCTTGCGGCATTCCGGCCATTTGAGCTACATGAATTCCAAAGGAGTGTTCACTGCCACCTGGCATTAATTTACGAAGAAAAAGCACTTTTTTATTTAACTCTTGAGTGGCAACATGAAAATTTTTAATTCTTGGTAAGTAAGCACTCAATTCATTTAATTCATGATAGTGTGTGGCAAACAAAGTTTTAGCTCTTCGCTCTGGAATTTCATGCAAATATTCTGCGATTGCCCAGGCTAATGAAATGCCATCATAAGTACTGGTACCTCGTCCAATTTCATCCAGTAAGATGAGCGATCGGTTTGATAGATTATTTAAAATGGAAGAAGTTTCATTCATTTCTACCATAAAGGTGGATTCTCCGGAAGAAATATTGTCACTTGCGCCTACTCGTGTAAAAACACGATCGATATATCCCAAAGTAACTTCACGAGCAGGAACAAAGGAACCAATTTGAGCCATAAGAGCAATCAGCGCTGTTTGTCGCAAGATGGCAGACTTTCCTGACATGTTTGGACCGGTTATCATCAGAATTTGTTGTTGATCTGAATCCAGGTAAATATCATTTGGAATGTAAGTTTCACCACTTATCATTTGCCTTTCAATAACCGGATGCCGACCGTCTTTAATATCTATTATTTGACTGTCATCAACCTGAGGCTTGCAATATGCATTGGTTTTAGCAGTTCTGGCAAATGAAAACAAGACATCCACTTCAGCAATAACATATGCGTTTTGCTGTAATGGAATTAAATACTCCTGCAACTGGTCCACTAATTTTTCAAATAATTCTTCCTCTAATTGAATGATACGTTCTTCAGCACCAAGAATCTTTACTTCAAGTTTTTTTAATTCATCTGTGACATAGCGTTCCCCTGTGGACATGGTTTGCTTGCGAACCCAATGATCTGGGACGAGCCCTTGGTTTTTAAATTTATTAGTTACTTCCAGGAAATAGCCAAATACAGAGTTATAACCTATTTTTAAATTAGTAATCCCGGTGTTGAGGATTTCTTTTTTCTGAATTTCTAAAAGTAAATCTTTGCTGTGATGTAAAATGTATTTTAATTCATCCAGCTCTTTCGAAAAGCCCTCAATAAAAATACCTCCTTTATTTATTTGATTGGGTGCATCTGGATGCAGTTGTCCGGAAATTAGTTGTGCCAGGCTGGCGCATTCCTGAATCTTTTCAGCAAGTAATTTTAAACCTGTACTTTCATGTTGTTGCAAAATAGCACGAAGTGGTAAAAGTTTTAACAGGCTTTTTAGTATGTGATTAATTTCTCTGGGATTGATTCGCCTAAGTGGAATTTTTGAAACCAACCTTTCCAGATCACCAAAATGATTTAAAGTTTGAAACAAATCATCTTCCAAGTCGACTGCTTTTAAAAAGGAATCAACCATTTGATGCCTTCTTTCAATTCGCTCAATTTGCAACAAAGGCATTACGATCCATTTTCGCATCAATCTGGAGCCCATAGGCGTCAGGCTATGGTCCAATATATTTAATAAGCTCTTTCCCTCCGGATGAAGTGAATCAATCAGTTCCAGGTTTTTTATAGTAAACCGATCCATCCATACAAATTCATCACTCGCCAAGCGACTGATGTGCGATAAATGATTTGGGTTTTTAGTTTCGGTCAATTCAAGATAATAAATGATTGCCCCTGCGGCTATTTGACCTGATAGATATTCATCAACACCAAAGCCTTTTAGACTGCTTACATTAAAATGTCTCAATAATTTTTCTCTTGAAAAATCTAATTGAAAGATCCAGTCTTCTAATGGATAGGTATAGTAATGTTCATTAAAATTTGCATCGAAAAATCCGGTTTTTGATCTTGCTAGAATAATTTCGGAAGGCTGAAAGCTTTCCAGAAGCTTTTGTATATATTCTAAAGGTCCCTGGGATAAATAGAACTCTCCGGTTGAAACATCCGCAAGTGAAATGCCAATTCCATTGACGTCAATATATAAAGCTGCAAGAAAATTATTTTTTCTGTGGTCAAGTAATTTATCATCATAGGTAATTCCCGGGGTGATGACATCAGTTATTCCTCTTTTGACTATTTTTTTGCCTTTACTAGGCTTTTCTAATTGTTCGCAGATCGCAACCCGATAGCCAGCCCGAACCAATTTAGGAAGGTATGCATCCAAGGAATGGTAGGGAAAACCTGCCAACTCGATATCAGAGCCACCATTGTTTCTTTTGGTTAAAACGATCCCCAGGACTTTGGATGTTGTAATTGCATCTTCTCCAAATGTTTCATAAAAGTCGCCCACTCGATATAAAAGGATCGCATCTGGATGCTTTGCCTTCATCGTGTAATACTGCTCCATCAATGGAGTCATTGTATTGATTTCAAATAAGAGTGCTTCTCCTTTCAATTTGTGATTTGCCACAAATATAACGTGTATCTTTATACGGCAAGAAGTCAAAATCTAATTAAAAAAATTTACATGGCTTCAAATTTCGTTTTAGATTTGTAATACGTTTTGTACCGATTTATCAAAAACTGATGTTATGATTTCAGCATTTAGAGCTCTAAAAGACGAAGAGTACCAAACTCTTATTGAAGCCATTCCACTGATTGCGATTTTAATTGCCGGGGCTGATAATGATATTGACCTTAATGAAAAAGCATGGGCCGAAAAAATTGTAAGAATCAGGAGTTATAGTAATCATTTTGATTTGAAACCTTACTATAAAGATGTGGACTCACAATACAGTGCATTGTTTGATAAATTCTTAAGTACGCTTCCTAAAGATGCAGATTCCAGAAGTCGTGAAATTTCTAAAAAATTAGTGGCAATAAATGATATTTTCATCAAATTAAATATGCGTACTGCCAGTCAATTGTATTCATCTTTTATAGCATATGCTGAACAAATTGCAAGAGCTTCTGGAGGTATTTTAAGGATGATGTCTGTAAGTAAGGAAGAAAGTATGTTTATTGGTTTACCAATGATTGATCCAATATTCTATGATGAACTTGATGAAGAAGAATAATAAATTGAATTGCCTGTTTAATAAATAAGCTAAAAATCAATCTAATTACCAATTCTTCGCCTAAGCCTTTTTTGAAAATAATAATAGGCTATTAAACTAAATATTTAGTTTAATAGAATCAAAAGCATCTTAGGTATTGCCAAATTATTTAATTACAATTTGTTGGGTTAGTAATTTTGAACCGTCTATCCACTGAATGTAAAATAATCCGCCATTGTTTAACATGTTCAAATCAATGGTATTCTTTGAATTTTTATTAAATTGAATAATACGTCCCTGAGTATCCATTACTTTAATTTGTTCGATGGAATTGGATTTATTCGTCAATTGCCCACTGCTTGGATTTGGGAACCAATAATTAATAACTAAATCTTCCTGATGGCTTGCTGATGCGCAGTCTTGTTCGGATACAAGAGTTAATATATACTCACCTGGAAAAGCCGGGCCGGGATATTCGGTTACGTATGGAAAAGGGATGCCTAAATTAATCGTTAAAGTCATTTTAATGATGGGTTTAAAATCTCCCGGTGTGTTATCAGTTGTAGCAGTTCCTCGTAAAACCAAACAACCTGAAGTATTTTTATTAAAAACACAATCGGGAGGATTGCATGCGTAACTAATTCCTTTAGGCAATCCAGTTATTGCGTTTACCGTATCGATGGCTACTTTTTCCAACGCAATTGGAGATGGAAATGCCGGAACCACGACAGTATCTGGTACCACGACAGTAAATACAAATTCATAAGGTTTGTTGATACATGCCTTTTTATTAATGCCTCCATTGGGATTCGTAGGGCTGACAGGTTTAGGATAAACTCCTGCAGAAGAATCTCTATAAATCGAGTCAGGCAAACAATTTTGCGATTGTAGGGAACAAACGATAAAGAAATTCAAGATGATCAGGTAAAAATGCTTCATATTTGACGAGGTATATTTTAATGCAAGTTAAGAATTTTAAATGACAAAGAAAATACTTTATTCCGGATTCATTGGTTTCCTGTTGTTAAACTTTTTGTCTGCCCAAACACGCACGTATTCAGGTAAAGTTGTAGATATTAGAAATGGAGCAGAATTGCAGGGAGTAACCGTGGCTGCCAGCAAGCTGGCGGTATTTACAGATGATTTTGGAAAATTTGAAATTGAATTGCCAGATAGTATACGGACATTATTTTTTAAAATGGTTGGTTATAAAGAATTTATTCTCTCACTTAATGATCAAAGCGATCTGATGATTGAATTGGAACCTGAATCGTATCTCCTTAACACAACCGTGATTACATCTTCCCGATTCGAGAAACCTTTAGAAGAATCACCGGTTTCTATTAGCGTCATCAAAACATCCTTGACAGATCGCTTAAGCACAAACAGTTGTGCGCAATTGTTAGACCGGGTACCTGGTGTCCAGATCATTGACGGTCAGGCAAATATTAGAGGCGGATCTGGATATTCTTATGGAGCTGGAAGCAGGGTTTTGTTATTGTTGGATGACTTACCTGTTTTAAATCCTGATGCTGGGTATCCTAACTGGGATGATCTGCCTTTGGAAAATTTAGGGCAAATTGAAATTTTAAAAGGAGCATCTTCATCCCTTTATGGAAGCTCTGCAATGAATGGGATCATCCATTTCAGGACCAATTTTCCTGGCTCGGACCCCTATACAAGTATTTCTTTTGTTCCAAAAGTCTATTTAAATCCATCAAGTGGAAAACAATGGTGGGGAAAAGACAGTGTGGCGGCAATTCCTTATGAAGGAATTGTAAATTTTGTACATCGTAAAAGATACAGCTGGGCTGATCTGTCTGCAAGCATGAGTTTTACAAGTAAAACAGGGTATAACAAAGAACATGATTCTAAAAATGGACGGATCCATTTATTAGTTCGTAAACGCATTCATGACCGGTTTACCCTTAATTTAGGACTAAATTATAATCAAGGAGAAAGTTCAAGTTTTTTCTATTGGAAAGACAATGGCTATTTTGAAGGCGCGCCGGGATCTTCCAGTTCGAGTAACAAAATAAGATTTACAATAGATCCTTCTTTGAATTATGATAGCAAAAATGGGTTCCAGCATAAACTTAAAACCAGATTTTATCATGTTTTTAATGGAGCAGACAATAACCAGGAAAATAAAAGCAACAATATTTACACAGAATACCAAATTGGAAAATCGTTTAAAAAATTGGGATTGCAATGTTTAGCCGGAACCTTGTATACCCAATCCTGGACAATTGCTGAGCTATACAGCGATGCCCGCTTTACGCACAGGAATCTGGCTTTCTTTGGTCAGATTGAAAAAAGTTTATTTAGTCGGCTCATTTTAATTGGAGGCCTGCGATACGAGTCATATCAAATCAATGGACCTGAAACGCTTTCAGGAGTAACCATTGATCCAAAAGTCACAGAGGACACTACTTTATTTCGATTTGGTTTCAATTACAGGGTATTTAAAGCAACTTATTTGAGGGGATCCTATGGTCAGGGATACCGGTTTCCAACCATAGCTGAAAAATTTATAAGCACAAAAGCAGGAGGATTAAGCATTGTCCCAAATCCAAATCTGCATTCAGAACGAGGTTCAAGCTTTGAGCTTGGAATTAAGCAATTGCTAAAATTTGGAAATCTGGAGGGCTTGATTGATTTTTCAGTATTCCAATCGCGCTATTATGACATGATGGAATTTGTTTTGAATAACCAATTGCAATTTCAATCCAGAAATATTGGGGATACAGATATCAGAGGGTTTGAGCTGGAATTATTGGCCAGAAAGCAAATTGGTGAGGTGAAACTAACTTTTGGAGGAGGATATACCTACATCAATCCAAAGTATCTGGAATTTGATCTAGCAGGCAAACAATTACCTATCAATGGGCGGGATACTGCTTCCAGGGCCAAACAAAATGCTGCTAACTCGTCTTCTGATGAAAATATTTTGAAGTACCGTTCTAAACATCTCTTCCGATCGGATATTCAAGTGGACTATAAGTCCTTGTATATGGGTCTGGCATTTAATTATGCATCCCATATGCATGCCGTTGATTGGTTGTTTGAATTGAATGCATTTATTAAAGGGATAAAGGATTATCGAACGACCCACAATCATGGATATAGGGTTTATGACTTTAGAATGGGCTATCATTTTACCCATTTGGACCTTCAGGTAAATGTGGATAATTTGTTCAATGAAGACTATAGTGTAAGACCCGGAATTCTGAATGCCCCTAGAAATTTAACCCTCCGCGGAACATATACGTTTTAAAAATTTATATAATATCTTATAAATTAAGTACATAATAATAATAAGCTTTAAAATAAACCATAGGAAAATCCTGAAAATCAATCTCAATTCACTTGGAAGCACTATATTTGCGACGTTTTCCAAAAAATTAAGAATTTTTACATATGTCTGAGAAAGGAATTGTGAAGTGGCTTTTATTCGCCATCATATTTGTTTGTGTTTTGCAATTTATTTATTACCTGCCAACAAACAAGGTAGAGCGGGATGCAGAGCAGTATGCTGAAGAACAAAGTGCTTCAATTACGGATGATCTCGCAAAACAAACTGCGATAAAAGCAAATCGGATTAAATACCTGGATTCACTTTCAAGTGAGAAAATTTTCAGGATTCCGCTTATTAAGGAGTATACGTATTCCGATTTAAAGAAACAGCAGTTGGCTTTAGGTCTGGATTTGAAAGGAGGCATGAGCTCCATTCTTCAAATTGATTTAAGTGAATTGTTGGTTTCTTTATCCAATAACAATCCGGACCCCGCTTTTAAAACAGCGATTCATAACGCTTCTGAGCGTATGAAAACAAGCCAAACGGATTTTATTACTCTTTTTGTTCAGGAATATCAAAAGGAATCTGGTGGAAAGAAACTAGCCGTTTTGTTTTCACGCAGTTCTACCATGAAAGATAGGATCAACTTTGAATCTTCGGATATTGATGTTGCCCGTATTCTTCGTCAGATTGCGGACGAAACCGTTGATTTAACTTTTAAACGTCTTAAAGACCGTATAGATAAATTAGGAGTTACACAACCCAACGTCTCTTTGGATAAAGCCAGAGATATGATAGTTGTTGAATTACCTGGTATTGATAATCCGGAACGTGCCAGAAAATACCTACAGGCAAGTGCCAAGTTGGAGTTCTGGGAAGTTTATAGAAACATTGACCCGGGGGTATACGAAGCCATCATTAATGCAGATAAAAAATTGAAAGCCCTTGCAAAAGGAGATACTTCTACAGTTATTAAAGATGAATATACTTTAAAGGATAAATACGAGTATAAACGGGATTCATTAGGAAATCGCATCGATTCAACCTTAGTAGGTACTGATACAATCCGCACAGCAGATCCATTGTCTGATAAGGGTCCTTTACTCTCTATTTTCACTCCTTCCGGAGGCGCAGCAGGTGCTTATTCTATTATTGGAACTGTTGAAAAATCAAATAGAAGTCGATTTTTAGAATTGGTAAATAAGCAAGAAGTACAAGCATTTTTGCCAACAGATATGGAATTTAGGTTGGATCATAAACCAATTAAAAACACCACGGATAATGCCACTTCAACTACCTATGCAGTTTATGCTATCAAAAAACGTCCGGGAGCATCTTCAGCTCCTTTGGATGGAGAGCATATTGCCAGAGCTTCAGCAAATCCGGATAACGTAACTGGTGAAGTAGTGGTAAGTTTGGCGATGGACAATAAGGGGTCAAAGATTTGGGGAGATATGACCACCCGGGCAGCCAATGATAATAAAAGAGAAATCGCCATTTTATTGGATGATGAAGTTGTATCCTGCCCAAGTGTACGGGAGCCAATATTGGGAGGTAATTCTCAGATTTCAGGAAGCTTTACCATCGACGAAGCAAAAGATTTAGCAAACATTTTGCAAGTAGGAAAATTGCCTGCAAAAACTAAAATCGTTCAGGAGTCTTTGGTGGGTCCATCCTTGGGAAAAGAAAATATTGTAAAATCATTGTGGTCGATATTGGGTGGGTTTTTCCTCGTCTTGACTTTTATGGTTGTTTATTATACCGGAGGTGGATTTGTTTCCATTGTAGCCATGTTTTTAAACGTGTTGTTTATTCTTGCAACCCTTGCTTCCTTCGGTACTGTTTTAACCTTGCCTGGAATTGCCGGTTTGGTTTTGACTATGGGTATTGCGGTTGATGCAAACGTTATTATCTACGAGCGTATCAAAGAAGAAATGGCTGCTGGCCGAACCTACTTAGAGGCAATTAAAAAAGGTTTTTATCATTCGTATTCTGCGATTATAGATTCACACGTCACCTCTTTATTGACTTGTATCGTGTTATTTATTTACGGTCTAGGTCCAATTAAAGGATTTGCCATTGTATTGATCATTGGGATTATCTTTTCATTATTCACCTCAGTGTTGGTCTCCAGACTTATTATAGATTGGTGGACAATCAACAAAGGAAAAGCATTGAGTTTTTCAAGTAAAATAACAGAGACAGCGTTTAAACACATTAATATAGATTGGGTTGGACATAGAAAGTACAACTACATTTTCTCGCTTACTTTGATAATAATTAGTTTTATTTCATTCTTTACCAGAGGATTTGAATTAGGTGTCGAATTTAAAGGGGGTTATTCTTATAATGTATCTTTTGATAAAAACGTTGATGTAGAAAAACTCAGAAATTCCTTAACCAAAAGCCTCGAAGGAAATCCTGTTGTAAAAAGTGTAGATACTAAAAATACATACAACATTACAACTTCCTATTTAATTAATGAAACAGGTGATGATGTTGTTGATCGTGTAAATCATAAATTACTCGAAGGGATCAATGAAGCAACTGGTGAAGATGTAAAATATGAGGATTTTGTTAAAAACGAAAACTCAAGCACTCATATCGCTTCGTTTAGTAAGGTTGGACCCATAATCGCAGATGATATTAAATCAAGTGCTTACAAGGCAATTTTATTATCACTTTTAGTAATATTTATTTACATTCTATTCAGATTTTATAAATGGCAATACAGTTTGGGCTCTATTGTCGCTTTATTTCATGATACTATTGTGGTATTGGGGGCATTCTCTTTATTTCATGGCCGTTTGCCATTTGCAATGGAAGTCGACCAAACATTGATTGCAGCGGTATTGACCATCATAGGGTATTCAATGAATGACACCGTTATCGTATTCGACAGGATCCGGGAATTTTTGAGAATGGACAGTGATAAGTCAGATAAAGAATTGGTGAACGCTGCTATTAATACCACCTTGTCGCGTACCATCAATACATCTTTGGCTACCATGTTGACAATTATATTGTTGTTTTTCTTTGGGGGCTCAAGTACAAAAGGATTTTGTTTCGCTATGATAATAGGTATTATTATTGGTACATATTCTTCAATTTGTGTTGCTATGCCTATTGTTATTGACTTTACAAAAAATTTAAAATACACCATTAAAAAAGAAACCAGTAAGCTGACGAAACAAGTAGCTAAGGTTTAAATTAATAATCAGTCATAAAGCGCCATTTAGTTAATTGCTAAATGGCGCTTTTGTTTTTATAAATGAAACCCCCTTTATCTTATTGCTGCTTTTTAAGCATTTGATTTGTATGAATCAGTTGAAGGCTGGGTAAAAAATACAAATGAACTTAAAATAGCTATTGAATGCTGAATTTCATCAATTGCATTTAATCAATTTATACTGGATGAATAAAATAAGCGTGCAGTAAGTGGTCATTTCCGCTTCAAATGAACAAGAATTAATCTGTATTTAATTAGTAAGAAGCGCTTTAAATGAGTTTTCTGAATTAGAAATTTTTAGAATATCTGTATAACTTTGAAACGATTAAAGCGTTATTATTTAGATGAATAAGTTTGGAATTCTGTTGACCTTGCTATTGGCAGCTTGTAGCTACCAAATTAAAATCAAAACAGGGGATCAGGCCTTTCAAAGCAAGCAATATGCTAACGCTATTGGTTTTTATAAGAATGAAATCGATCAAGTTTCAAATCCAAAGGAAAAAGCGTATAAAGCATTCAAATTAGGTCAGAGTTATAAATATTTAAGTGATTACGATCAATCTCTTGGATGGTTTAAAAAGGCTTATGATTTGAATTATGGTTTAAAAGCTTTGGAAGAATATGCAATCGCTTTAAAGAATACCGGAGATTATGAAGCCGCTATTTTAGCTTACCAGGAATTAATGCAAGAGCTAAAAGGTGGCATGGAGTATAAAAAGGATATTCAAATCTGTAGGCTAAATCTGGAGTGGATTAAACAAAGAACTGATTTTTATTATAAATTGACCAATTATACAGCCTTAAATGATAAGGCTTCTGATTATTCAGCACTAACTTTTGACAGTACAAAAGTTTATTTTGTATCTGACAGACTTTCTGAATCGAGGCATGAAAATTCTAAGTTTGGTTGGACTGGAAGAAGTTTTTCGGATATTTATTTATTTAAAAACGGTTCGGTCGAGTCGTTACCAGAACCGATCAACAGTAAGTCAAATGAAGGTTCATTTTGTTTTAATTCTATAGGAAGTAAAATTTATTTTACCAGATGTGATGCAAATGATCAGCCGGAAGACTTCTGTAAAATTTATGAATCTGAATATATAAATGGCAGTTGGGCTGAACCTGAACGCTTAGATTTAGGATTTGACAATTCAAATGTTTATCATCCTGCTTTATACAAATCGGATTCAATCTTAGTTTTTAGTTCAAATGCACCTGGTGGCGTTGGGCAATATGATTTGTATATAAGTTATTTGGGAAATGAGGGTTGGACTGTTCCAGAAAATCTGGGAGAACCAATCAATTCAGCCTATGATGAAAAATTTCCTGTTTGGTATAATGACACTCTTTTTTTTAGCAGCAATGGGCATCCTGGCTTAGGCGGTTTGGATGTATTTAAAACATATAAAATTTCGGAGTCGAAATGGGCTCCTCCCATTAATTTGAAACCTGATATTAATTCGGAAGCGGATGATTTTGGATTTTATATTGATAAAAATTTCGTGGCGAATGATACAGTTTTTCAAAAAGCACTTTTAAGTTCTAACAGAAATTTCAATCGACAAGACGAAATTTATTCTGTGGAATTAAGAAAGCGCAGCCAGATTGCAGTTGTGCAAGGTCCTAAAAAGTTTAAGTGGGAAGTGCAGGCTAATATTCAATTTGTGACCGCAGAATCATATAAATCGTCGAAACAAATCCCTGTTGATTCAGTTGATTTAATTGAAAAAGTATCCAGGAATTCTGTCAATTCAAAATCAAATTCAAAGATCACACTTAAACTGCTTCCTGGAGAATCTTATACATTTTTGGCAAGTAAGAAAAATTATTTGAATAATGAATTTTCATTCACTACGCCAACGCAACCAGAGTTAACTGCCGATAGTTTATTTATGATGTCGATTGTTGTAGAATTGATCCCGATTCGTTATGAGGAAGAATTTGTAATTCCTGAATTGTATTATGACTTTGATAAATGGAATATTAGGCAGGATGCTGTGGGATCATTGGAAAAATTAAGAGGATTGTTAATTACAAATCCGTTAATACGGATACGGTTGGGTTCCCATACAGATTGTAGGGGAGATGAAAAATACAATCTTGAATTATCCGAAAAAAGAGCTCATGCTGCAATGCAATGGTTAATAGCCAAAGGAATTGATTCCAGTCGATTGTTTCATACCGGGTATGGAGAAAACGACCCGGCAATAAATTGTTCTTGTGATTCCTGTTCAGAAGATGATCATCAAAAAAACAGGCGTACAACTTTTACGCTTATCAGATAAAATGTCGAATCAAAAGATACAAACCTCCGCTTATTAAAATGGTAACAGGTAATGTAAGCACCCAAGCCAACACAATGTTTTTAACAGTTCCTTTTTGAAGATTCTTAATTCCTTTTGACGCAACCATTGCTCCTGCAACTCCGGAAGAGAGTACATGAGTAGTTGACACGGGGAGTCCCAGTCCGGATGCCAATCCTATGGTGCTTGAGGCTACGAGTTCAGCAGAAGCGCCTTCGGCAAATGTCATATGGCGTTTACCAATTTTTTCACCAATGGTTACTACAATTCGTTTCCAGCCTATCATGGTACCAATTCCTAAAGAAATTGAAATCAAAATAATGGTCCATGTTGGGACATAGGTGGTGTATTTATTCAATTTATGAATTCCATCCTTTAAAATTCGTTGGTTAGACTTCTCTGTAATTAAATTGGGTTCGGATACAATTACTTTGAGTTCTTTAGAAAGTACGCCCATTTGTTTGCGTGCAATCATTAACTGGCGGCCTTGTGTGACATTTAAGCTTTCAATGTATTTTTCAAAATGTTCTAATTTATCTGCACTGGCACAAAGGGTTCGTTCCATTTCATAGTTTAAAGTGGATTCTCGATTTAAGGATTCTTTCATCAATTTTAAAGTATGAGCAAACTCATTTTTATTAAAATCTGGTGCCAGTGCGTATTGAACAGGCATGAAAGCCATAAGTACTATGAGCATGAGTCCAACCCCTTTTTGACCATCATTGCTACCATGAAAAAAACTAACCAAAGTACAGGTTCCTATTAGGATAGCCCTTAACCAAAATGGGGGAGTTTGGCCGTTTTCTGGTTCTTTAAAAATGGTTTTATCCTTCACAAAGGATTTTAGCATAAACATCAATACAATTGCCATTGAAAACCCAAAAAGTGGTGAAATCAACAGCGAATTCATGATTTTATATGCTTCACCCCAATTAACACCCACTTTGTCTCCGCTTCCAGGTAATATTGAGAAAACAATTCCTACTCCTAATAGAGAACCGATCATTGTATGTGAACTGGAACAAGGTATTCCAAAATACCAGGTACCCACATTCCAGATAATAGCGCCAATTAATGCAGATACAATCATAGCAATAGCTTCGGAAAAATCACGAGATAGCACAGATTCAAGAGGGATCAGTGCAGCTATTTTGCCAGCTACAGCCATTCCAAAAAGGTACGAACTGCAAATAACTCCCAAGAAATTCCAGATTCCTGACCAGATTACTGCTGGAATTGGTTTAAGGCTTTTAGTGTAAATGACAGTTGCAACGGCATTGGCGGTGTCGTGAAAGCCATTGACAAATTCAAACAAACACACAGTAATAATGCAAAGCACACAAATAATTGCCATAGTGCCTTGTAAATCAATATTTATTTCAAACACTCCAACTAATTTTAAGCTTTGGGATTCGTAAATTTACACGGTTTGGCGGAATTGAAATGCACAGTTTGATTTTTTATTACTTATTTAGCATCACCGGATATGAATATTTTTAAATTTATTATAAAACTAGTGATTTTAATCATTCTGATCGCTTTGCGTTATGGCTTAGGATCTGATATTTTACAATCTTTTGTCGATAATTCTAATTTATTATATCCGCTTTTTAGCTTTTTGATATTTTGGACATCCATCAACCTGGGAATCAGGTTAAGCCAATTTATTTATCGCAAACGCAAGAAATTTGGGCATAAATATTCGGATAATGTCATTATTGGGCTTCAAAATATCTATTATATCTTATCTGGCATAGGGGTAGTGGTTATGATACTTGGTTTCTTTGGTTTGAAACCAGAAGAGTTGCTCACCTCATTAAGTATAGTTGCTGCTGCTATTGCAATTATATCCAAAGAATTGGTAACGGATATTATTTGTGGGTTCAATATAAGTTTTTCGCGAGATCTCGCAATTGGCGATTATGTGAGAATTGGAGATCAAAAAGGTAAAGTCATCGATATTAATATTCACAAAATTGTATTACAAAATGATGATGACGACATTATTTACATTTCAAATACGAAGGCTTATTTTAGTGATCTTGTGAATTTTACACAGAAGGAAATCAGAAAGTACAATCTGGAATTTATTTTGTCCCACAAAATCAAAATCAGTAAATTGGAATTAGAAAAGCAGATTGTTTCTGTATTGGAAAGGTTTATACCAAATTATGAAAAATATTCTGCAAATTTTAAAATTGCTGGCATTGGAAAAGATGATATAAAATATAAATTGCAGTTTGCATTAATCAAAGTGGATCCAATTATTGAACAGGAGATTAAGGCTACGATTCTGAATGAAGTTCACAAGTTGATTCAAAATGGAGAATTTATTAACTCTTCAGAATAAATTTAACTGTGTTTCGTAACAAGATAAACACCAGTAAGCGTTACAATTGCACCAATCAGAATCCAAAAGTTAATTATTTCCCCAAGTAACAAAGAGCCTAATAAAATAGCGATTATAGGATTAATATACGTATGGATGCTAACCAGTGTTACAGGTAAATGATTCAGGCTGTAAATGAAACAGGAATAAGCAACCAATGAACCTAATACAATAGCATAAGCCCAAATCAAAATATGATAGGTTTCAATTTGGAAAGTCCAAGGCTTTTCGGTCAATAATGAAATGATTAATACTGGGATTCCACCAAATAACATTTGAAATCCAGCTGACAAAAATGGATTGTAATGGTGCTTTTTTATTTTACTGTAAACAGATCCAAATGCCCATGTTATAATTGAAAGCATGGTAAATCCTATTCCAATTATAGAAGCTTTCCCGGGATGCATTCCGATTTTTTGCAAACATATTATCAGGATTCCAAAGCAGCCTAAACCCAATCCCAGCCATGTCCATTTTGAAATATGATGTTCTTTTTGAAGTATGGATAATAAAAAGGCGATGAGAATGGGTGAAAAAGTAGCAAGAATTGCAGAAATGCCACTGTCAATATATTGCAAGCCATAAATACCCAGTCCATTTCCACCGCTGATTAATAATAATCCTAAAACCAATTGAAGCTTAATAAATGATCGATCAGGCCAAGCTAATTTTTTAATGAAAAACAAATACATTAATAACAAAATGGCAGCTGTCAATTGCCTTATGGAAGTAAAAAAAAGTGGCGGCATACTGCTCACGCCAAGTTTGTTGATGAGGTAGGTGGTTCCCCAAATGATACAAACTGCGATTAATGCTGCAATTGCTCGTCTATTTTCATATTGTTTGAACATTTATTGATCTGCTATTTCAAGAATCAGTTGATCCAAATAATCTCCAACAGGAATTTGACAGGCTAAACGACTGTTATGTTGGCTGTTTACTAAACTATCGAGCAATAATACTTCTGCATCTTTCATTGCAGGCAAATTATTTTCTGAATGCACATAGATATGACAAGATGCACATAAAGCCATGCCTCCACAGGTGCCAAGAATGGGGAGTTCAGATGCTTTTAACAATTCCATTAGGCTATAGGAAGCTTCATTTGGGATCTGAATAGCATGATCTATTTGATTTTTATCGCGAATATATACGGTGAGCCATTCCATGGTGTTCAATTTATATATCAATAATGGAATGTATCATAAATTGTTTATCCCAGTTACTGTAGTGTATTTAAAACTTGGTTTCTTTCCTTCGTTAATAATTTTATAAGCAGACTGCATCATTAATGTTGCCTCATGAAAGCCACAAAGGATTAGTTTTAATTTTCCTGGATAATTATTGATATCTCCAATTGCATAAATTCCTGGAATGTTAGTACTATAATCAAATGTGTTTACATCGATTGCACTTTTTGAAATTTGAAGTCCCCAATCTGCAATAGGTCCGAGTTTCGGACTCAAGCCGAAAAGTGGAATTAAGTAATCTGTTTCAATTTCCAATTGCCCTTGTTCAGTTGTAACCACGATTCCTTCTAAATTTTGATTTCCTTTCAGGCTTTTAAGTTCGGCATTTACTATTAGTTTAATTTTATTTGTGTCACTAAGTCTTTTTAATTTTTCAACTGATTCTGGTGCTGCGCGGAATTCAGATCTTCTATGGATTAAATGGATCGATGCAGCAATGTCAGCTAAATAAATACACCAATCTAAAGCGGAATCCCCTCCACCAGCAATCACCAGGTGTTTGCCTCGATATTTTTCCGGATCTTTTATTATATAATCAACCCCGTGATCTTCAAATTTATCTAAATGCTCTATTTCAGGCTTCCTGGGTTCAAAACAACCCAGGCCACCGGCAATTGCAATCACCTTGGCTTTGATTCGCGTTCCAAGATGGCTTACAATTTCAAAACCTTCCTGTCCATGATTAATTAAAGTTTCGGCTCGTTCACCAAAGGTAAATCCAGGTTTAAAGGGTTCAATTTGTTTTAATAAATTAGTGACTAAATCACTTGCCAGGATTTCCGGATAGCCAGGTATATCATAAATAGGCTTTTTGGGGTAGATTTCTGAGAGTTGTCCACCTGCAATTGGCAAATAGTCAATCAGATGGCATCTCATTTTTAATAAACCGGCTTCAAAAACAGCAAACAACCCACAAGGACCAGCTCCAATTATTATTATATCAGTATTAATATCCATTTTGAACCGCAAAGCTAAAGAAAAACAACCCTTTACCCAATTACATCGTAGAGACTATTCGGATGCGTTCGTTTAATTTAGTTAAATTTTTTCTAATCTTTGTTAAACGAATTCATATAATAAAAGTCTTAATTCATATCACTCCAATTAAAAACACATAAAATTAATTTCTTATGGATCGAAGGACCACTTTTAAAAAATTTCTGGGGGTAGAAGCTGCTGCTACAGTGGGCAATCGCCGTCAGGAAGATGCTTTGCCTCTGGGTGGCGGGTTGACTCCCTATTCCGGGACTTGGAATTATGCAAATGCAGCTCATTTACTCAGGAGAGCCATGTTTGGACCTACACACCAACAAATTTTAGATGCGGTGCGGGATGGCATGGATAAGACACTGGATAAATTATTTACTCCAGTCCAACTACCATTGGACCCGGTCATATATTCGGATAACCCTGTAGATCCTAATGTAACAAAAGGACAGTCTTGGGTAAAAACTCCGCTAAATCCAAGTATTCAGGGCAATGTGGCTTTTAAGGAAAATTCACTATTTGCCTGGATGATGGAGCAGATTTACAAAGAAGGAGTTTCTATCACTGAAAAAATGACCTTATTCTGGCACAATCATTTTGTAGTGTCTGAGATTTATGATCCACGAATGAGTTTTGACTACATACAATTATTAAGGGAAAATTGTCTGAAAAACTTTAAAGAACTGACTAAGCAAATTACAATTGATAAAGCTATGTTGATTTACTTAAATGGAAATCAAAATACCAATGTGGCGCCAAATGAAAACTTTGCACGGGAATTAATGGAATTGTTTACACTTGGAAAAGGCGATTTGGCTGGACCTGGTGACTATACTACCTTTACTGAGCAGGATGTATTGGCAGTTGCTAAAGCTTTAACCGGTTGGACGGTTCCTGTTGACCGAAGAAATACAACCTACATTCCATTGGCTGCATTTGTTCCTGGCTTACATGATACCTCAACTAAATTACTATCACATCGTTTTGGCAATAAGTCTATCGTAAATGCTGGAGCTGATGAATATAAAAACGTGGTTGATTTAATTTTTGAAAAACGTGAAGCAGCAACTTTTATCTGTCGTAAGTTGTATCGCTATTTTATTTATTACAAAGTAAGCAGTGCCATAGAATCAGATATCGTGGATGGTTTGGCAGATACTTTGGTTGCAAATAATTTTAATATTGCACCGGTAGTCAGAGAATTGCTTTCCAGTTCGCACTTTTATACAGATGAATCTTTAGGTGCTTTGATACGACCTCCGTATGAATTTATCTTCAATACTCTAAAAGCAATGAAGTTTAATTCGTCCCAGGTTAGCTCAATTGAAGATACTTACAATTTATATCTGCATTTATACCGAAGCACCAATGGACTTCAACAAGTTTATTTCGATGTTCCAAGTGTTGCCGGATGGACTCCTTACTATCAGGAGCCAAGTTTCCATGAAATTTGGGTAAATTCTGTAACCCTGCCTTTGCGTACTGCATTAACAACAGGACTTGCAGCTAAAACCATTAAAGTTCGGAACATTGCTCAAAAATTATTTGGATTGGAATTGACAGATTATGTAAGTGATTTTTCAGCTCCTGGAGATGCAACACGATTAATAAATGACATTGTCGCCCATTTATTACCCAAGCCAATTTACCAAAATCAGCTGGATTATTTAAAGTCTAAACTACTGGGTAATTTGACAGAAGCTCAATGGAAAACAAATTGGGATGCTTTTGTTGCCGAACCAAAAGATACTCAAAAGAAAGCTGCGGTAGAGAATAGACTTAAATTGCTAATCTCCAATTTATTAACGATGCCTGAATATTATTTAAGCTAATTAAAATTCAAAAAAATGAAAAGAAGAAAATTTTTGCAAGTTAGTTCCCTGGCATCTGTGCCGATGTTAATCAATGGGATCCCTGTAAGTGCGGTGGCTAGAAATTCATTTTTGGATTTTGTTAGTCCTGAAAATGATAAAGTATTGGTGTTGATTCAATTGACAGGTGGTAATGATGGTTTAAACATGGTGCTTCCATTAGACCAATATTCGAATCTTGATAAGGTTCGTAGTAAAATAATGATTAAAGAAAGTTTGGCGATTAAACTTCGTACGGATCTTGGTCTGCATCCTTCGATGACTGGTTTAAAATCTTTATTTGATGCCAGTAAACTAAAATTGATTCAGTCTGTAGGATATCCTAATCAAAACCGTTCGCATTTTAGATCAACTGATATTTGGACTTCGGGTTCTAGTGCTGAACGGGTTGAAACAACTGGTTGGTTAGGCAGGTATTATATGGAAAATCACCTCAGCTACCCATCGGGGTATCCAAATACGGACAATCCTGACCCTTTGGCAATAACTGTTGGATCGCTTGTGAGCCAGACATGTCAGGGTTCGGTCGCAAATTTTAGCTTAGCGATTAATGATCCTGCGACACTAGCTCCTCTAAACGAGCCAGCTTTTCCTACAACTATCCCAACAACGAATTATGGGAATGAACTGAAATATTTAATTGACACATTAAAGCAAACCAACGATTATACCGATGTAATTAAAGATGCATATGACGCGGCAGGTGGAACTATTGCTACAACAGGCAACAGATTGCTGGATCAATTGAATATTGTGGCTCAATTAATTAAAGGGGGCATGAAAACAAAAGTGTATGTGGTAAGTATTGGCACTTTTGATACCCACGCAAATCAATGTGATCCGGATGATCATGAAATAGGAACCCATGCAGATTTATTAAAGCAATTATCTGATGCAATTGCAGGATTTCAAGCAGCAATTGACCAATCAGGGAATAGTAAACGCGTATTAGGGATGACTTTTTCAGAATTTGGAAGAAGAATTAAAGCCAATGATTCAACCGGAACAGATCATGGTTCAGCAGCGCCTATGTTTTTATTCGGCAGTTGTGTAAATCCTGGGATACTTGGAAATAATCCAACGATCAATGCAAACGTTACCAATGATGAAGGAGTTGCAATGCAGTATGATTTCAGATCGATCTATGCTTCCGTATTGATTGATTGGTTTCAGGTTGCTCCATCAGTTGTGAGTCAGTTACTATTCCAGGAATTCCAAAAATTGCCTGTAATTGAAGGCTGCTCCCCAACTTCTGTTCAGGATTATGATCGCGATTTTTCATTAAATTTTGAAGCGTATCCAAATCCTGCACAAGAATCATCTAAAATTAGTTTTGAATGTAAAGATGAGTTTATCAGAATCACTGTATTTAACTCTATAGGTTCTGAAATCCAAGTCTTACATTCTGGCAGAATGAGTAGTGGAAAACATGAACTTGATCTAAATCTAAAAGATTTGGCAAGCGGAAATTATTATGTGCGTATAGCTTCTGAAAGTGCTCAAAAAACAAAAGCATTAATTAAGCTATAAGTAATTGAAATTATTTTTTTAGCCCACATGATGAATAAACATGTGGGCTTTTTTATTGCTTCAAATAGTGAATTTGCATTTAAGCATTTCCAGTAGTAATATTGCATTTAAATAATAAATATGGAAAGTCAAAAGCCAGTATTATTAATTTTAGCAGCTGGAATGGGAAGTCGTTATGGTGGCTTAAAGCAAATGGATGGATTTGGTCCGTCTGGGGAAACAATTATTGATTATTCAATTTATGATGCACTGAAAGTCGGATTTGAAAAAATAGTTTTTGTGATTCGCAATAGTTTTGCAGCGGAGTTTAAGGATCGGGTCAATGCCCATTGGGCTGGTAAAGTCGAACTTGAATTTGTAAATCAGGAATTGGATCGATTGCCTGAATCATTTGTTTGTCCTCCTGATCGCGTAAAACCTTGGGGAACCGGCCATGCAGTTTGGGTTTCCAAAGATGCAATTCATGGACCATTCGGGGTAATTAATGCAGATGATTTTTATGGCAGAAATGCCATGCAAGTACTGTTTGATTTTCTTTCAAGTGGTTCGAAAAACTATGCAGTTGTTGCGTATCCATTAATAAATACCCTGTCAGATTATGGAGCTGTAAACCGGGGAATTTGTAAAATAAGTCCGGGGAATAAATTGATTAGTATTCTGGAGTGTAAGAATATTAATAAGCAACCTGAAATTTATTTTGAGCATAATGATCACAAACATTTTTTAAATCCAGACACTCCGGTTTCGATGAATATGTGGGGTTTTCAATCTAATTATTTTGTATGGGCAAATACATTTTTTAATAATTTTCTTAAAAAGAATCTGACTAATTCCGGAGCAGAATTTTACATACCGGAATTAATCCAGGATTTAATAGATACTCACAAAACAGAGGTGGATGTATTGCATTCCAGTTCAAGTTGGATTGGTGTTACATATAAAGAAGATAAACCAATGGTGGAGAAAGCATTTAATGATATGATTCAGGCAGGAATCTATCCTGAAAAATTGTAATTTAACATGGAAGTCGGAAAGCAAATAATCATATTGGGATTGATACTAGTGATTATTGGAATTTCCTTTACTTATTTTAGACAATTCATTTCTTGGTTTGGAAATTTACCCGGGGATATTAAATGGGTGGGATCTAACTATAGAATTTATTTTCCGATAATTAGCTTACTGCTTATAAGCTTGCTCTTAAATGCAATCTATTATTTGATACGTTATTTAAAACAATAACTACCAGGCAATATTATCGTCGTTTTGATTTTTCGAACCTTCAGGATTTTGTTGCTCCCATTCTTCATCTCTTTTAGCAAATGCATCGTAATCAAAATCTGGCAAATAATTGGTTTTGATTTCATTAATCACCTCCTGAAGATTTTCTACAAAACGATTAAAGTCTTCCTTATAGACAAAAATTTTATGGCGTTCATAGCCTTCGCCAGTAAATTTCCGGGTGCTTTCCGTTATGGATATAAAAAAATCATCGGATTTTGTTTTTCTAATATCAAAAAAATAGGTCCTGCGCTTACCGGCCCTTAGTTTTTTTGAAAAAATATTCTCGATATGCTTTTCATTTTCCACGGGACAAGAATTTTAATGCTATGTAAATATATGTTATTTTTCCTGAATATTGTTTTCGGCTTTTATTTCAATCTCATAAAGTTGTGAAAAAAGGCCTTTTTCTTTAACTAATGTTTCAAAATTTCCACTTTGAACCAATTTTCCATCCTCTAAAACCAGGATTTTATCCATATGGGCGGTTTGTTTTAATCTTTGTGTAATCAATATCAATGTCTTCCCGGAAAGATAGGTGTCAAAACTTTCCATAATCCGCTGTTCTGTTTGGGAGTCTACGGCTGACAAGCAGTCGTCTAATACAATGATAGGTGAATCTTTGATAAACGCCCTTGCCAGACTAATTCGCTGTTTTTGTCCTCCTGAAACATTGACTCCTCGTTCTCCTAAAATACTGGTATAGCCTTCTGGAAATTCTTCAATTTCTGTTGCCACCGAAGCATAAGTGGCAGCTTTCTTGACAAGTTGGGGCTCTGGAGATTCAATTCCAAAAGCAATATTGTCTTCTATGCTTTCAGAAAATAAAAACACATCCTGAGGTACATAGGCAATTTGCTTTCGCAGCAATTCGACTTGAATGTTTTTTAAATTTTGGCCGCCTAATTTGATCGTACCTGAACTGGGATCGTACAAACGCAGGAGTAATTCTGCTAGGGTCGTTTTTCCTGACGCCGTCTTTCCAACGATAGCAACTCGAGATCCTTTCGGAATGCTTACTGAGAAATTTGTCAAAGCTTTGATTTTCGATCCTGGATATTGAAAGTTAATGTTTTCAAATTCAATATCATATGAAGAGCCCGGCAATTTTTGAGGTCCATTTGATTCGATTTCCGATTTTGCTTGTAAGAAATCATTGATTCGCTTTTGAGAAGCTTCAGCTTGCTGTATGATAGAAACACACCAACCAAGGGCTGAAACAGGCCATGTCAGCATATTGACATAGATAACAAACTCTGCGATGTTTCCCGGAGTAACTGTGCCGTTATAAACGTTTAGACCACCTACAAATATGGTAATTAATGTACTTAATCCAATCAATAAAAGCATCGAAGGAAAAAAGAGGGCATCGATTCGAGATAGTCCAAGATATAAATCTTTGTATTGTTTTGCATTTTCTCCTAAATCTCGCTTCCAATTGGCTTCCATCCCATAGGATTTAATTATCCGGATGCCGCTAAAAGATTCCTGGCTTACTGTTGTCAATCGAGCTAATTGCTGTTGTATTTTTTCGCTTTTTTTATTGATTTTGTTGCTTACCCAATAAATAATAAACGAAAGAAATGGCAGAGGCAATAAAGTATATAATGAAAGCATGAAATTAACCTTGAACATGGTAATGATGACAATCAATACCAAACTGATCAGGTTAATTCCATAAAGCAACGCTGGGCCCAGGTACATTCGTACTTTATTCACATCCTCTGTTATCCTGGACATCAGATCACCGGTTTTGTTCTGTTGATAAAATGCAGTATCCAATTTTAAATAATGTTGAAATATGTCTTTTCTTAAATCGTATTCAATTAATCGAGACATTACAATAATTGTTTGCCGCATCATATACATAAATAGTCCCATTAATAAAGCAAAACCAAATATGTAAAATCCAAATTTCATCAATTCAGAATAAAGCTGCTCTTTTTGCATTTGACCCTTATCGCTTTGAATAAAATCTAATATCCGGTTAAGCGCTTCCCGTATGGCTTGGGGTTGTAAGACTCTGAAAATGTTTGAAAGTATTACAAAAAGTATCCCTAATAAAAGCTTTTTCTTGTATTTATTAAAATAGCGATTTAATGTAAATAGATGTTTCAATAATTAAGGTTTTCATGGCAAAGCTAAGCCTCTTTGTAGGAATTCCATCCTTAAATTTTAACTATCTTGTGCCCAAAATTAGAGATGGGACGCAGAATAACATTAGACGAGTTTATTGTTGAAAATCAATTTCAACAAGATCAGGCATCTGGCGAGTTTTCAGGTTTACTTAGGCATATTGGAATTGCAGCTAAAATTGTAAATCGAATTGTAAATAAAGCCGGATTAATGGATATTCTTGGTGTTGAGGGCAATGTGAACAGTTCCGGAGATACGGTTCAGAAACTGGATATATACGCAAATGATTTAATGATAGAATACCTGAAAAATTCAGGGCTTTGTGCCGGTGTCGCTTCTGAAGAATTGGATTCTTTTGTCTCTTTTAGCGGTATAGCAAACAAAAACAATAAGTATGTGGTTGTAATAGACCCCCTCGATGGCTCATCTAATATAGATGTTAATATCAGCGTAGGAACAATTTTTGGAATATACCAAAGAATTAGTCATGAAAATGAAGAATTGCAGTTAAGTGATTTTTTGCAAAAAGGTGTAAATCAAGTTGCTGCTGGTTATGTTTTGTATGGAACGTCAACCATGCTGGTTTATACCACCGGGCATGGTGTTAATGGATTTACTTATGATCGCGGTATCGGTGAATTTTGTTTAAGTCATCCGATTATGAAAATTCCTGCCGAAGGAAATAACTATTCCATAAATCAAGGGTATTATAAACAATTTAGTACAGGGATTCAACGCTATTTGGATGATTGTGCTGACAAGAGTATGATCCAGCGTTACATTGGTTCTATGGTGGCAGATGTCCATAGAACGATTTGCTTAGGTGGTGTTTTTCTATATCCTAATACAATCAAAAATCCTGACGGTAAACTTCGAATGCTGTATGAATGCAACCCATTGAGTTTTGTAATCGAACAAGCAGGGGGAACAAGTATTAATGAAAATGGATCCCGCATAATGGAAATAGATATTGTTGATTTGCATCAAAGGTCTTCAATCATCATAGGTTCTCATCAAAATGTTGATTCTGTAAGAAAATATTTATAAAACCTTTCGTTGAATATTATGAAGTAATCCCTTAAAGTGTACTTGCATATTGGCATGCAATAAAAATCCTTTAAACAATATTGGTATTGGTTCAATGGATGATTTTGGATTTGAAATTCATTTATTTTAATTCTTTCTTACCTGCCTTTACATTGAATCAGTATTTTCTTCAGTTTGGTTCTAAATAGGCAATAAGATTTTTATTTATTTCATTGCTTGTTGAAGGCAAATTACCAAGAATTTCCTGATTGGATGCTTGTGGATGTAATTTCACATAAGCAGAAATTAATTTTGCCATTTTGTGTCCTATGTATGGATGTTTTTGCATTTCTGAATAACGCATTTCTGATAAATTTAGTTTTATAATATTTTTGTTTAAAATTATATAATCTTTTATAACCAAGTATAATGAATCAGTTATCCCATAGACTTCTTTTAACTGTTCCGTTTTATGGAATCCCCCGAGTAAATCCCGGTATTTAATAATTCGAGCTGATAGTCCTTCACCGATTCCCGGAAGGGGTAGAAGGTCAGAAGCGTTGCATGCATTTATTTCAATTCTATTCAGTGATGCCGGTAAGTTGGATTTGTTCTTCTTTGTCTGGATTGTTGGTTCGTTCTTTATTTGTATATATGGAAGTAGCATTTTGTATTTATCCATTGAAAGTCCATATATTTTGCCGAATTGCTCAGGATTTTTGAAGCGAGCGCCTGTATTTAAATAGTTTTGGATTCTTTTATAAACCAATGGCGATAGCCCTAAATCATTTGCGGTTTTTTCATCGAGCTCGTTTGGATCAAATGCATAAAGCTTTACTGTGGATTTGTCATTGGATTTATTGTTTTTAGGTGTCTCTAAGTTGGCATCTATTTCATATGTTTTTTCAAAATTGGAATCTGATATAATTGTTGCATTGTTTATAGGTCTAATTAAATTTGAATTTATAGATTCAGGTTGTGAAAATTTATAGGGTAAAATAATAAATCCCACAAATAGTATTAATAAGAAATATAAGCCAAGTCGCTCATTTTTGCTTAAAGTAAGCTTATCAAAGCTTGATTTTGTCATTTTTAAAGTTTAATAATTATTGGATTATTTTTGCTCATATTGAAGTACTCTGATATTTTGTAATTTTCTTCTAGTATGCATTTAGAATCAAATTCTGTAAGAATTTTTAAATGAAGAAGCATATTATTTTCTTTTTGATTTAAATAGTACAGATTTTTTGAGCATTTTAATGGTTGGATACTTACATCATTCTGAATTTTATTTGTAAGGCTTATTAGTTCGCTTAGAGATATCGAATCCCTGTGATTGACTTTATTTAAAGATCTATACTTTGTGAGTATACTGGAGTTTGGTGAACTACCAATTGAATGATGCCCTTCACGCAATTCCATTTGGAATGCATTGTTGTATTTATAAATTACTAATTCACGACTTTTTGAAATGGTGTATTCAGTGTAGTAAGCTGACAGACAGACCAAAATAGCAATTACCAGACTTTTTATTAGTATCACGGAATTTTGAGTATGAAAATAGAATTTTAAAAATACTAATGAACTCAGCATAAAAATTACCTGGGCTTCGTTTATCCAAATATTGTCGAGTATAGAATAAGGTGCTTTTTGAATGCATTTCAAACAGGCAACACCAAATTGAATGAATTCTTCTGAAATGACACCTAGAAAACTTGCTATCTTTTGTGAAAATGCATATAGAAATACTTGGATTGATCCAAGTATCATTAGTAGAAAGGAGAGTGGAATCCAGATTAAATTAGAAAGCAGAAAGTATATAGGAAATTGTTGAAAGTAGTAAATGCTTATCGGAGAAACCAGTATTTGTACAGAGCATGAAACAGAAAATAAATCACGAATTGGAATCAGTAATTTTTTCTGGGGTAGCCAAATCCTGCTAAAGTAAGGATTAAACCAAATGATACTTAATACTGCTGAAAAAGAAAGTTGAAAACCTATATCGGAAAGAATGCAAGGGTTGTATGCTGCCATAAAAAAACCACAAGCAAATAGGGTATTTACCGAATCATTTTTTCGTTTGAGGCAATTGGCAAATTGAATAAAGCTAAACATTATTGCTGCTCTTAAAATGGAAGATCCCAATCCGGTAATCAAAGCAAAGACCCATATTCCGATAAGAATCAAGATCGATTCCAGTAGTTTTGAATTCTTGATTTTTAGTTTGCGTATTGGTTTGCATGCCAGGCTTAGTAAATAGTAGACAAGCCCTAGATGTAAACCAGATACTGCTAATATGTGAGCAGTACCGGTTGAAAGAAATGCCTGTTTAATATCTTTATTTAATTCGGTTTTGTCACCTAGTATTAACGAAACTAATAAGTTGGCATTTTCAGAATTGCTGCTTGTTGAAAGTAGAATGTTTTTAATTTGGGTAGCCAGGTATTGAGTCATTTGATAAAGCGAATAATTCGATGCGCTTTGCACATGATCTATCTTTGTCATAAAACCCTCATAAAATATGTGTTTATTTAGTAAATAATCAGGGTAAGTATTAAAAGTTCTTGAGCCGGAGCCATGGATTTTATTGAGGCATATAGTTCCTGATAATATATCGCCATATTGTAAGGGATAATTAATCGTACTATCCTGGATGGTAATTTTACACTGAACGTCATGGTTGTTAATAGTTGCAATAGCAATACAGCTGTGTCTATTGTTTTTAAAATTATCACTGATAATTTTGAAGTCGATCTTTAAATAGTTGAGGAAATTGGATGAATGTCCTGGATCATGTACCTGATAGAGGTGAACATATTCATTTATACAAAATAGAAAGATTGCAATTATGAATAGGGCTATCGATTTCTTCTTTTTGCGAATGGCAATTAGAAGCAATGCTGCGAAAAGGCTAGAAACAAGGATATTTGCCTGTGTATTTGAAGAATACAAGGAGTAATAAATGTCAGTGGCTGCTATGCTAAGACATAGTCCCAAAAACAAATAAATAAAAGGCCGGGCAAGGGTATACGCCAGCATAGTGTTTTAAGGTGCAAGGCAAATCTATAAAAAAATCTAAAATATTTTAGTAGGATCCCCAAAATCTTCTTAAGAACCATTCAAGTAACAGACAAAATCCTATGATAAAGAAAAGCCATTTTTGGTCAATTAAGGGATTGATCTCAAGATTTTGTACCAATATTGATTTGGATTTTTCATCTCCAAGCAATTCATTTTGTAAAGAATTCAATTCTGATGGCAAATAGGGCTTTCCTCCGGATTTGGATGCCAGAGATCGTAATAAATTAAAATCGGCTACCCGGTTAGCAGTTTCTATATTTTGCTCCTGAATGGAAAATTTACCGTTATCTGTTAATTGTTTGCGATTCCATTCCGTATGTGCTTGATAATTGTATTCACCGGCAGCCAAGGATCCGATGTCTAATGAATAGTAATTTTCAACTCGGGAAAAATTGTAATTAAATTTAAGGCCATTGCTATTTACTATCGTTAAATCAACATCTGGTTGGTTGATTCTTTCGTTGTTATCGTTATACAACTCTCCAAAGAATGTAATATTTTCACCTTCATTAAAAATCCTTTTCGATTGGTTAATGCGGAATTTCCTATGATCTTGCTTTGTAGATGTAAATTGAACCGTTTTCGATATGAGTTCAGTAAAAAAATTGAAATGATTGGTATTTAAATATTCATTTAATTTCCATTTCCAAATACCTTCACCCAATATATAAGTCGATCTGTAAGCGCTTTTATCTGACAATACCACCAAAGGGTAATTAGTTTCAATCGTTCCAATCTTCTGATAAAATAATGTGGATGCGTTTGGATCCAAACTATAATTCCCAAAAGGTGCATTTAATGGGGGTAATTTATTTATATAATCAAGGCTTTGATCACTTAATATAAATTGATTGAAACCAGGTTTGATAATAGGTGTCGCTTCCGAAGTTGTTTTATTTGTTCCGCTAATTGAAACAATATCCTGTGAATTATTGAATTGATTGATGTCGGTTAACGGGCCTAGGATAAATAAAGATGGAATTTGTAATTTTCTGGCAGATTCAATTTGATTTTTTCCAATACCACCGGGTCCTGGTAATTGATGAAATACGATTAAGCTGTAATCATTAAAAACAGGCAAATTGTCAGCTATGTTTTTGATTACTAAATCATAGTTCTTATTCTCTGTAACGGCTTCCTTAATTGCTGATAGATCAGGATGGGGCGCGTAGGTTAATATTAATATTTTCTTTTTTGAATCCAAGACATCGACATAAAATTCACGGGTATTGTTTCGGGTTGATGCTTCTCCTTTAATTGGATCAATAGAAATTTTATATTTGTTTAATCCTGGATTATCTGTTTGTACAATAAATTGCTTTGTATTGAAATATCCTGATTGTGTGATTGTGATCAATTCACTATTTAATAAGTTCCATTTTCCATCCTGGAATTTGCTTAATTTAATTGAGCTTTTTTCATTAGTCAAATTCCAGGCTTGTAAATCTGTTTCTATTGCAAATTTATCACCAGCATAAACAATCTCATTAAAAAACAAATTTCCAATCCATAAGTCTTTTTCAGGTGTAGTGTCTCCTAACAAAATCGGATAAACTGGGAGCTGATTCAATATGCTGTTGTAAATTGGACTTTTTCCTGTATTTTGAATTCCGTCAGAGGCAAGAATAATTCCTCTTACTTTTTGAAGGTCATAGGAATTTGTTACATAGTCTAATACAGAATTTAAATTGGTAAGTTTACCGGTATATTGATCAGATTTTTGTTCACGACAATTCATGTCAAATTCCAAATGAAACACTTCGAATTTATCTTTAAGATTGGTTTCAAATTGATCTCTATCAATTTGAAAATTTTGAACAAAATCACTCCCCTTTGAAATAATGGATTCACTCACATCTTGAGCAATGAGTATAACAGGCTTTTGGATGCTTTTTTTATAGTATTTATATAGTGGATTCAGTAATAACAACAGGATTAAGAAAACTGCAGACATTCGCAAGATACTTAAGGCCATTTTTTGGCTATAGCTTCTGTCAGCTAATTGCGGACTTTTATAATACATTAGCATCCCTGCCAAGAACGCAAGTAAAAGGCACAAACCGATTGACCACACAGGATATTGAAAACTAAATTGACCCATTGCGGATGAATATTATTGCAAATATCAATAAATTGATTTCTAATCGGATAAAATAACCATTTATTAACCAATATGTTGATTGGTTAAGCGTTTAAAAATCATTCAATTAAATATATTTGTTGTTTACTTAAAGCATGATGAGCAAATTATTATATACTGTATCTGGTATCCTGATATTGAATTTTGCTGCGATTTCTTCTTATATTTTGGTTCCAATGGACCTAAAGCAAGCTAATCATTTAAAGGCATACGGGATTACCTATTGGGTAATTGATCAAAATGTAGAAGCGTATTGGTTGCTTAATTATCGAGGTGGAAGTTTTGCTTTCCTTAATTTGAAAACCTTGGAGAAAGAATGTAAAACCCGTGGAGTTAGTTTTGAAATTATTTCTGACAATGAATTTGACCGAATTAAAGCAGAAATTGGAAATCCTGAAGTAAATCAAGAGCTTATGAAACTTGAGAAGGCTCCTAAAATTGCTGTTTATACCCCTGAATTCAATAATAAAGGGGAACGAATTCAGCCTTGGGATGATGCGGTCACTCTGGCATTAACCTATGCTGAAATCCCTTTTGATAAAATTTACGACCGTGAAATTTTATCTGGTATGTTGCCTAAATACGATTGGTTGCATTTACATCACGAGGATTTTACAGGCCAATATGGCCGTTTTTATTCAGGGTATCATACCCAACCATGGTATATTGAAAATCAGAAAAAAGCTGAGGAACTCAGTAAATCACTTGGATTTTCAAAAGTCTCCCAATGTAAATTGGAAGTTGCCAAAAAAATAAAGGAATACATAGGAGGTGGCGGTTTCACCTTTGCAATGTGCTCAGCAACAGATTCGTATGACATCGCACTTTCAGCGGAGGGCATAGATATCTGTGCTGTTTATTATGACGGTGATCCTATAAACGGAAATGCAAATGCCTTGCTTGATTACACAAAAACCCTGGCATTTAAAAACTATAGTTTGAAAGAGAACCCATTGGAATATGAATTTTCTACGATTGATAACACATATGACCGAAAGTTAAATCCGGAAAACGATTATTTTGAATTGTTTGATTTTTCTGCAAAATGGGATCCGGTACCTACCATGTTAACTCAAAATCATACCAGAACGGTCAAAGGCTTTATGGGTCAAACGACTAGTTTTAAACGGAGTTTAATAAAATCAGATGTATTGGTGCTTGGAGAAACTAAATCTGTAGATGAAGTGCGATATATACATGGGACCTATGGATACGGTACCTGGACATTTTATGCAGGCCATGATCCGGAAGATTATCAACATCAGGTTGGAGATCCGCCTACGGATTTAAATCTACACCCAAACTCACCGGGATATCGCTTAATTCTGAATAATGTCTTGTTTCCTGCAGCCAAAAAGAAAGAGCGTAAAACATAAATTCCGCTTGTAATATTAAAAGCCTGAAAAAGTTCAAGTCCAACTTGTTTCTTAATACCTTTAGCTTGATTTTTTATTTTAATACGTTTAATTGGAACAAATGAGATCAAAAATTGCAGGGGTAGGGTATTATGTACCTGAAACAGTTGTAAAGAATTCTGATTTAGAACTATTAATGGATACTTCTGATGCCTGGATTCAGGAGCGAACAGGAATTCAGGAGCGTAGGTACGGAAAAGCGCATGCAGAGACTACAACCACCATGGGAGCTAGAGCTGCGGAAATAGCCATTCAACGGGCAGGTATAAGCAAAGAAGAAATTGACTTTATAATATTTGCCACATTAAGTCCGGACTATTTTTTTCCAGGATGCGGTGTGTTGTTGCAGCGTGAATTAAAAATAACTTCTGTGGAAGCACCGGCATTGGATATCAGAAATCAATGCAGTGGATTTATTTATGGACTTTCAATTGCAGATCAATTTATTAAATCAGGTCAATACAAAAATATTTTGCTGGTAGGAGCTGAAATGCATTCTATGGGATTGGATTTTAGTTCACGCGGTCGAAATGTTACAGTTATTTTTGGTGATGGCGCTGGCGCGGTAGTAGTTCAACCTACTGAATCTGATGGAATATTAAATACAGTCTTGCATTCTGATGGGACCTATGCTGAAGAATTGGCTTTTATTAATCCCGGGTGCCATGGAGGATATCATCTTGGAAAAGAAGCATTTGGATACCCAGATCAAAATTACGGAGGTATTTTTTTGACTGAAAAAATGTGGAATGAACAAATGATCTTTCCGACAATGAATGGCCCCTTAGTATTTAAAACTGCAGTAGTAAAATTTCAGGAAGTAATTCTTGAAGCACTTAATAAAGCAGGGCTTCAGGCAGCGGATATTGATTTATTAATTCCCCACCAGGCTAATTTGCGAATTAGTCAATTTATTCAGCAGAAATTGAATCTAAGAAATGATCAAGTGTGGAATAACATTCAGAAATATGGAAATACCACTGCAGCAACCATTCCAATAGCATTAGGAGAAGCCTGGGAGGCGGGTAAAATCAAAGAAGGAGATTTGATTTGCATGGCTGCATTTGGAAGTGGTTTTACCTGGGGGAGTGCGCTTTTAAGATGGTAATTTTCCGTAATTAAACATTAACTATTATTCATTTTCATGTTATCATTAAATACGATTCAAGTTGTTGATATTCTTGCAATAGGAGTACATCCGGATGATGTAGAACTCAGTTGTAGTGGCACTTTGTTAGGGCATATTTCAAAAGGGTATACTGTAGGCTTGCTTGATTTGACATTAGGCGAATTGGGCACAAGGGGAAACCCAACATTGCGAACGGAAGAAGCCATGAAAGCCGCTGCATTGTTGGGCGCTAAATTTAGAATCCAATTGGATTTACCGGATGGATTTTTTATGTGGAATTATCAGGAAATTGAAAAAATCATACGGGTGGTGCGAGCTGCAAAACCTAAAATTGTATTTGCCAATGCACTTTCAGATCGACATCCAGATCATGGCCGGGCAGCTAAATTAATTGCGGATGCATTATTTTATTCTGGCTTACAAAAAATAGAAACATTTGATATGAATGGAACCCCACAAAATCGATGGCGTCCAAATAATTTATATCATTACATTCAGGATCATCAACTAAATGCCGACATCGCATTTGATATCACTGAATTTATGGATCAAAAGATAGCATTGATCAAATGCTTTGGGTCTCAATTTTATGATCCTAATTCCAAAGAATTAGATTCGCCAATTTCTGGTCAAGATTTTTTCGAACTATTAAAGGCAAAAGCAAAAATTTATGGAAGAAGCATCCATGTGGAATATGCAGAAGGCTTTAATACCACCGGACCGTATCAAGTAAAAGATTTTCTACATTAATCACTTTGTGCATTCTTCGCAGATTTAATAGCAGGTTCAACGAATCGCCACTGATTTGGATACTCCATTGCATTCGTATATTGTGCGGAGCCTAATCGAAAGGACATTGGTAATTTGTTATTCAGTAAATAGCGATCTTCTAATTTGCAAAAAAAAGCACGTTCGCAGTTTTGATTTGTATAATTAAATAAGGTCTTCTCCTTTTGAATTGATGGATTCCTGAATACACTAAATAAACTGTCAAGTTTAGCTTGTTGACTGTAAATACATAAAGGGAAACTTAATAATGCTCCAGTAATAACACAGCCCTTTAACCATTTAAACAAAGCGGTACCAAAAACCAACCATAGAATTCCTTTTATTAAGAAAAACAGAAAGCCGGCTAGCCCAAGTTTTTTAAAAAGATTTTTATATTTCTCGTTCATTAGGTTTGAATTACTCCGGTTTTAAATGGTTCAATACTACTGAATTTGGATGCTTCAATTCCCATAATGATCCAATCTCTGGTTTTTACAGGATCAATAATGGCGTCAACCCAAAGTCGTGCAGCCGCATAGGTAGCTGTAGTTTGTTTTTGGTATTTCTCGTTTGTTAGATCAAATAATCTCTTTTCTTCTTCAGCGTCAGGGATTTGTCCCTTCGCTTTCAATGCGCTCAGCTGAATTTGGGTCAACACTTTAGCTGCCTGAGCACCTCCCATTACTGCGATTTTGGCTGAAGGCCAAGCCAAAATAAATCTGGGATCATAGGCTTTTCCACACATAGCATAATTTCCTGCGCCATATGAATTGCCTATTACGATGCTTAGTTTAGGTACAGTAGAATTAGCCACTGCATTTACCATTTTAGCACCGTCTTTGATAATTCCTCCATGTTCTGAACGAGTGCCCACCATAAATCCGGTTACATCATGAAAAAATATTAATGGAATTCTTTTTTGATTGCAATTTAATATAAATCGGCTGGCCTTATCTGCTGAATCAGAATAGATCACTCCACCCATTTGCATTTCACCTTTTGCTGATTTAACAATTCTACGATCATTTGCAACAATCCCAACAGCATATCCTCCAATTCGAGCGTAAGCGCAAAGAATCGTTTTGCCATACTCCTCTTTGTAATATAACAAAGATGATTCATCCACAATGCATTCCAGGATGCGGGCCATTGAATAGGGCTTTTGATTGGCTGAAGGGTAAATGCCTAATAAATCATTCGGGCTATACTTAGGAGCAACGGGTTCGATATAATCATACGTTTCATTTTGTTTTAGATTAATCTTATCAATGAGATTTCGTATGGTGTCTAAGCAGGTTTTGTCATCTTTTACTTTGTAATCAGTAACTCCTGAAACTTCACAATGGGTCGATGCGCCACCCAATGTTTCCTGATCGACTTCCTCGCCAATGGCTGCCTTTACCAAATAAGGTCCTGCTAAAAAGATACTGCCGCTTTTTTCAACGATCAAAGCTTCATCCGACATGATAGGCAAATAAGCACCTCCTGCAACACAGCTCCCCATAACCGCTGCAATTTGGGGAATTCCTTTTGCAGATAAGATTGCATTGTTTCTAAATATCCTTCCAAAATGCTCTTTGTCTGGAAATATTTCATCCTGCATCGGTAAAAATACCCCTGCGCTATCAACTAAATAAATAATAGGTATATGGTTTTCTAATGCAATTTCCTGAGCTCTTAAATTTTTTTTACCAGTAATAGGAAACCACGCACCAGCTTTAACAGTTGCATCATTTGCAACAATGATGCAAAGCTTTCCCTTTATATAACCAAGCATTACAATAACACCTCCAGCCGGGCAACCACCATATTCATCATACATTTCAAAACCTGCAAATGCGCCAATTTCAAAACAAGGACTTTTAGGATCCAGTAAATAGGCTATCCGTTCTCTGGCAGTTAATTTTCCATCAGCTCTTTGAGCTTCTAGTTTTTTCTTACCACCGCCATCTTCAATTTTCTCTAAAAGCTTTTGGATTTTTGAGAGTTCGAGCTTAGCTTGATCTTCATTCTGATTAAAGTTCAGATCTATCTGGTTTTGATTCATCCCTAAATTGAAAATTGAATTATAGAATATTCCGCAAGATAAGCGCTATTGTTTTTTATTAAAGCGGTATGGAAATTTACCTCTGTATTTTTCGTAAAATCCTTCCAGTAGAATATTTGCATCTGCTGATTGAATGTTTTGTATCAATTCATCTACTGATCGAACTTTTTTGCCATTTACAGTTGTAATGATATAACCTGGGGCCATGTTGGTATTTTCAATAATGCTGCCTTGATAAATACTCAACACCTTAACGCCTGATTGTTTTAAATTTGTTTTCTCTTCGGCACTCAGATCCCGAACTTCAAAGCCTAAATCCAGCAAAAGAGGATCTCTTCTGGTGCTTAACATTTCAGTCGTATTAACTTGATTTTTAAGAATTGCTTCTACAGTATTTGTTTGATTATTGCGCCAATACTTTATTTGAATTTTCGAACCAGGTCTCAATCGACCGATAATTTCTTGCAGTTCTGGTACAGACTTAATAGCACGGTTATTTAATTCAAGTATGATATCCTCAGGTTTTAATCCTGCTATATCTGCTGCACCGTCACGAGTGGTATTACTGATAAACACACCCCCAACATGGGTTAATCCGTAAAGTTTTGCACGTTCATTATTAACTTCTTCAATAACTACTCCTAATAAACCTCTTTGCACAGTCCCAAATTCCTTAAGATCTGAAAACACCTTTTTAACAAGATTGGATGGGATTGAAAATGAATATCCTTCATATCGGCCTGTTTGACTCATAATGGCCGTGTTGATTCCAATTAAATCTCCATTTGTATTAACCAACGCACCGCCACTATTTCCTGGATTCACAGCAGCATCGGTTTGAATAAAAGACTCAATTCGGTATTGTTGATTGTTTAATATATTGATATTTCGTGCTTTAGCTGAAATTATGCCTGCGGTTACGGTAGATTGAAGTCTAAATGGATTGCCAACTGCTAAAACCCATTCACCTATTTCACTTGAATCAGAATTGCCAAATTCAATATAAGGTAAACTGGAATCTTCAATTTTTATTAAGGCGATGTCGGTCGTTGGATCCGTTCCAATTAATTTAGCTTCATATTCCCTGTTGTCATTTAAAAGTACTTGAATCTTTTCTGCATTCTCAACCACATGGTTATTTGTAATGATGTATCCATCAGGAGATATGATAACCCCGGAACCGGTTGACAATTCCTTATTTGGCATAGAAAATATTCCCTCTTTGTTATCAATGATGGATTCAATAAATACAACTGAAGGGGTGCTTTTTGAGGCAGCATATACAAAATTGGTTCCAGGGGTATTTAAAAACCGGATTGGACTTGATTTTATCAGTGCCGAATGATCGTTTGGATTGTCATTGACCTCATGTGTCAATTTAACTTCATTGGAGTTTTCTATTCGTGGAATAAGAAATTTAAAGGTTAGATAACTACTTAAAATGCTGACTATCAAGCATATAAAAATTAATGAGCTTTGTGTTCGGATGGAATTCATTTATTATATTATTTAAATATCTAATATATAATTAGTTACAAAAAGTATGCCTTAATATAAATTATCATTAATCTTGTCTCATGAAACGTACGATTCCTTTTGAAAAATACGAAGCAACTGGCAATGATTTCATTATCCTTGATTTTTTTGAATTTGAATGGATCGATTTAAACGACACCAATCTGATTAAAAAAATGTGCGACCGACATTTTGGTATCGGTGCTGATGGATTAATCGCATTGTGTCCGGAGCCTGGCATTGATTTTAAAATGAACTATTTTAACAGCGATGGGAAACCCTCCAGCTTTTGTGGAAACGGAAGTAGAGCTTCTGTTCGCTATATGCAATCTAAACAAGGAAAGAATAATTTTAGTTTTGCAGCATTTGATGGGATGCATGAAAGTTATGTTAAAGATCAGTTGGTTTCAGTTAAAATGAAGGATATCAATGGATTTGAAGCCACACCAGAAGGAAGTTTAATCCAAAGTGGTTCGCCCCATTTAATTCGTGAAGTAATTAATCCCTGGGAATTTGAAGTAAATGAGAAAGGAAGGGCCCTCCGTAAAAAATTTGATCCGGAAGGCGTTAATGTTAATTTTATTGAGATTATGAGAGAAGTTTTACGCATTGCGACCTACGAAAGGGGTGTTGAGGCGGAAACTTTGGCTTGTGGTACGGGAATTACTGCCTCGGCTTATTATGCTGCTGTAAAGGCGGATTCAAACGGTTTTTTTAAGCAAGCGATTGAATCGAAAGGAGGTCCATTGGAAGTACAAATGGACATTGAAGGGCTCCATGCAATAAATATTTGGCTGACTGGGCCTGCCAATCAGGTATTTAGTGGATTCTATCGATTATATTAAGCTCTCCATTTCTATATCATTTAACAGATTTTGCATTTCTGCTAAAGAATGAAGATCTTTTAGGGTTTTTGCAAGTCCAATACCCTCCTTTAAAACTAAAATCGCTTCTTTCATATTTAATTTAGTTTGAAGGATTTTAGCCAAATGATAATATGCTCCTATATATTTTGGGTGAATTCCAATAAGTTGTCGATAGGTATCAATAGCTTCTTCAATCAAATTTTCGTTTTCCAGTTCTTTAGCCAATGCAAAAAGTAAAAAATCATTCTCTGGATCTGATTCCAACATGGTTAAAATGCGTTCTTTTCGATTTAACATACTCATAATCAAGCTTTACAGGTTGAAGCCAAAATATATATCTTTGCATTAAAATTAAGACAAATATGAAACTATTGGTTTGTATCAGTAAAACTCCAGATACAACATCAAAAATAAGTTTTAGCCAGGATGGCAAACGATATTTGGATGAGGGTATTCAATATATATTAAATCCCTATGATGAGTGGTATGCATTGGTTCGTGCAATTGAGTTGAAAGAAAAGTATTCTGGACAGGTTGATGTGATTCATGTAGGCAATGCAGCTTCAGATATTCTGATTCGCAAAGCATTGGCTATTGGTGCAGATGCTGCATTTCGCGTTGACATGGAACCATCTAATTCAGATGAAATTGCAGTTCAAATTTCAGAATTTGCAAAAAAGAATAGCTATGATATTATTTTTTGCGGCAAAGAAACCATTGATCATAATAGTTCAGAGGTTGGGAGTCGCATTGCCCAATATTTAGAGCTCCCTTATTTATCTTATTGCAATCATCTGGAATTTGAGCAGGATTCTGTGAATGCATCCTGTGAAGTTGAAGGTGGCATCGCCATATTGAATTTAAAAACCCCATTTGTATTGTCTGCTGCAAAAGGCTTGGCAGAGCAACGCATTCCAAATATGAAAGGGATTATTGATGCAAAGAAAAAACCTTTAGAAGTAATTTCACCTGTTCAATGTGAACAACTAACCGAATTAGTTAGTTTTGAATTACCGATAACAAAGTCAGGGGTTAGAATGATCGATCCTACAAACATTGATGAAATGGTCGCTGTATTTAAAAATGAATTGAAAATCATTTGACAATAAAATTGATATGATTTTAGTACTATTGGAAGAACAAAATGGCAGGTTGAAAAAATCTGCAATTGAAGCAGCAGGATTTGCTTCAAAAATTGCCCAGGTCACTGGATTAAAAGTTTGTGGATTAATGGGCAGGACGATTAATGTAAACGAATTAGCCTGTTTAGGTTTAGACAAACTTGCCCAGTTTGAGCAAGCAGATTATATGGATGGAAGTCAATGGATTTCAGTAATCGATCAAGTCTATAGCCAGATAGGAGGAAAATACCTTGTTATTAGCAATAACAGTCTTGGCAAATCGATATCAGGCGGCTTATCTGTAAAGCTAAAAACGGGATTAATTAGCAATGCGGTTAATCTTAAATTTCAAGATGGGAATTTGCAGTTTCAAAAAAGTGTTTTTTCAGGAAAGGCATCCGCTTGGTATAAATTCAACAAAGATCACGGAATCATTGCATTGATGCCAAATGGATTTGGAATCCATAAATCAGAAGACAAACAGATAGAAATTGTTGCAATAAATCTGCAAATCCCTGAGCCAAAAATAAAATTGCTGGATCGTAAATTAATTCAAGGGAAAACACCCCTTACAGAGGCAGAAATTGTTGTGTCTGCAGGACGGGGTATGAAAGATCCTGCAAATTGGACGATGGTAGAGGAGCTGGCTGATTTATTACATGCTACTACAGCTTGCTCTCGACCCGTTGCTGATGCTGGTTGGAGACCACATCATGAACATGTTGGGCAAACTGGTGTTGCTATTCGGCCTAATGTTTATATTGCTCTTGGGATATCAGGAGCGATACAACATTTGGCAGGTGTAAATAATTCAAAGAAAATATTTGTAATCAACAAAGATCCGGAAGCACCATTTTTTAAAGCGGCTGATTATGGAGTTTGTGGTGATTTGTTTGAAATATTACCGAAATTAAATGAAGCTTTGCGCAAAAGCAAAATGAACTAAAAAATGTCTAGCCAAGATCATAAACTGATTGAATTAGAAATCATAGCCCTTTCCCACAGTGTTACGCAATCGCAAAATTATGCGGTAGTTTTAGGTGAAACAGAGGGAAACAGGCGGTTGCCAATTGTGATTGGAGGTTATGAAGCTCAAGCAATTGCAGTAGTATTAGAGCGAATGACTCCTAACAGACCTTTGACGCACGATCTATTTAAAAATGCACTTTCTTCATTTGGAATTGAAGTCAAAGAAATTTTAATTAATAATTTATTAGATGGAATCTTTTTCTCCCAATTGATTTGTGAAAAAGAAGGTGAAATCATTAAAATTGATTCAAGAACATCTGATGCATTAGCTCTTGCTGTTCGCTTTAGTTGTCCAATTTATACCTATGAATTTATCATGGATTCTGCTGGTGTGGTTTTAGAAGAATCAGAAGAAGAAGCTCAAAAGCCAGTGTCAAAAAAAGATAAACCTCAAAAATTGTTTAGCAGTTACAGTACCGAAGAATTAAATAAAATGCTTAGCAAGGTTTTGGAAGAAGAGAATTATGAAAAAGCGGCCCACATCCGGGATGAATTAAATAAACGCAAGTAAGTTTATAACAATTATTTGAACCTTTTTTGTCCTAAAAAAACTATCGTTCATTTTGGTACGCTGTGAATTGCATTTGTCTATATAATAGTGCTATCGATACAGTAAGCAATATCAAATCATTCCATTATTTAATTTTAGTATTCAATACATCAATAACTTCACTTACCATGGATTCATTAATATCCAAATGAGTAACAAATCGAATGGAGTGTTTTCCAAATGCACTGGAATTGATTCCGTATTGATTCAGTTGATTTATAAAATCATCAGGAGTAAGTGTTGGTATCAAATCAAATATGACAATGTTGGTGTAAACAGGTTTAACCTTAGTAACGTAAGTCAGGTTTAATAAACAAGATTCGATTTGTTTGGCGTGAATATGATCTGTTTTTAATCGGCTTACATTGTGCTCCAATGCGTATAAACCTGCTGCAGCTAAAATTCCAGATTGTCGCATGCCTCCGCCCATAACTTTACGTACTTTTCTGCATTTTTGAATCCACGATTGATTGCCTAAAAGCACAGTGCCTACAGGAGCTCCAAGTCCTTTTGAGAGGCAAACAGAAATAGAATCAAATAAAGGACCGATTTCTTCACTTGAATAACCCCCTTCAATGATGGCATTAAAGATACGTGCCCCATCTAAATGTAGTTTAAGATTGTATGATTTACAACAATCGGATATTTTAACCATTTCTGAGAGCGAGTACAAGGTTCCTCCTGTCCGATTGCCCGTATTTTCTAAAACAACTAAGGTAGTATTAGGCAGCCAATCCTTTGAGGGTTTTATTGCCTGTGAAATTAATTCAGGAGATAGATTGCCGGATTCAGTTACCAATGGATTTACAGCAATCCCACTGTGAAAGGCATATCCGGAAACTTCGTATTGAAATACATGGCTATTGATTTCACAAATCATCTCATCGAGTGGTTGGGTATGAGATTTAATGGCTATTTGATTGGCCATAGTACCTGATGGACAAAACAAACCTGCTTCTTGTGCAAACATGGATGCAAGTTTTTTTTCTAATTGAATGACCGTTGGATCTTCTTGAAATACATCATCCCCCAATTTTGCATTCATCATTGATTCCAGCATACCTTTAGAGGGTAAGGTAACTGTATCACTTATTAAATTTATTCTTCGGATTGATTCCATCCGGTAAAAGTAACAATCCTAAGCAAATGTGTTTTAGTATGCGTGGTATTCTTTTCCGCTTCCTAGATTAATTTTGTAACCTACCAAATTATTATATTTTTCAGCAAGATCGCTGAAAAGTAAATCCAATTCGTCATTGGTTTTAGAATGAAAATAATAAAATTTTATATAATTACCAGCAATTCCTGGATCCGTTTTAAGGAGTATTAAATTATTATCAGTAATAGTAAAATAAGAATAAAACCCTGGGTCAAGTCTATGCGTTAAGCAATCGAATTCAACTTCTTTTTTAAAACTATTCATTAAGCTTTCAGAAGTGGGTTCTTTGGATTTAGGGTATGCATATCCCCAAATTAAATTAGTTGGAATTTTAAATGTTTGTTGATAAGTGTTGTTTAAACCGGTCCCTCCTAAAATTACTATTTGATAGCTTTTGTCCCAAATATAAACTCTGCACTTTATTACAGATGCAGAACCTAAAGAAACCGTAACATCCAGACTGTCTGAAAAGACGGGAAGTGGAATGAATGAACTGAGTAAGTACTTTCTCTCATAACAGCTGTTTGCTTTGTAGGTATCCAGAATTTCAATATTCAAGCTAAAGCTATCCAGGGTCTCATTATAAACGAGGGTATCATCTTGGCAATAAGTACTTGTAAGAGAGGCGATTTCTAAATATAAATGCCGGTTTTTGTTAGCTTCAATTTGTTCAACAATCGAAACGCTAAACTCAGAGGGAATTTTAATAAAATTCTCTTCCGGTTTTGAACAGGAGATCAAAAAGCTAAAAATCAGTAACGAAACGAGTACCCTCATAATTAGTTTAAAGAAATGCAGGTCATACTTTAATAACGTCTTGTTTGCATAAATGCTGCTTAAAGGCCTAAAAATCAGGATTATTTATTAAATTATCAGCATTTTTTAAGGATTCTGCCTTAAAATACTCCTAAATATTAATCCTTTGATAATCTTAAACTAAAATCTGAAAAGGAGGCCTGATAGCGCTAATTTCGCGCTGATTTTTGAATTATGGAGCTAATAAGAAATTTTTGTGTCATTGCCCATATTGACCATGGCAAGAGTACTTTATCGGATCGATTATTGGAATTTACCAAGACGATCTCTGCGCGGGACATGCAAAATCAAGCCTTGGATGACATGGATTTAGAGCGAGAGCGCGGGATAACCATCAAGGCACACGCGATTCAGCTAGACTATGAGCATACCGATGGCAAACGCTATGTATTTAATTTGATCGATACCCCCGGGCACGTTGATTTTTCATATGAAGTTTCCAGATCGATTGCAGCTTGTGAAGGTGCTCTGTTATTGATCGATGCGACCCAGGGAATTCAGGCACAAACCATCTCAAATTTATATCTGGCCATCGAGCACAACCTGGAAATTATACCCATTTTGAATAAAATCGATATGGAAAGTGCCATGGTAGATCAGGTTAGTGATCAGGTAATTGATTTAATTGGCTGTTCAAAAGAAGATATTGTTTTAGCAAGTGGTAAAACGGGGCAAGGGGTTCCAGATATTATGAAAGCGATCGTAGATCGAATTCCAGCCCCGAAAGGAAATCCGGAAGCTCCTCTTCAGGCTTTAATATTTGATTCTGTTTTTAATTCTTTTAGAGGGATTATAATCTATTACCGCATTATAAATGGAACCTTGAAAAAAGGGGACCGGGTGAAATTTTTCAATACCGGTGGCGAGTATGAAGCAGAAGAAGTTGGGATTCTCCGCATGACCCTATTTGCAAAAAAGGAAATTGGATGTGGTGATGTCGGATATATTATTACCGGGATTAAAGATGTTAAAGAGGTAAAAGTAGGAGATACTTTAACAAAAGCCTCAAACCCATGTTCTGAAAGCATAAAAGGTTTTGAAGAAGTAAAGCCAATGGTTTTTGCGGGTATTTATCCAGTTGAAAACGAATATTTTGAAGATTTAAGAGATAGTTTGGAAAAATTAAGACTCAATGACTCTTCATTGGTTTATGAACCAGAAACTTCAATTGCCTTGGGTTTTGGATTTAGATGCGGTTTTTTAGGTATGTTGCATCTTGAAATTATTCAAGAGAGACTGTCTCGTGAGTTTAATCAAGAAGTAATCACAACGGTTCCAAACGTATCTTATAAAGCCCTTACTACCAAACATGAATTGTTGATCATCAATACGCCAAATGATCTTCCTGAACCCAATTACCTGGAATATGTGGAGGAACCCTATATTCAGGCACAAATAATTACCATGCCTGATTACATCGGGCCTATTATCAAATTGTGTATGGACAAGCGAGGCATCCTTACAAAACAACATTACCTGACAACCTATCGGGTAGAGCTTATGTTTGAAATGCCATTAGCTGAAATTGTATTTGATTTTTATGATCGACTAAAATCAATGACGAAAGGCTATGCTTCTTTTGATTACCATCCGATTGATTATCGCAAATCAGATTTGGTTAAATTGGATATCAAATTGAATGGAGACAATGTAGATGCATTGACAGCACTGGTACACCGGTCTAAAGCAGAGTCAGTAGGCCGAAGAATGTGCACTAAATTAAAGGAAATTTTACCTAAACACCAATTTGTAATTGCCATTCAAGCAGCTATTGGCGGAAAAATTATTGCTCGTGAAACAATATCAGCAATGCGCAAAGATGTAACAGCCAAGTGCTATGGTGGGGACATCAGCCGTAAACGAAAATTGCTTGAAAAACAAAAAGAAGGAAAGAAAAAGATGCGACAAATCGGAAGCATTGATGTGCCTCAAAAAGCATTCTTAGATGTACTAAAGCTTGATGAATAAAATCAGAATCCTTCAAAGATCTTTTATGATCCTTTGTCTAAATGGTTAATGGATCTCTAGTAAGGCTTTAAGCTTGGAGTATAAAAATTCAAAAGCTATTTGAATAGTTTTAAAATCCCTTAAAGCTTAATTAGTTTAATTACTTTAATTACTTTTTGGTCGTTTGTATTTCCAATCTTCAATAAATAAATTCCAGACTGTAAATCGCCGGTTTCTATTGAAAGTTCTTGATTAAGCAGTCCTTGAGTGATAACCTTTCCACTAAAATTTAATATCTGATAATTTGATTTCTCACTTACATTGCTTGAAATATGCAATAAGTTTGAAAATGGAATAGGGTAGACTACTACATTTAATGGAGTAGCATAGTTTGTTTTTGTAATTAACTTAATGGTATAAGGTCCATATTCAAAAATGCAATTATTTCGGAAAGCTTTAATTAAATATAATCCTGCCGCTAAGTCTGTACCTGTATTATTAATTCGCTCAAGGGAAATGGCGTCATAAACAATAAATGAATCTATAGCATTAAAAAATGGATTCAATTTTCCGTCATGCGCATTTAATACTGATTCATCAAAAATTTGTATTGAATCCAACTGAACGAGTTGTCCCGGATAAATTATAGTGTCTTTAAAAGTTTGAGTACAGGAGCTGCTCTCATAAGCATTGATTCTGAATTCAGGCTCATTGGTTATGGTATATAATAAGCTGGTATCTCGAAATAGGTTTAGGGTATCCGATTTGTAAATTAAAGAATAAGGTCCTCCATTTTTATTGCTGATATGAATGTATTGATACAAGGTATCTCCACTGCATAGGCTAAAGTAACTGGTGTCTAAACGGATTTCAATTGAATTTTTAACACGGACAATAAAACTGTCAATTGTAATATTGCCTGAATTGTCAATAGCCTGATATTTCAAAATAGTTTCTCCAATTGGAAATAGGGTACCTGGTTCAGGTCCGCTCAATTTTTTAAATTCAACTATCGAACAATTATCTGATGCGCTTATTGTTGGCACGGTTATATTGCAACTGTAAAACAAAGTATCCTGCCATTTATGGATGATTGGTTTAAATGTATCGGTTACGGTTATAAAAAAGGTGTCTTTTGATATATTGCCACTTTGATCCATGGCCTGCATAATGTATGCGCTTTTACCTAACTGATTGCAACGCAAAGTATCAATAGAAAGAATGGCATTTGGATTGGGATCACAATTATCTGTAAGGATTTCAATAAAATTACTACTACTTGGGATGGCAATTCCTTGCTCTTGGTTAAGATAAATCGTACCATCTTTAGTTAACAGTTGAGGTGCAATGCTATCAATTGATTTTAATTCATAACTCTTTAAAGTATTGCAATTTTTAGAATCTGTAATAGTAAGTTTATAATTGCCTGTTTTTAATTTGGTTAAATTGGTTCCGGTATCATTTGTATTCCATTTATATTTATAGGGCGGATTTCCTCCGCTTACTAGTATTTTTATTGCTCCATTGGAGTCTAATGGGCAAGTTGGATTTAGGAATACTGGTGTAGCTACTGTAAATGTATCTGGTTCAGTAATGGTAAATGTACTGCTTGAACTGCATGTGTTATTGTCCATTACAGTAACCGTATACTGACCGGCTCTTAATCCATTTGGACTGCCGGATGAATATATAACGGTATAAGGTTGTACGCCACCACTTACACTGGTTGTTACGGCTCCATCACGCCCACCGGGACAACTAACGTTTCGGGTTATTTGAACGACGTGATTAAGTTGACTTGGTTGTGTTAAAGCAACTGAAGTAGAAGCTGTTGCTCCAACATTGTCAGTCACCGTGATTCTATAGCTACCAAAACCAACATTTGATAATTGGTTTGAGGTTTCGCCATTTGACCATGCATAACTATATGGAGTGGATCCGCCAGCAGCAGTTGCTGTTGCACTTCCATCCATTCCACCAAAACATGAAATATTTTTTTTGCCTGTAATACTTACACTGAGTGGATTTCCGCCCCCCATCATCGTTCCAGATTTTGATGCGAAGATGATATTGTCACCCGAAGAGGAGCCATTCCCATTTGCTAGATTACTGGAATAGTAGATTGTAATTACTGATCCATTAGGTCCATTGGGTGAAGTCCAGCTAAAATTCCATGAAACGCTATTTCCTGTATAAGGCTTAGCTCCCCTGTGATCAATGTATTCTCTTGCTCCTGAAAATGTTGTCCCTGTTTCTGAATTAGCCGGAGCTAAATCACCTGAATTGACATTGCTGGCATTGACAGCTACTAATTGGAATCCACCAACAGTTGGATTTCCCATAGTTGCAGTGACCGTAAATGTTAAATTATATACGGTATTTGGCAGAATGGTTGTTGGAAAGCCTGTAACAGAGATATCTCCATCAAAATTTCCGCCTCCATGACAATTGGAACAGAGCCCATCAAAAGGAGCTCCCGTATTTCTATCTTCAGGATTTCCTGAATGGGCTAGAAATATAAAGAAGCTACAAATCACTGTAGGTATTACTAAGAACTTATTAGACAATTGCATAGATAAAAATGATACTTGGTAAGACAATGATACAAATTACCAAATTAATGTGAAAATATTTAACGTTTGAGCAAATTAATGCAAAAACAGGAGGTCGACAAAAGCTTTAATATTAAAAACCTGCAATTGATCGATTTGCTCTCCAACACCAATGTATTTGATAGGAATTTTAAATTGATCCGTGATTCCAAGAGCAACGCCACCTTTAGCCGTACCATCTAGTTTGGTCAAAACCAATCCACTTACCTGAGCAGTATTTGTGAAATGACGACATTGCTCAATTGCATTTTGTCCTGTAGTTGCATCCAAAACCAGCAACACTTCATGAGGAGCGCCAGGCATTGATTTGCTGATTGAACGAGTTATTTTGGACAATTCATGCATTAAATTAATTTTTGTATGCAATCTTCCTGCGGTATCAATAATTACTACATCCGTTTTATCAATGAGCGCTTTTTGAGTAGCTTCATAAGCAACAGCAGAGGGATCAGCTCCCATGCCTTTTGAAAAGAAGGAACAACCAACCCGGTCAGCCCATATGTTCAGTTGGTTTTCTGCAGCAGCCCGAAAAGTATCACCGGCTGCTATCATTACAGATTTACCTTGCTTTTTAAATTGGAAAGCTAATTTGCCAATGGTTGTCGTTTTTCCTACACCATTTACACCTACTACTAGTATGATATAAGGTTTTGCTGGCCCACTTTGAAAATCATCGAGATCATACGTTTTATTCTCTGTTAAAAGAATTCCGATTTCATCTTTTAATAATTCATTTAATTGATCAACGCCAACATATTTATCGGATTTAACTCTTTTTTGAATTCTGTCAATTATTTTAATTGTAGTGTCTAATCCTACATCTGAACTTATCAGAATTTGTTCGAGTTCATCGAGAAAGTCATCATCAATATAACTCTTGCCAGCTATGGCTTTGGTTATTTTCCCAAAAAAACCTTCACGGGTTTTATGGATGCCTTTTGTAAGATCCTGTTCAACTTCTTTGCTAAAAAACTTATCAAAAAAACCCATGGAGTAATATTAAATAAAAAAGAAGCCCTGGTGTAGAGCTTCTTTATATAATTTTAGATTAGGCACTAATTATTTTGATTGTTCGAAAAAATCCTTCACTTTATCCTTGTGAACGATTAATTCTTTATAAGTGTACTTACCTGTAACTGGATCTTTAATGGATTTAATCACTTTCACATGATCTCTTCCGGAACCTGCATTTGCTGCCCGCTGAGCAACCCGCGCGTTTTTAGATACTTTAGCCATCCTTATTTAATTTCTTTGTGAACAGTATATTTTTTTAAAACAGGATTAAACTTTTTTAATTCAAGTCTATCCGGTGTGTTTTTGCGGTTTTTTTGAGTGATATATCTGGAAGTACCTGGCATACCACTTGCTTTATGCTCGGTGCATTCCAATATTATCTGCTGTCTGTTGCCTTTTGCTCTCTTTGCCATGATTAATTATTTTGAACTTTTTTAGCCAGTTTTTTCATGTAAGCATACAAACCTAATTTATCGATGGTCCTTAATGCTTTCGCAGTAACTTTTAATTGAACCCATTCATTGGTTTCAGGCACAAAAAATGATTTGCTCTGAAGATTTGGGTTAAACCGTCTGCGGGACTTCCGGTTGGAGTGGGATACATTATTCCCATACATGGGTTTTGTACCTGTTAAATCACATACCTTAGACATATTTCCTTTATTCTTTTAATTGCTAATTGTGACTCCGTAAGGATTCAAACCTTAAACCTCCTGATCCGTAGTCAGGTGCTCTATTCAATTGAGCTACGGAGCCTTTCAAAAAACAGAGGGCAAAATTAGGCATTTTTTACGAAAATAAAAGATATTAAATTTTTATTAGGCTTTTTACCCATTTTTGGCCCTTTCCATCGACTCTAAGATGATAAACGCCAGGAGCATAAGCGCTTATATCTGTTTGAAATGTGTTATAATTATCAGGAACAAAATTAAGATCCCAACCATCCAGCATGCGACCTAGATTATCGTAAAGTTGAAAGTGATAGGTACCAAATTGACTCGGATTAAACTTGATTAGAATGTTGCCTGTTGTTAAGTTGTTTAAAATCAATAAGTTATCTAATTTTATGGTCGAATCACTGCAGTAATTGTTGAGGTATTGCAATGCGGTTAAGGCATTAATTCGTTTACCAGTTACTGTAATGTTTTTTAAAGTGCTGAGTTCGTCCCCACAGGACAACACAATTTCTTTCATGGCCTTTGCTGCCAATGCAGGATCTGTTTTGTTTAGGATATTTATTTTTGAGCAAAACTGATAAAGTAAGGAAATGAGCCCAGCTACATGTGGGCTTGCAAAGGAGGTTCCGGATTCTTCAGTAATTAAACCTGAAATTCCAACCATTGGGATGCTTTCACCGCAGGCTCCAAGGTCCACATGGGTTTGATTGTAACCTGATTCCGGTACTTTTCTGTCATACCGGTCGGTATTGGTAACACAAATCATATAGTCACTTGGACATAAACCGGGGATGTCACCGATAATTCCAATATCGTCGTTACTATTAACTGTTGCAACGGAATTTAAAATACCGACATTTCCAAGGCTGTCGTATGCCTGACATACTATTGGGAGATCCATTGGAAATGTCCCATTAAAACCGGCTGACAAATTGCTGCTGACGATAAATGCCCCTTTTTTGCCACCAGAATTTAAATAGTCACGTTTCATTTTAACAAAATAATGATAGCATTTAACCAATTCATTTGAATTGTCAGCAGAACAAAGCAAGATCTTAATATTTTGATTGGTCCCCGTGATTCCTAATGTATTATTGCCTTTGGCTCCAATTACTGATATAACTTCTGTTCCATGATTATCCGGACTGTGATTGTCTCCTTCAGATGAAATTTGGGCATTGAGGCCATAATAGTCGTCCCGATAACCATTAAAATCATCATCCAGGCCATTGTCGGGTATTTCAAGATGATTGATAAATATATTGGGCAGTATATCATTCAGCCAATAGCTAAAACCATTATCAATTGCCGCTACAACCAAAGTATCTCCGGTAGCAGAAATTCCATTTGATTTATAGCACCAAATTTCATCAAATTTCATTTTCTCCATATTGTATTGAGCGAGATATGCTGAATCATTTGGATTACATCCTCTGGAATACATTTTATAAACCGCCTGAAATTGTTGAATATTTTCTTGTTTATTTAGCCAATTTAATTCTTCAGTCTGAGACATTGATTCATTAAATTCAAGGCTTGCAACTGTATTAAATTCGTTAAGATAATTAACAGATTTTAATGGTGATTTACTGGTTAAATTTTGTCCAAAACCTTGATGGGAGCGATTAGATTTAAAGCTAACAGTATACTGGTGAGGAACTATTAAGTTTTGACCATTTAGCCAATAAAAAGACAGAAGGGTAATTACCAATGTTTTCATTAGATGCTATTTAATGTTCCTTTCAAGGCTTTAAGATAGTCAAAACTTTTATATAGAAATGAGCCATACCAGGAAAACATTTTTCCATCAACCAAAACACAGGATGCCTTTTTAAATTCATCAAAATGCTTGTTACTAAAAGGGTAAGGCTCTGATGAAAGGAAAATGAAATCTGGATTTACTTGCTGAATCATTTCAATACTAACGATTGGATATCGATCTAAGTGGCCGAAACAATTTATAAATCCAGTATCACGAAGTAATGAATTGATAAACGTATTATTGCCAGCAGCCATGTAGGGATCCTTCCAAATCAAATAAACGATTCGTAAGGGCTTTTCATTTTGTACTTCAATGATATATTTTTTATGTGCTTCGGTTATTTTAAAGACCCAATTATCTGCAACGGAAAATTGTCCGCAAAGCATCCCTAGTTCCCGCATCATTTGATACATTGAAGGTAGGTCATTTACATCGGTTAGGTATACATCAAACTCTTTGGCTAAATCCTCAATGGCGTCTTTGGTGTTTTCTTCTCGGTTTGCAACGATAAGATCTGGTTTGATTTGTCTGATGCGTTGAAGTTGTGGATTTTTTGTTCCTCCAATTCGAATTGGAATTGAATTTACAGTTTCAGGGATTTCGCAAAATTTACTAATTCCAACAATTGAATTTGAATCAATGAGTTCATAGAGGTACCAACTAATAGAGGGGACTAAACTTACAATGTTGCTTTTAGGTTTTGGAAATAAATTTAAGTTAGTAGTTCCCTGATAAAATATCATGAAGCATTCAAGTTAACCAAGACAAGTCTATTTCCATATAGTGCAAGCCTCCCAATGTTATTGATATTAAGAGCTTTTAAATCAGTTAGAATGCTCCAGGTTCCGGATTCACTTAAGCGAAGGATACTGCTTTTGCTGGCACAAATTAATTGTTGGTTGCTATTGATAACAAAATCTTCGACCCCTGGAGGCATTTTTGCAATTGTTTTAGATTTTTCAGTGTCTATGTTATAGGATTTTAAAACCCAATGTTCTTCAGTTATTTTGTGAACAAAGTATATTTCATTTAAATTGACGACTTCAAAACACCGACCTATGGATGATGCAAATACTTTTCGGGTTCGATCTGGTTCGGAATAAATACTAAGGACATGGGGTTCTTGTACTAAATAACAAACCCAGGTTTTGTTTTTTAAATACCTGTAGTAACCAATTTTTGAATGATCGTTAGTTATAAATTTAACTTGCTTTCCGTTGCTTGCGTTTAATATCACAAGGTTTTGAATTGTGGAATCATTTTCAGGAACCTTAACGCAGCTAATTTCTTCTGAATTTTCAGGATAGACTCTTGGAGAGTACTCACTGGAAGCTGAGTTGGTAATATTCCTGGCTGTTTTATTTAATAAATCAAATTTATAAATTTCGGTATTGGAATTATTTGGCTTTCGAATAGTGGCAAGTAAATGATTGTTATCAATAAAATAGGGTTGATTATTATATCCAGCCGGATTTAAAGCACTTAAATAATTTATTTTGGTTATAACCCAATTGGAATCCATTGGATTTTTAATTTCCAATAAATACATCGATGAAACAGGCAATTGGGAAAACAGAGAATTTCCAAAGGTCAAAATACCAAGAATCAAGTTGTACTTAAAATACATTTACATTTTATTTGTGGATGTAAAAATTCTATTCCAGTTGATTCCATCAGAAAAATTTCCATTTTTTAAACTAAACCAAATAAATAAGGGTTTTCCCACAATGTGGTCAAACGGGACAAATCCCCAGGCCCTGGAATCTTCTGAATTATGTCGGTTATCTCCCATTGCCCAATAATAATCTTGTTTGAATGTATAGGTATCGGATGGTTGTCCATTGATATAAATTTTTTGATCCCGAACCTCTAAATTGTTGTGTTCATAAACATTTATAATGCGATGATACATTGCAATATTTTCAAGACTAATTGGAATGGTAACATCTTTTTTAGGTATCCAAATGGGACCATAATTATTAAAACTCCAATTTGGAAAGTGAATTTCGTCATAAGGGAAACAACGTTTATCAGGATTCTCGTATGGGGTAACCGTTACGTCAGGACCAATTGCTTTGATTTTAGTTAATTGATCTTCATCTAAAAACAAGAAGCCATATTTAAAATAAGGATCCTTGGTATTTACACCCCAGCTTTCTAGCTTTTTAATGCTTAGATTACTGGATGTCGAACTGACTTGATACATATATTGCATATGTTCAGGATTATCTGCCATTTTACCATTTATGTATAATTGCCGGTCGATAATTTGTAAGCTATCGCCTGGAATTGCTACACATCGTTTGATATAGTGATCTTTTTTATCGAGAGGCCTTACAATTAAAGGCAATCCTTTGCATTCTCTAGCGGCATCTACTTGAGTTTTAACTTGAAAATCCGTCCAGCTTCTGTTTGGTGTAACATAAACGCTGTCTCCAACTGGCCAGTTAAATACAAAAGGGTCATTTCTTTTTACAGCTGTTATTGCAGGCAATCTAAAATAGGGAAGGGAAGGTTTGGTAAAATAAGATTCCACATCTAATTTGGGAATTCGATTGTGCAACAAGGGAATCATCGCTACGGTCATAGGTGTCCGTATGCCATAATGTACCTTGCTTACAAATAGAAAGTCACCAACTTTAAGTGTCCCTTCCATAGAAGGAGTTGGTATTACGTAGGCTTCAATAAAAAACATGCGAATAAATGCAGCTGCAAACACTGCAAAAATTATAGATTCAGCCCATTCCCGAATTGCTCCTCGAGCATATTTATTGGTATTTCTTATTCTTTGTACCCTTGCCCAATCTTTCCTTTTTTGGGCTTCGTGCATTTCATCTAAAAATTCTTTTTCTTTTGCAAAAGCTGGTTCGATAAAATTTATTGACTTATTTGAGCCAATTAACCAAAAAGCCAATGGTGCATAAATAACAGCTAAAGCCGAATCCCAGAAGCTCATTTTTCCAAAGGATTTTACCATGTCAACACACATAGCTGCAAAAATGAAAAAATTGACAATTGGAAAAAGTAACCACCAGGCATGGTTTGGAGATCGGCCAATGAGTTTACACCATTCTGCAAAATTGACGCCCGGTATCCAGGCTTTTGTTGCATCAACGGAAACTTTTTTAAATAGAATACTCAGGGTAAAGCACAATAAAACATAGCTTATCAATAAGAAAATAAGTATACTCACTTGAAAATATTAAATGGATTTCTAAATAGTTTAAATTCGTTCACAAAGATAACTGAAATAACAGGGATTGAAAGCATTATACGACCAGACATCCCAAGCTATAGAAATAAGGGCAGATTTAATCGTCCAGCTTAGTTGGTACTTAAATCCAGATCATTCAGCATACTGGCCAATTGATCCTTGTAAACAATCCGTTGATCTTGCCACTCTTTTTGGATAATATTGGAAGCAGCAATAATGTGAAGCATGCATTCTTTAAGCAATAAAATGTCATTTTTATCCTTGCCTTTAAAGAAATCCTGCAAATCAGGTACCTGGGACAGGCTTTCTTTAAATTTTAATTCAGAATCATTTGTGCCTAAACTCACTGTATTTCCCTTTGTAAACCAATCACAAATTGATTGGTAGGGATTAACGGTCTTCTGTTTTCCTGTGTTAATGATTTTAGGAAATAGTGGCTGACATTGTTCAAGAATTGAATCATTGATCATGGCAAGGGCCACTTCATATGCTCCAATTTGTTCGCCCTCATAGACTAATTCCATTTTGCCTGTTATGGCTGGAACTATTGCAAGTAAATCTGCAATGCGAGCAGTGCCCTTGAGTTCATTATTCATCAGCATCCTTCTTTCAATCGTGCTATAAAGTAATTCCAATGCAGAAATACTAAGGCGGGCGGAAACACCGCTTTTTTCATCTACCATTTCACTATCCCTGGCTGTGAATGCAATTTGTTCCAAAATTCGCAACATTAACGAAGGGATATAAATACTCTTTTTTATATTTTCAGGAATGTGAGCTTCTTGCTGGCTTATCTGCAATGCAGTTTCAATATCTTCTGGATAGTGCGTAAGGATTTGGCTTTCTATCCGGTCTTTCAATGGGGTAATTATAGTTCCTCGCTGGGTGTAATCTTCAGGATTAGCAGTAAATATAAAAAACACATCCAGTGGAAGTTTAAATTTAAAGCCTCGAATTTGCAAGTCACTTTCTTCTAATATATTGAACAGGGCGACCTGAATTCTTGCTTGTAAATCCGGCAATTCGTTAATCACAAAGATGGATTGGTGCGATCGGGGAATTAAGCCAAAGTGAATTGCATATTCATCATCATAAGCAATGTTTTTCTGAGCAGCTTTTATTGGGTCTATGTCACCAATCAGGTCAGAAATGCTAACATCGGGGGTTGCCAATTTTTCAACATATCGTTGGGTTCTGTGAATCCAATCTATTGGACAATTTTCTCCATGAATTGCAATCATTTCCTTTCCGTATTTACTAATAGGGTTAATCGGATTGTCATTGATTTCACTTCCTTTAATAATGGGGATATATTCATCTAGCAATTGAATTAGTTGACGGGCCATCTTGGTTTTAGCTTGGCCCCGTAATCCAAGAAACAAAATATTGTGCCCACTTAAAACAGCGCGTTCAACATCCGGAATAACAGTCTGGTCATATCCGTAAATGCCGTTAAACAAACTTGTTTTAGTACGAATTTTTGATATTAAATTTTGACGAAGTTCTTCCCGAATGCTTCGATAGATATATTTACTTGCTTTTAATTCTTTAAGGGTGCTCGCTTTATCTTTTACTGCCATTTTTTCGTTTATTGTTTTCATAATTTATTAAAATATGGTCTCCCAATCCATCCAGGTTGGTATACATTGCTTTGCCATTGGCTTCTTTAGAAAATTGCTCGACAAACTCAATCAGATAGGGATCTGATGCAACCATAAAGGTTGTTAAATCAATTTTTTGTTTTCTACATTTTCGTGCAACTGCTAAGGTTCTGGAAACTATAAATCGATCCAATCCAAAAGAATTTTTGTACAGTTCTTTTCCACGTTTAATGCAACTCGGTTTTCCATCAGTAATCATCATAATATGTTTGTTTGATGATTTTCTTTTGTTAAGCAGTTCCAATGCCAGATTTAATCCGGCTACTGTGTTTGTATGATACGGGCCAACTTCAAGATAAGGAATATCTTTCAATTCGATTTGCCAGGCTTCATCGCCAAAGACAACAAAATCTAATTTATCTTTTGGATAATATCGGTGAATCATTTCTGCCAAAGCAAGGGCTACTTTTTTAGCCGGACTGATTCGATCTTCTCCATATAAAATCATGGAATGCGAAATATCGATCATTAAGACTGTGCTGCATTGTGACTCATGGATGGATTCTTTGGAAATCAAATCCGATTCTTCAATTCTAAATGATTTTGAACCATGATTTATAAAAGCATTTTTAACTGATTCAAATGCTTGTAAGTTTTGAAACAGATCTCCATACTCAAATGGTTTTAAAGAATCGGATGCTTCTTCTCCTGTACCCGATTTTTTTAATTTGTGTTTTCCTGGAAGCCCTTTCCGGAGTTTGCCAAATATAGATTCGAAAGCATTTTTTCTTAAATCTAGTTCCAGTTTCTTGGTTGGGCTGTATTGAATTTCTGGATCCATTCCTTCTTTCAAATACCCATTTCGCTTTAATTCTTCAATAAAATCAGGCAAACCGTAGGTTGGTTCAAAAATATTGAAACGTTTATCAAGTTCATTCATCCACTCAAAAAGCTCGTCCACCTGTCCGGAACTAGCAATAAAAAGTGCTCTAAAAATCTCTAAAAGCCTATCATACAAGCTTTTATTTGACAAATAGCTTGGGTCATAAAAAAACTGAATACCTTGAAATTTGGGTATTTTATTAAATGTCATGGAACTCTAACAAGCAGAAACAGAAGATCGTTTACCCGCTTTCGTTAAATTCATTAATTAAAGAAATTGAAATTGTACTTTTGCAGACTAAATTGAGATTTAATGAGGTTTTGTTTGCTATCACTATGTATTCTATTTTGTAGTTCAATATCCTTTTCTCAGAAGTCGGATATTCGGGGAAATGTGTACAACAAATTAACCGGAGAGCCTTTAGCTTTCACCTCTGTTTATTTGGAAGGGACCTCCTTCGGAGCAATTACGGATAATGTCGGGTTTTTTAATATTTCTTCAGTTCCAAAGGGAGATTACACCTTGGTTGCTAGTTATATTGGATTTGATACGGTTAAAGTTACCATATCAGTTAGAGGTAACCAAATTATCAATAAGCAATTGGTGATGAGTGAATCAAGTACTTTATTAGGGGAGGTCAGTGTATCTGGCAAAAAGCAACAAGCGCGAACTGAAGTAAAAATTTCTACCTTAACGGTTACTCCAAAAGAAATTAAAGCATTGCCTTCAACGGGTGGAGAAGCAGACATAGCTCAATATTTACAAATTATTCCGGGTGTAATCAGTACAGGAGATCAGGGAGGGCAAATTTATATACGAGGAGGTTCTCCGGTTCAAAACAGAATATTAATAGATGGAATGACGGTCTATAACCCATTTCATTCCATAGGCATTTTTTCTGTTTTTGAAACCGAAGTGATCCGCTCTGTAGATGTTTTGACCGGTGGATTTCCAGCAGAATATGGAGGAAGGGTATCGGCTATTGTAGATATGAAAACCAGAGAAGGTAACAAGACCCGATTGTCAGGCATAGCTTCTGCAAGTCCATTTTTAGCAAAAGCTTTAATTGAAGGGCCTATTTCAAAATTTCAGGAGGGAAAAAGTGGCAGCACTTCTTTTTTGTTAACTGCTAAATCGTCCTTTATTGACCAAACCTCTAAAACACTCTACAAATATGCCTTTGATACTTCGACCAACAGTTTGCCTTTTAAGTTTACAGATTTTTATGGAAAGATATCTACTATCGGAAGCAATGGAAATTTTCTAAACTTTTTTGGATTTAATTTTAACGATCAGGTTGAATATGCTGGATTGGCTGATTTGGATTGGAATGCATCAGGAGGCGGAACCAATTTTAAATTGATTCCAGCGAACTCCAGTGTGATTGTGGGAGGAAACGTAGCATATTCAAAGTATTTTATTAAATTAAATGAAATCAACTCTGAGCCAAGATCAAGTGAAATCAAAGGGGTTCAATCTAATATTGATTTCACATATTTTGCAAAGAATTCAGAATTTAAATATGGAATTGAATTTGATGCATTTAGTACAGATTTTAATTTTACTAATTTTCTGAAAATCCCGGTAAGTCAAAAAGACTACAATACGGAATTGGCAGGTTATTTTAAATATCGGAAGGCATTTAGAAAATGGGTGATTGATCCTAGTTTACGATTCCAATATTACGCTTCGTTAAAAAAGACTTCTGTCGAACCACGGCTTGGTTTAAAATATAATGTTGGAAACGATTTTAGAATAAAGGCTGCAGGAGGAATTTATACTCAAAACTTAATGAGTTCTGTTAGTGAACGTGATATTGTGAATTTATTTGTTGGATTTATCACAAGTCCTGATCTTATCAAAGCAAGCCATGCAGTTTTCGGATTTGAATTGGATTTGAATGAGAATACAGATATCAATGTAGAAACATACTATAAAAATTTTGATAAACTTTACCAGTTAAATCGGAATAAAAGGACAGTTGAAGAATCCAGTTATGCTATTGAAACCGGGGATGCATATGGTTTAGACATACTTGTGAAATCAAATTGGGTAAATTGGAGTGTTTGGTTGGGATACTCATTGGGCTACGTCAATAGAAATGATGGCAAGCAAGAATTTCCAGCATTATTTGACAGAAGGCACAATGCAAATTTGGTTTTGGATTACCAATTTGGTCGTAAAAATGTTTGGCAAGCAGGATTAAGATGGAATTTAGGTTCAGGCTTTGCATTTACCAAAATCCAGGGATTTATTGAGGATAATAAAATTCCAAAAGGGCTTGAAACTGTATTTGGAATTGAGAATGCCCCAATTGGTGTGATTTACTCAGATAAAATCAATTCAGGCAGACTTCCGTATTATCATAGGTTGGACTTTTCTTTAAAGCGGAAAATAATTATAAGCAAAAATATTTATTGGGAAATCACAGCCGCGGTTACCAATGCTTATGATAGAAAAAATATTTTTTATTTTAACGTTATTGAAAACAGGCGTGTCAATCAATTGCCAGTGTTGCCATCGTTGGTGGCGGCATTTCATTTTTAAATAATAGTTTAAAAAACTATTGAATTTTTCTTATTTCGGGACAAGTTTTTAGTTGAGTTTCAATTTCTTGAATTGTAAAAGCGTCCATTTTCCAGATTTGAGAATTCAAGTAATTTAAGATATTTACTAGTTCAACTGCACTTAACTTTGGAATTGGGGGCATAGCCAAATCTGAATGCCTCAAGTTAAACTGTCCTCCAGGAGTTCCAATGCCCTGATGAATCCAGCAGGCTAAATGAGTCCGTTGAGTTTGAATATAGGCTGTGTCTTTAAGCGAAGGATATAAATTGCCAAGTCCTTCAAATTGATCCCCATGACAACCGGCGCATTGTGTTTTATATAGTAATTTTCCTTCTTTATAAGTTTCAGTAGAATAATTGCATCCAAAAATTAAGAGAAGTATTGCACTAAAAAAAAGTTTATTTAGATTCATCCAAAAGAGTTTGTATGTCATTTATAAAACGATCAACGTCTTTGTCATCAGTACCTAAACAATATGATCTTAAGTGAAATTCTGAATCAGAGAGGAGGATCCAGCCACTATGATCAAAGCCACCCGGTGCGTCAGGATCTTCTGTTGCAATACTCATGTATTTTTCCGAAATTTCTTTAATTTTTTCTTTGTTGGGGATGTGTAATAAATGAAATTGATCTAAAGGATGATTTAACTTATCGTAGTAGCTTTTAAGTCTTTGTACAGTGTCTTTTCTGAAATCTATACTAAAATTAATAAAAACAAGTTGCTTGTTTCCTTTAAAATGATCGGCAATGCGCATCATGCTTCGAATCGTTTTAGGGCAAATTGTTGGACATGAAGTGAAGAAGAAATTAGCAATATGTAATTTTCCTTTTAATGAATCTTTTGTTATAAGTTTTCCAAATTGATTCTCAAAAGCAAAATCAGGAGTCTTTGCATAGATTGTATCATTGTTCTCGAAAGTTCGTAGGCCTAGTATAGGAAGTTTATCGTTTTTGCATGAGCTGAACAAGAAGGAAAGTGTCATAGCAAAAATCCACAAGAATTGATTTAAAAACTTATAAAATTGAGTGTTCATACAGATCGTATTTTATATTAAGTAGTATTAATTCCTAATTCCTAATTCCTAATTCGTAATTCTTAATTCTTAATTCTTAATTCCTAATTCACAACCCTTCCATCCCGCATCGTTAAGGTGCGATCAGCATTTAAAGCAATTTGTGTGTCATGGGTTACAAGGATTACAGTCATGTTATTTTCTGATTTTAAATTCATAATCATATTAAGAACTTGTTTTGCATTTTGTTCATCCAAATTACCCGTAGGTTCATCTGCCAACAGAATTTTTGGATTATTGATTAATGCACGTGCCAAAGCAACTCGTTGCTGTTCACCGCCAGATAATTGACCTGGTTTATGGTCCAGGCGGTTTTCCATAGCTAATTTATAAAGTAGCTCAGTTGCTTGAATTTTTAGCTCATGGTCGTTTCTACCGGCTATTAAGCCTGGTAAACATACATTTTCAAGAGCTGAAAATTCAGGTAGGAGATGATGAAACTGAAAAATAAAGCCAATGTGTTTGTTTCTAAATTGTGCAAGTGCCTTAAGTTTTAAAGAATTCAGCGATGTGCCATCAATTTGTATCGTGCCTTCATCTGCTTGATCTAAACTGCCAATTATATGAAGTAATGTACTTTTTCCAGCTCCTGAAGCGCCAATTATACTGATAAACTCACCCGTTTTTACCGATAGGTCAATCCCTTTTAATACTTCAAGTTGTTGGTAAAATTTCTTAATGCCCTTGCATTCAATCATTTATGAATATAGTTGAATTGTATTTAAAAATAATTTTGTATATGCAAATGTAATTCATGGTTTTACGAAATAAAAAGTATTACTAATCAGTTTAATATTGGAATTTGAATTAATGTTGAATAAAGAATTTAATTTTGCAGATACTAATTTCATAGGTTAAATAATCATTTCAAATCGGGGATGAGAATTCTACAATTAAGCAAGAAATTTCCTTTTCCACCCAAAGATGGTGAGTCCATTGCTATTTTGCAAATGAGTAAAGCCTTGCACAATAGCGGTTGTGAAATGAGTCTGTTAGCAATGAATACTTCAAAGCATCGGGTAGATCTCACAAATGGATTGCCTAAAGAATTGGCTTATTACCATCGGATAGAAACCGTTAACGTAGATAATAAAATTAGGTGGTCAGAAGCATTTAAAAATATTTTTTCTGAAGAATCCTATCATATTACCCGATTTGTTTCTGCTGAATTTTCTTTAAAATTAGAGCAATTATTACAAGAGAAGACGTATGATATCATTCAACTGGAGACCTTATATTTAGCGCCATTTCTTAGCATTATTAAGAAGTATTCAAAAGCAATGGTAGTCTTGCGTGCCCATAATATTGAACATGAGATCTGGCAGCGTATTGCCATGCAAGTACCTTCACTTCCAAAAAAGCTTTATTTAAATTATTTAAGTAAGAAATTAAGAAATTTTGAAATCAAATCTTTAAATGATTATGATTTTTTGGTTGCCATTACAGACAGAGATTTAGTACAGTTTAAATCATTGGGTTATAAAAATGGATGCTTAGCTTCACCGGTTGGATTTGAAGTATTAGACAATCAAATTGATTACAGTGCTTTTAATAGACCCATGATGCTCTCCTTTATTGGATCATTAGATTGGATGCCAAATATTGAAGCTGTTCGATGGTTTGTTCAAGAAGTTTGGCCAGTCTTAATGAATAAATTCCCTGATTTACAATTGCATATTGCGGGACGGAATGCTCCAAAAGATATTTCAGATATAAATCAAAAAAACATTTTTTTTCATGGGGAAGTTCGTGATTCAACTGAATTTCTAAACCGATACCCAATTTTGATTGTACCCGTTTTTGCAGGTTCTGGTATTCGGGTAAAAATTCTGGAAGCTATGTCTTTAGGCAGAATCGTGATATCAAGTTCGATAGGCCTGGAAGGCATTAGTGCAAAACATAAAGACCAGGTTTTTATTGCGAATAGTGTGGAGGATTTTGTTGAAAGCATCAGTCAATGTAGGAGTCGATACGATACCCTGAGGCAAATTGGTGAAAATGCTCGGAATTTTGTGATTGAAAATTTTGAAAATTCTAAATTAGCAGGAAAATTGATCCATGCTTACAAAAAGGCATTACATTCGCACAGCCTACTATAGGAATTATCTATAAAATGTCTTTTTTTCTTGAACTTTTATTTGCAATATCCTGTATTTTAATACTGCATAGTTATATTTTTTACCCAATTAGTTTAGTTGCAGCGAATCTATTTATACGCCCTAAAAAATCTGATTTGGCAACAGCAACAAAAGATCTTCCGGTTGTTTCTTGTATAACTTCTGTTTATAATGAAGCGGATATTATTGAAAAGAAAATTCATTCGGTGTTAAATTCCGAATATCCAATGCATAAAATTAAACTATTCATAGGTTCTGATGCATCAGATGATGGGTCAAATGAAATCATTGAGGCGCTTAAAATTAAATATAATAGTATTTATTTTTTCTCTTTTAATTCACGTCGCGGCAAAACAAATGTGATAAATGACTTAATAGAAGAAGCTTATAAGATTACTCCGCAATCAGATAATCATATAATTTTGTTTACAGATGCCAACGTCATTCTAAATGCAGAAACCATTGCTATTTTGGTATCAGAATTTATTAACCCTGCCGTTGCGGTAGTTGATTCACGTATTATCCAAAAAAATTTAAGGAGTGATGGTATTTCTAAGGCGGAAGGTCAATACATGTCATTGGAAACTAAATTAAAATTCCTGGAAGGGAAAGTTCTTGGTTGCATGATGGGTGCATTTGGAGGGTGTTTTGCTATAAGATCAAGTTACCTGCAAAAAATTCCGAATCATTTAATTGTGGATGATTTTTACATTACAATGAAAGCAATGATTCAAAATGGAATTTGTTTGTTAAACCCAAATGCGAGTTGCATTGAAGGCATTCCAAACCAAATGCATGAGGAATTTAAAAGGAAATCGCGGATTTCAATTGGCAATTTTCAAAATCTGGCCATTTTTAAGGACAGACTTTATAAGAAACCTTTTCGCCTTGCTTATGCATTTTTTTCCCATAAGTTTCTTCGCTGGATTGGGCCTTTTCTTTTTCTGAATATGTTATTCTCATCCTTGGGATTATGGCTGCTTGGCTCCAAGCAGTTCGGCCTCATCAACCTGTCATTAGTAGCACTCATTTTTGGGATTCCAGTTTTAGACTTTGTATTGCAGTATTTTGGGATTAATTTAAGACCGCTAAGGGCAATCAGGTATTTTTTTTATATGAACCTTGCACTTTTAAATGGGTTTATTATCTATGTTTCAGGTAAACAATTGGTTACCTGGCAACCACCAAAAAGAAGTAACATAACATGATTAAGTTTAATACAATTGAAGAGGCTATCCAGGACTTTAAAAATGGAAAAATAATCATCGTAGTTGATAATGAGGACAGGGAGAATGAAGGTGACTTTATTTGTGCTGCAGAAACCATAACTCCAGAAATTGTAAATTTTATGGCAACTGAAGGGCGTGGATTGATTTGTGCCCCGTTGGATGAAAAGCGAGCTGATTCTTTGAACTTACCCTTGATGGTGCGAAATAATACCTCACTTCATGAAACCGCATTTACTGTTTCTGTTGATTTGATAGGCTACGGATGTTCTACTGGAATTTCTGCATTTGATAGGGCACTGACGATAAAAGCGTTGGCTGATGTGAAGTTTATTGATACAGATTTTGCAAGGCCAGGTCATATTTTTCCTTTACGGGCAAAATCGGGTGGGGTATTGCAGCGTACAGGACATACGGAAGCAGTGGTTGATTTGGCAAAATTAGCCGGGATGACCCCTGCAGGTGCTTTGGTGGAGATCTTAAATGAAGATGGTTCAATGGCTCGTTTACCGGATTTAATTGTGAAGGCTGAGAAATTACAGCTTAAAATTATTTCCATCAATGATTTGGTAGAATATCGATTGCGTAGCGAACGATTAGTAAGTGTTGAAAAAGTTATGGAACGAATCATTCATGGTCAAACGATGAAGCTTATCCAATACAGACAAACTAATTCCGGAGACGTTCATGTGGCTTTGGTTAAAGGGCAGAGTGATCCTGGAAAAACAGCTTTAGTCAGGGTTCAACATGCCGATGTTTTTTCAGAACTCATGGATTTGTTTGTGGATACTGAAAACTCCAGTTTATCAAGAAGTTTCAAAGCAATTTCACAGGCAGAGTTTGGTGTAATCCTGCTTTTAACCAGCAAAGACCAATTCTGGCAACCATTTATTAAATTGGATCCTGCCAACACACAGGATCTACACAGAAATGAACAACAACAACGTGAAATTGGAATTGGAGCCCAAATTCTTAATGATTTAGGTGTTCGGAAGATGCAAATTATCTCAAATACACCCCGAAAAACAGTCGCCCTACAAGCTTACGGTCTGGAAATTACTGGTTATAAATCTTTTTAGGATTTTTCAAATGAAAGCCCAAGAATAAGGATCGTAATTTCAATTGCTTCAGGTTTAATTCTTGAAGCAATGTTATCCTACAAGGTATGTGCTTTAAAATGTTGGACAGATAAATCCCTCGTTGTCATAATTGCCAATTAGGCTTAGGCTCACTTCAATGCTGTGTGTAGGTGAGGCATATTTTGCCACATCACGGATTCCAAAATCATAATGCATGCCAATGATAAAGCTTTTAATTTCAAAGCCTACTAAAAATCCTAAGTCAGATGGACTAAAGCCCCCAAGATTTTTAATAAGTCTTGTATTCATGCCGGCATGAATGGCCGTTTGATTTAAATTGTAAAACGACCTGCGTATACTCATGCCTAAGTTTGTTAAAAAATGAGGACCTTGTGTGCTGATAAATAGTTTGGGAATTAAATCTGTGAAAGTATTTACTTTATAATTTGCATTTACAATTCCTGTAATTTTAATATCTGACTTTAAGGAATTGCTACCTGTATAATCGATATTATCAAAATCTTTATAGAAGGAAACATCTGGTCTAAAAATGTGATGAATGGCAAGTCCAGATTGTAGTTTTAATTTTGATTTTAAACGAACTTGATGTTGTAATCCAATTTTTATACTGGGTTTGGAAAAAATATTTGGTGGTAAAAGTTCGGAAGTACTGCCATTGTATTTATTTAGACCATCAAATTGATCTTCAAAATATAAATTGTCATAGTTAATAGAACGTTGTGTAATTCCTACTCCGATGCCTAGTGAAATATATTGTGAATTCGATTTGTCAAGCAGTTTATGATAAGCAAGTAAAATTGAAACTTCATTGTTGTTCCAATCAAATTGTTGCGCGCGGTCTGTTATAAAATAAACTGTAGCTCCAAAATAATCTGATTTAAAATTTTGAATGCCAAAATCAAATTTAATATCTCCCAAGATACAAAAGCTGGAAATAGGCTGGTCACTAAAGCCGATCCATTGATTTCTGTGAAGTGCACTTACCCGGTAATTTCCAGTAAACGCAGAGGTAAAAGCCGGATTGTAATAGGGTGCAATTGTGTTGAATTGAGAAAAATTTACTTCCTGACAGGTTATTAACTCTGCACATAGACAGAAAAACAGAAAAAATGAATATTTTAGCATTTGCTTAAAATTAAATCAAGTTGCAAGATAATATTAATTATAGTACCATTACAGATCCAAAATGTTAAGAAAAATAACCATTCCGTTGGTCAATATACGAAAGGAGCCTTCTCATAAGTCTGAATTAATTAGTCAGTTGTTATTTGGGGAATGTTTTTCTGTAATCCAGCAACAGGAAGAATGGATTTTTATTTTGTCGAATTCAGATGGGTATAAAGGTTGGATAGAAAATCGCATGGATATTTTTGTAGAATCCGAGGTATTGATTAAATCTAAAATTATTACTAGTTTTTTAGCTACCGTACAAGGGTCACTGAATCATCAGATTAAAATTCCAATTGGTTCGCTTGTCGATGACAGTAGGTATAAAATTTCCTCTGGTCAATATGCTGAAGTTTTACAAATTGCAGATGCCATTGATTGTATTGCTGAACAATTGGATGGTTCCCCTTATTTGTGGGGAGGGAGAACCGGTTTTGGTATAGATTGTTCTGGATTAAGTCAATTAGTTTATAGATTCATGGGGATTAATTTACCCCGAGATGCGGATTTGCAATGTCAACAAGGTTTGGATTTGTTTTTTGGCCAGCAAGAGGAGGGCGATCTTTTATTTTACGAAAACAGCCAAGGTCGAATTATACATGTTGCGATTGTAATGAATAAAGAGAGAGCAATTCATGCTTCTGGTTTTGTTAGAGTAGATCGATATGACGAAAAAGGTATATACAACGAAACACTAAAAAAATATACACATAAATTCGCCTTTGCTAAAAAAATTATAGAGCCCGGATGATATCATATTTTGTCACTACATGAAAATTACCGAGCTGGTCTTGAGTAATTACTCCGGGAATTTTTTCAGAAAAATATTTGTTTAAAGTACTCAAAGGAGTCTGTAAGGAAACCTTGGGCATGGGGTCAGACATGATTGTCCGGGCTTGTTTTTCTGGATTATTTAAAGGGTTTTCTATAATAAAATTCAATACAGTACTTTCTGAGATTGTGCCAATGATTTGGTCGTTTTCCATTAACGGAAGCTGTGAAATGTCGTGTGTTTTCATCATTAAAAGGACATTGCGAATACTTTCATTTGCGGATACACTGTAAAAACTTTTATCAGTTTTTTGCTTTATCAAATCTGAAACTAACAATTCTGTTTGGAGAAATCCTCTTTGGCGCATCCACTCATCATTGTAAATTTTTCCGATGTAACGACTTCCATGATCATGAAAGATAATAACAACTACATCATCTTTCTTGAGTTTATTTTTAAGTTGCAAAAGCCCTGCCATTGCAGATCCTGCCGAATATCCAAGCAATATGCCTTCTTCCCTGGCCAACCGTCTGGCTAAAATGGCACCATCTTTATCGCTTACTTTTTCAAATAAATCAATTAATTCAAAATTTACATTTTTGGGCAGAATGTCCTCACCGATTCCTTCTGTTATATATGGATAAATTTCTTTTTCATCAAAAACTCCAGTTTCTTTATATTTTTTAAATACGGATCCATACGTATCAATACCCCAAATTTTTATAGCCGGATTCTTTTCTTTCAAATATTTGGCAGTACCTGAAATAGTTCCACCCGTTCCAACTCCAACAACCAAATGAGTGATTTTACCATCGGTTTGTTCCCATATTTCTGGACCAGTACTTTCATAATGAGCCTGAGTGTTTGATAGATTATCGTATTGATTACACCAAAACGAATTAGGAATTTCTTTGCTTAGCTTTTCGGCAACGGAATAATACGACCTTGGATCTGAAGGTTCCACATTGGTAGGGCAAACGATAACTTCCGCACCCAATGCCTTCAATAAATCAATTTTTTCTTTGGATTGCTTGTCTGAGGTGGTAAAAATGCATTTGTAGCCTTTTACACAAGCCGTTAGAGCCAGTCCCATGCCAGTGTTACCACTAGTGCATTCAATGATCGTGCCGCCTGGTTTTATTTTCCCGGAATTTTCTGCATCTTCAACCATTTTAACTGCCATGCGGTCTTTGATAGAATGCCCTGGATTAAAGGTTTCTACTTTAGCCAAAACAAGGGCCTGGATATCATCAACGACTTTGTTAAGTTTTATTAATGGGGTGTTTCCGATGGTTTCAAGAATATTATTAAAATAGTGCATAACTAAAATTTCTGCAAAGCTAAAGGATTCTCTCAGCGGTATCGAATGTTGACAAAAAATCTTTTTCCTATCACAGCTAATTGTCTGCTTACTTCAGCTGATACCAAAACTTTAACATCTTTTTCGTAAATAGGTGGAATTCTACCAATTACTTTCGCAAGCACTTTTCTGTTTTGGATTGGATTAATAATTTCTATCATAGATTCAATCCTGGCTTCATTGTGTAAAGCAAATAATCGCCCATCTCCAAGGACAACCGATTCGCTTATTGCAACGCCTCGTGATTCTTTTGTAAAAACTTGCTCACTTGGTTTAGCTATAATCGCATTTATGTCAGCGGGTTCAGATTCGTTTTCGTGCATGGTTTCCAATGGCAAATAACCTACTAAAATTTGCATGCCTTCCTGAAATGAAGTTTCTATTTGTGGATTTAACTTCTTAAGAATCTTTTTATCAATTTTTAATTTCCGTTTACTTAAACCATATAAGTTTTCTTTAGTCTGGACTTTGTAAAATAATGCCAACGAATTGGCTTTTTTATCCACTGTAAGTTGAGTTGGATCAAATGGAATTTTTAACAGACTGTTTTCCTTCAATAGATCATCAGGTTTAAACTGGTTAAAGCTATATAGTGTATTGGTCGAAATATTATAGATTCGTGAAATTCTATAAAGAGATTCCTTTTTAGTAACCTTGTGATTAAAATACAGAGTTTGTTCTGGGTTTTCTTCTATTAGGATTTGACTAAAACTTTCTAGGTCAGGGTCAAATTGGCCATTAAGATTTATAGTCAGAAGACATAACAGATTGAATATAAGGGTTTTATTTAACATAATGTTTTAAGTGCTAACTACAAATATATTATTAAATTATTTAATATGTTTATTTTAATTTTATTTTATGGCTCTTGAAATGGTAGCTATAATTCCGGCTCGATTTGATTCAACCCGGTTGCCTGGGAAATTATTATTGAAATTGGAAGGGAAATCGATTTTGCAAAGGGTTTATGAACGTGCTTTGCAATGCCCGGTTTTGGATAAGGTATTAATTGCTACAGATAGCAAATTGATATTTGATCATGCCATTGAATTTGGAGCGGAATGTTTTTTGAGCAAACTCAAACATGAAAGTGGAACAGATCGTATTGCTGAACTTGCAGAATCCCTTTCGGATGTAAAATTTATTATTAACTTACAAGGGGATGAACCCTTTATCAATCCAAAGCATATTGAGATTTTGTGCGATTCCATCCGAACAAATCAGACTGATATCGCCACCTTAGCAGTTCGAATGCAGAATTCTGAAGGGATTGATAATCCCAATGTTGTTAAAATAGTAACCAGTTTGACAGATCAAGCACTTTACTTTAGTAGAGCCAGCATTCCTTATTTAAGAGAAAAGAATACTGAATCAACAAATTTTGAATGGCTGAAACACATTGGGATATATGCGTTCAAGCATGAAGTATTGTTAAAGTTGGCAAAATCTAAGCCAACGGCTCTGGAAGGGTTTGAGAAATTAGAACAATTAAGATGGTTGCAGCATGGATTTCAGATTCAAGTGGGCATGGTAGATAAACATATTATTGGTATTGATACCGAACAAGATTATTTGGATGCTGTAAATTATGCCAAGGAAAATAGACTTTAGACAGTCTTGAATAAATAGTCTGAATTGAAAACAAATGGAAGGAGCTTGTTAATTTCAGGAATGATGATGCTTTCATGTTCTGGATGTCCAAGTATTAATTCGATTGGGGATCCGTTGTTTTGCTCAAACTCGCACATTACTTGTCTGCAAAGTCCGCAAGGAGCAATTGGGTATAGATTTTTCAAGTTTTTATTTGCAACAGTAACAGCCATTTTAGTAATTTTTAATTTTAGTTGCAAATTCCCATAATGATATAATACAGCTCTTTCGGCGCATATCCCACAAGGATAGGATGCGTTTTCTTGATTTACACCTGAAATGATTTGATTATTTTCTAGAAGGATAGCTGATCCAACATAAAATTGACTGTATGGTGCGTAGGCATTAGACGTAGCTTGTAATGCTGCATTTAATAGTTCCTTCTGGGGTGTATCAAGCAGTGATCCCTTAGATACAAAAGCATAGTTAAATTCAATGCTGCGAATTTCCATTAGTTATTTTCGAACACTAAAACTGATTTTTAAATTTTCTGTCTTGGTACTTAAATTAAGATAATTTAAGCCTTCAGGTAGTTCTAAAGTTGAAATATTGAGGGTGTTTTTTCCACTTAATATATCTGTTTTGTAATTTTTAAGAACGCGACCATAGATGTCATTGATTGTTATGGTCGCAGTCTGGGCTACAGCCTTGTTTGTATAATCAATATATAGTGTTCCGGTTTTTACCGGATTTGGGTAGGCAGATAAACCGCTGGTTCCATCGTATGGATTATTTTGTGAAAATTGTGCTGAATACGTCCATTGATTTGTTTTTGTTACTGCACGAATTCGGTAGATAAACTCTTTTTCTTCGGATCCAAGTCTGGAATGCTTATAGACATTATTTGTGCTTGATGGCTTTTTATATGTAAGCATGCCAATTGAATCAAAATGAATTTGATCTGCACTTCTTTCGATTACATATCGGACAATATTATTTTCGCCAGATGCTGTAAAAGAAGTCGTATGATAACCGCCACTATAGGCAGCACTTAATTGGGTAAATTTTACAGCATCTGTTAGGTTAACGCTTACACCAATTCCACTGCTTCCGAGGAAACTGCTATTGACTTCAACCGAATACAACGTCGAATCCATTTTTGAATAAGTGAACCCTCCGGACATCTTAGAAGCGGATCCAATCAATACAGCGGCATCCTTTGTCGCTCCTGCATGATTACTGGAAGGAGATGGATTGGTGCTGTTTGACAGCATATACATGTTTAAATCATTTATTCCATTTGCAAGTTTACTGGTAGTAAATGCATTGATGTCATTTGCTCCAAAATAATAAACAAGGGAAATAGAAGTTTTAGGAGTTTTATTTGATTCAATTGTCCAAAATTTATTTAAAACATTCCAACTTGTCAAGGGATTGACATATAAGGCAGTTATTGGTGTTAATTTGTACTCAGAATAATCTTTGGTAGTGTTTAAAGCAATTTTAAGACTGCCATCTGTAAGATTGCCAATGTCATTTGATTTTTTATTTATGGATAGTATTAATACATCATCTGTTGGATCAATTGTATTGTTGTCAAAATAATAATGCGTATAAACACCATCGAAACATTCAACATTGGCTTCTATTTTACTGTTGGGATTAGAGATTGTTTTTGCAACAGGGGTGTATGAAATTAAGCATTTGGAACTGGCTATTTTAGATCTGATTAAATTTCCAGGTTCTGTTCCAAACCCTAATAAAAAATCAATTCCTGGCATCCCGGTTTGGAAGCAATAACTCATAATGGTTCCTTTTTTTGGAATCCCAGGATTGCCACAGCTTCCTTCTACTTTCGCACAATTGTCTAATGCTACGTTGTTTTTTGGCCCCCAAACACAAGCATGTGTATGTCTTGAACCCATAATATGTCCGAGTTCATGTGTCGTAGCAAATACATCCCAGCTGTATATGCTGTAATTTTCATATGTTCCATTTACATTTACAAATGCATATGAATAGGAAGGTGTGCATAGCGTATTAATGTAAGAAATACCCCCTAAACTTGCAATTTTATTTTTTTCATATCCAGAAAGCAATAGTTTAATGGTCTTTTTTGTATTAGGATATCTTGTTCTAAAAAATTCTAAATCTTCGCTGGCTGTTCTGTGAGTAAATCGATCGTCGGTTGCATGAATATTTATTTGGCTAAGGACAATAGAAATGGCTTCTTTTTTATAAAGTGTATGCACATTATTAAACAGACCTGTTACATAATTTGAAATGCTTTGTACATTCCCTTTAAATTTTAAATAGAGTGCATAATCTACATCGATAGAAATGAGTACGGATTTGCAATTGTCATTCATACGGGTACTAACAGAAAACTCACTTCCTATATAATGTCTGAAGTCGTCTGTATTGCATTCAAATTTTAAATTGCTAAAATCAACTAAGTTTTCATCTGTGATTAAACATTGCGCAGCTGGGTATTCAGATGAAGAGGTGGGTGTTATGTTAATTTTCAATCCATCTGAATTATAAGCACTTCCATAAAGTTCGTTTTCGAATATACTTAAGCTGGAAATTGAATTTGAATTACTTTTTTGGATGCCTTTAAGATGCAATCCCCGGTCTACATTGTTTAACTTTATAATTTGATTCTCTTTTAGAAGATTTATTTCAAAGTCTGGAGAAAAAAAGTCATATTCAGTATATAAAAATTTGTGTGTTTTGCCGTTTCCATCAGGAATTTCTGATGAAATTAACTCGTGGTAGTTGTTTCTTAACTTGCTAATCGAATTGGTTTTTAAATTGAATACATGTTGGCCTTTTTGCAATTGTCCAATTGGCAATTCCTGTTCAGAAATTAGCGTTACTTGCTGGGGTTTTTGAATTTCCGCTAATTGTTCAATATTAAAAGGATCCTTAGTATTTTGTGAATGGATTGATAGGGGAGCTACGCTAAAACTTATTAATATTACACGAATAATCAAGAAATTTAAAAGTGCACCAGGTTGCGTGAAGGGATTCCATGTGCGAAGTTGAAGAGGAGCTTTTGATTTCATATTAAAGATTTTAATAATATATAATTGGATAAACAAAAATTATGCCAAGTGCTATATGTCGCATTAAATAATATATATAATGCGAATGAAATCAATAATATAGCCAATTATGTATGGTATGATATACAAAATAAATCAAGGGGTAATTACACGAGTTTAGAACATTTCCTGGAAGCTCCTGCATTCAAAAATTTGATTGCCAGGCTGCTTGAAAAGGTTCCGATACAGTATGTTTTATCTAGTGCAGACTTTATGGGTTTGGATTTACTGGTTACCCCGGATGTGCTTATCCCAAGACCCGAAACAGAAGGTCTTGTTCAATGGATACTTGATGATCATCCTCATGCAGCACTTTTTAATGTACTTGATATTGGAACGGGATCAGGATGCATTGCATTAGCTTTAAAAAAGTTTAGACCTGAATGGAATTTATTTGCCTTAGATATATCAGAGAAGGCAATTGAAATCGCAAGTGCTAATGCTGAAAAATTAAATTTAAAGCTTTCATTTATTCATGCTGATTTTTTTGATGATGAAGACAAGGTGCCTGGATTTTGTAATTTAATTGTTTCAAATCCACCTTACATTTCAAAACATGAAGTTGACCAGATGGATTCGCATGTTTTATTGCATGAACCCCATATAGCCCTTTTTCCTAATGGAGAGGATCCGCTAATATTTTATAAAAGGATCGCTCAATTTGTGCAAAAGAGCACAATGGTACCAAGCTGGACCTATCTGGAATTGAATGCATTGCAATGGGAAGCTATAGAGCAAATATTTTTAAACGCATCATTTAAAGATATTGAAATCAGGAAAGATTTGGAATCATTAAACAGAATGATGCGAATCAGAAAGATGTGATTTTTAAGAATAATTTCATTTAAAATTATTTGATAAAGTTAAAATGATTTTAGTCATTTTATAATAGTATAAATTTCAAAACCCCTAAATCATTTGAAATCAAATAATAAACACCGGGAGGTAGCATATCAACATCAAATGCATTGTTTGAATTTTTTAGGAAAAAATTCTGACCAGTACTGGATAGGATCATTAAATTTAAGGGAATGGATTCAGCTCCAATAATGTATAATTTTTTATTTACGACTTGGCATTGAAGGGTTTTCTTTTTATGATTGGAGACCTTGACTGCATTTTTATCAATCGCTTCAACGGTGAATGCTCCATGACTATGGGTGAAAATAACGAGTTCTCTTTTTGAATTGTTGAAAAGTAAATCATAAACGGCTACAAGATCAAATGGATGCGTATTGTAGGATTTCCAATTGCTTCCTTGGTCTGTACTATAAAACAAACCTAAATCCGTTCCCGCATATAGGATATTTGAATCATTGGGATCTATGATTAAACAATGGATAGGTACATCTGGCAAAGAATTGTTGTCAAGGAAATTCCAGTCCAATCCATAATTGGTACTTACCATGATGCCTGGCTGATTGTAGGAAGCTAAACAGAGGTAGAGTCTGTTTTCTTCATTAGGGTCTATAATAATATCACGGATCATTCGTTCAGGGATCGAATGATCAATTAAAAGCAGGTGTTTGCCTGCATCTTGACTATAATATAGTTTAGTTGTTTTAGATGGTTCTATGATTGTTGCAAGAAATACCTCATTGGAGCGATTTGGATTGTCGACAATAGCTGTGATTTTTTCATTTTTATTTGAAAGAAAAGTAGTATCCCATGACGTCCCTCGATTATCAGACCTAAGCAACATATTGCCGCCTGAATAAATTCGATTCGGATTGGATTTGCAAAGAATAAAAGGTGAAACAAAACCTGCTTCTTGATTTGGAGGAATCAATTCTTCCCATTGGTTTCCAAAATTCGTGCTTCTGTATAAATTTTGATACTGGGATGAACAGTACAACAGAGAATCCTGAACCGGATCAAATGCATTGTATGTTCCGTCGCCTAAATTTGTTACCCTCCATTGATTATCTACAGAATAGATAGCAGACCTGTTGTCCTGTAAACCACCTAACAGATGAATTCCATTTTTTGCCAAACTTCCGGTATAAAACTGGGAACTTAGATACCCTCCGTTGCATGGAAAGAAACTATTTGCAAAATTATTTGAACGGTATAAGCCGCCATCCGTTGCTATGTAAATTTTATTTGCGTCAAATGGATTGCTGATTATATCATGCATGTCAGCATGAATTTTTATTCTCCTTAAAATGAGATTAAACAATTGATTCCCTGTTCCGGTAGTGTCAATATATAAATCAACACCCCCCATGATGAGTTGAGATGAATCGTCATCTTTGATGTGCAAGCATTTAGCATACCAACCTTGATACGAAGTGACATCTTTAATAGGTGTGTAATATTTTATTGAATCAAATCGATCGGTAGTGCGGAGCATCCCAACACTTTTAAAGGCATCAGAATAAGCTGCATATACTTTTTTAGGATTCTTTTTATATGAAGCAAGCATTATTCGACCTTCATATAAGCTGTCATTGGGTGATTGGATTTTTTTCCAGTTTAAGCCGCTATTGATTGTTTTATAAATTCCATATTCAGAACTGTTTATTCCTCCAATAGCTGCATATATAATTTTAGGATCTTCTCCATCCATTAATAAATCTAAAGCCATAGGAAGATCCAGGTTTATTTTCCAGTTCAGACCACCATCAACTGATCTGTAAACGCCTTGGGTAGTTGCAGCAAAAACTACATTTGGATTTGTTGGATTAATTAATATTTTCCATACTGCGGTATTGTTATTTGAACTCCAATCAAGAACCAGTTTCCAGCTTATTCCATGGTCTTGGCTCTTTAAAATGCCAATACCCTTAGAGCCTCTTAGGGTGCGTGTTTGCAGACCACCATCAGCTCCATTGTAATTGTAAACTTCACCAGTGCCAATGTATATTGTATTGGGTTCGTTCGCTTGGATAGCGATAGAAGATACAGAACTCACGGGAAAATTAGTTGGAACATAGGTCCATGCGGTATTGCCAATACCTCCTGTGGTGGATCGCCATAATCCCGAGCCGGCACTTCCCATCCACAATTCATTTGTATCCAATGGATTTATTGCAATACACAAACTTCTGCCTGCAATATTTGATGGCCCAATAGAGTTCCATTTCGATAAATTTCGAAATGTATTGAATGAATTTGATTTTTTAAATAATTGATAGGTTCTGTAAAATGTCCCATCATTTATGGGATTGTAAGGAAAATCTTCTACCAAACTTCTAAATTGAAAATATTCAAAAGCTTCTTCAGTAACTTTATTTTCATGGTTCTGATCGTTCGAAGAATGATGAGTACATGAAAACGATAAAATTATTCCAATGAATATAATTGCCGGGTGTAGTTTAGCCATAAATATATTATCCTCCACTTCGTTTGGTGTTTTTATAGCCAAGAGCTATTAGTATATTTATAACTTTCTCAACCTGATCTCCTTGAATGATGATTTCCTGGTCTTTGACACTTCCTCCAACACCGCATTTCTGTTTAATTTGTTTGCATAATTTTTCGAGTGTTTCATCGGTTTCTTCCAAGCCAAATATTCTACAAACTGATTTTCCAGCTTTTAGTTTTGAATAGCGTTCGACGCGAACTTTTTGTAAGTTTTTATTTACAATATTCGGATTCTCCTCTTCTTGTATAGGAGGAGCTTCTTTATTGGTTGAATATGCCAAGCTTAAATCCTGTAATGAGTTCAATGTTTTTTTTTGCATATACTAGATCTTATTTACAGAACTTCCGCTTAAAGAATTTTTTATTTGAATGTCCATAATTTTATGTGCAATAGGAGCAGTAATCGTGTTGAATGTGTTTATACATTGATCAATTTCTTTTTTAGAATCAGTTGATAATGCTTGAATTAAGTTATTGAGTTGATAATTCATTATTTCCAATTCATCAGAATTTAAAATCGTTTTATTTTGATTGATAAACCGTTTCGTATTTAATATAAGATAGTTCAATTCATTGATACTGTCTAATTTGGCTTTATTTTTTGCATCTGATTCAGCATTCGTAATAGAATCTTTAAGTCGTTGTTGAATTTCGTCGTCGGAAAGTTTCAAAGAGGAGCGTATTTCAATTTGTTGTTCAATGCCGCTTCTGATTTCCTTTGCGCTTACACTTAATATTCCATCTGCATTAAGATTAAATTTAATTTCAATTTTCGCAAGACCTGCCGGCATTGGTGGTATATTTTTTAAAATAAACGTTCCCAATTTAATGTTGTCTTGTACTAAATCTCGCTCGCCCTGATAAATTGTGATTTTGAGATTCTTTTGGCCATCCACAGAAGTTGTGTAGTTGCGAGCCAGTTGAATTGGAATTTTCGAATTTCTGGGAATGATTGTGTCCATAAGGCCTCCCAAAGTTTCAATCCCAAGAGACAATGGATTTACATCTAATAGTAACCAGTCGTTTCGGTTGCCTTGTAAAATTTCAGCTTGAATGGCAGCTCCTAATGCTACTACTTCTTCCGGATTTAAAAAATCATTAATGGGTCTGTTAAAATGTTCAGTTAGTTTTCGTTTTACCAAAGACAATCTTGATGACCCGCCAACTAAAATGATTTCATCAATTTCCTGTGGACTTAGACCACTGTCTTTTAGAGCCAACTGGCAAGATTTTATGGTTTTATTTATCCAATTTGAAGCCAATTGTTCTAGGTTTTCAGTGTTTAAACTTAGTTCAATGCCGAGCCAGGATTGTTTAAATAAATTATGATCCAGTAAAAATATTTTAGCTTGTTCTGCAATAGTTCGGAGGGCTGCTTTATTTTCAGGACTGGAATCTATTTTATATTGATTTTCCCAAAAGCGTACAATTTCCTGATCAATGTCATCTCCTCCTAACATATTATCACCATGAGTTGATAAGATATCAAACACACCGTTCTCTATTCTTAAAATGGAAACATCAAAGGTGCCACCTCCTAAATCGTACACCATGATATGTTTCGTTTGATTCGGGTCTATTCCCAAGCCATAGGCCATAGCAGCGGCAGTTGGTTCGTTTATAATTCTCAAAACATCCAGTCCAGCTAATTTTCCTGCTTCCCGGGTAGCCTGCCTTTGATGGTCATTAAAATAAGCTGGTACGGTAATAACTACCTTGGAAATGCTACATTTTAAATAGTTTTCTGCATTTGTTTTTAACTCTTTTAAAATGAATGAGGACAAAGCAATAGCAGTGATTGCCTGAGAAGCAACGGGTATTACAATTTCATTGGTATCGGGTTCTTGTTGAACAGCATAAGAAAGTTTGGAATGCGTATTTATTAAATCCTGATAAGATTTGCCCATAAATCGTTTAAATGAGTAAATCATATTCATAGGTGCTTCATGCATCCTGGTTAAAGCTTCATCACCTACATAGGCGATGCCCTCCTTATTAAACCAAACTGCAGAAGGCATGCTTTTTTTAGCTTTATCACCAATTGGAATAATAGTCGGCCTGCCCTCTAAAGTGCAAGCAATCAAGCTGTTCGTTGTGCCTAAATCGATGCCAACGACATGATCTGAATTGCTTTTTAATTTTCCGGTTTTAAAATCAATAGAAATTTTAGACATTTATAAGGCGATTCTGGCAATTAAACCTAATTAATTACAGGATTGTTTAGGCTTGCATGAAAAACCAGCATAAAAATAAGGCTACCAGACTTTTTATTATTCTTTCGGCTATATTTATTACAAATGCTCTAATTGCCGAATTTATTGGTGTTAAGATATTTTCGCTGGAAAAGTCTCTAAATCTTCCTTTAAGTTCTTTTAACTTCTTTGGACACAAAGATTTATCATTTCAGTTGACTGCAGGTGTCTTAATTTGGCCGGTTGTATTTATAATGACTGACATAATTAATGAGTATTTTGGGAGGCGTGGGGTAATTAGGCTGAGTTGGTTAGCTATTTTTATGATTGGGTATGCGTTTTTGTTTGTGTATTTAGCGATTCATTTGGTTCCGGCTGATTTTTGGCCAAGTTCGCACTTAGATTTTATTACTGATCCTCAAAAGAAACAACAGCTTTCAAGTGAGGTATCCAATTACAATACTGCTTTTTCACTGGTTTTTGGGCAAGGATTAAAAATTATTCTTGCATCAATTGTAGCATTTATCATCGGTCAGATACTGGATGCATTAATATTCCATAAAATAAAGTTACTTACCGGCAATAAAAGCATTTGGTTGCGAGCAACTGGATCTACTTTGATTTCCCAATTTTTTGACAGTTATATTGTTCTGTTTATTGCATTTTACTTTGGTGCCAATTGGCCATTATCATTGGTTCTGGCAATAGGAACCGTCAATTATATCTATAAAGTTTGCATGGCCATTGGCTTAACCCCTGTAATTTATTTGATTCATTCTATAATACATCTTTATCTTGGAGATGACTTAAGCAATGAATTGAAGGAAGATGCTATGAAATTATAAATTTATCTATGAAACAACAACTAACAAATCGCATTTTCATGGTGCGTCCAGGACATTTTGGATTTAATCTTGAAACTGAAGCCAGTAATAAATTTCAAAAAAATATATCGATATTAAGCGCAGAAGAAATTCGCGATAAAGCCCTAATAGAATTTGATAATATGGTAAACACCTTAACAACAAAAGGGGTGCATGTCGATGTATATGAAGATCTTCCGGATACCATTTTGCCTGATTCGGTTTTTCCTAATAATTGGATATCAACTGATGAAAATGGGACTATTTATACGTATCCGATGCAAGCTTTAATCCGTAGAAAGGAGCGTAGGGAAGATATTATTGATAATTTAACTGAAAAGTATTTGGTAACAAAGCGCTACAGTCTTGAATTATTTGAAGAACATGAACAGTATTTAGAAGGGACCGGAAGTTTGATATTGGATAGAATTCATGAAATAGCATATGCGTGTCTGAGTCCCAGAACCGATCCGAGGGTCCTTCATAAATTTGCTTTATTAAGTGGCTATCAAACTGTATTATTTAATGCAGCAGATGCCCAACAGAATGAAATTTACCATACCAATGTAATGATGGCTATGGGTTCAGACTTTGTGATCTGTTGCATGGAATCCATACCCGAATCACAGCAACAAAAGTTAATGGACTCATTTTCTCAATCTGAAAAGGAATTGATTGAAATTAGTTTTAGTCAGATGAATCAATTTGCCGGGAATATGTTGCTGTTAAAAAATCTAAAGGGTTCTCCACTATTAGTTTGTTCTGAAAGTGCTTTTAATTCATTAACCCAAAGCCAGCGAGTTCGTTTGGAAAAATCAACGGAATTTGCCATAATTCCATTGGATATTATTGAAACGGTTGGAGGAGGGAGCGCCCGTTGCATGATCGCTGAAAATTTCCTGCCAGCGCGTTAATAAACTTATAATCGCCTGATTAACAGCATTGTAATATATAAATTATTATTTTATAATAAAATAATATAGGTGTAGGATTAGAATTTTAACTTTGCTTGATTTTAATCCTTTTTTCTAAAAAACTAATTATGAAACGAAGTACAACAAAGTCTGTATTCATTGTTTTGTGCATTTTAGCAATGAAACTTCTCTGTACAAATTCAATGTTTGCACAGGGCACAACAAATGCTCAGATTCTAGGAACGGTCACAGATGCTAAAGGAGAGCCGTTAATTGCTGCTAGTGTGCAAGTCACACATCTTCCTTCAGGTTCAATTTATGGCGTTTATACGCGAGAAGATGGTCGTTATAACATTCCAAGTTTAAGAGTTGGAGGTCCTTATAAAATAACGATCACTTATGTAGGCTATAAAAACCTTGAAGAAGAAGGGATTTACCTTTCTCTTGGCCAAAATTTGAGATATAATGGCCAGTTGACAGAGGAAGCTGTGGTGTTAAATGAGGTTTTAGTTACAGCTAAAACAAATGAAATTTTGAATTCTGAACGCACAGGTGCAGCAACAAACATAAAGAGAGAAGCATTGGAAGCACTCCCGTCACTTGGTAGAAATTTGAATGATTTTGTTAGACTTACACCTCAAAGCAGATTGTCTTCCGTTTCAACTACTACTGCACCCGGGACTTCTTTTCTTGGGAATGATAGCAGATACAATAATCTGAGCCTTGATGGTTCAATTTTCAATAACAGTTTTGGCCTGGCTTCTACTCCTGGAGGGCAGTCTAATGCAACGCCGGTAGGTCTTGATGCCATTGAAGAAGTTCAAGTAAATCTCGGTGCTTATGATGTGCGTTTGTCTGGATTTACAGGAGCTGGTGTAAATGCCGTCACTAAATCTGGTTCCAATAAATTTTCCGGAACAGCTTATTACAATTTAAGAAATCAAAATTTTGTAGGCAAAAAAGCCGATACATTTAATGTTACCGTATTGGATTTTGATGTAAAACAATTTGGAGCAAGTCTGGGCGGCGCGATAGTAAAAAACAAATTATTCTTTTTTGTAAATGCTGAAGGAGAGCGACGCGATGATCCTCTGCAATATCGTGCACAGAGACCTGGTGAATCTGTAGGAGGAAATATTACCAGAGTGAAATCAACAACGATGGATAGTCTGCGTCAATTCCTGATCGATAAATATGATTATGATCCAGGCGTATATGATGGATATGCTTTGCAAACATACAGCAACAAGTTGTTGGGTAAAATAGATTATAATATTAATAAATCCAATAAATTAAGTTTTAGATACAATTATTTAAGATCGTATCGTGATGTATTGGCAAGTGGTTCTGGTGCAGCGGGATTCAGGAATGGAAATTTAAACAATTTGAATTTTAAAAATACAAATTATATAATTAACAATGATATCCATTCAGGCATTTTAGAATTAAATACTTTATTTGGCTCTAAAGCTTCTAATCAGGTTCAAATTGGTTTTACCGCAAATCGGGATTACAGAGAAAGTCCAGGTTCAGTGTTTCCATTGGTGGACATTCGTGAAGGAAATATCACTTATACATCGTTTGGTTATGAACCATTTACACCCAATAACCGCTTAGATGCAAATACCATACAAATTCAAGACAACATAACCTGGTATTTGAATGGTCACACGGTTACTGCCGGATTTAACTTTGAGTCATTTGATTTTGAAAATACATTTACTCCAACCTGGTATGGAAAATATACGTTTGCAAGTTTGAATGATTTTTACAAATCTGCAAATGGCGAAACAGTCACTTTGCCTAATTATGAATTGGGCTTTTCAATATTGCCGGGAGGTCAGTTGCCAATAGATAAAATTACCATAAAGCAGCCAGGTATTTATTTCCAGGATAATGTTTCATCTTTAAATGATCGTTTGAATGTAACCTTTGGATTTCGTTTAGACAGACCTCATTATTATTCTGGATCAGCATACCGAAATCAATTGGCAGCTACTTATAATTTTAAAGACTCCGATGGAGAAATTATTCAATTTGAAACAAACGTTTTGCCAAAATCAAGAACCTTGTTTTCTCCAAGAATGGGATTTAATTACGATGTTATGGGCAACAGGAAATTGCAATTTAGGGGAGGTATAGGTGTGTTTACAGGACGTGTTCCTTTTGTTTGGATTTCTAATCAAGTTGGCAATAATGGGGTAACCAAAAACTCTATTAATTCTAACAACACAACTAAATATCCATTTTCAGAAGAAGTTGATAAATACGTTCCAGATAACCCATCAGCTGCACCTAATTTTAATTTAGCGGTTACAGATAAGAACTTCAAATTGCCACAATTGGCTCGGGTCAACCTGGCTGTTGATTATTCATTGCCATGGGATTTTGTAGCCAGCATAGAAGGAATTTACAGTAAAACGATAAACAATGTAGCTTATGTAAATGCAAATCAAATCACCCCAACAAAAAATTTAAGTGGGGTAGATAATAGACCTTTATTTAATGGCGGTACAGCAAACAGATTGTATGCAAATGTATCTGATGCCATATTGCTTAAAAATACATCAGAGGGTTTTGCTTACAGTATCAGTCCAAAGTTGGAAAGACAATTTAAAAATGGCCTTTATGCAATGGCAGCCTATAATTTTTCAGAGGCAAAGGACATTATGGCTGCTGGCTCTATAGCATTTAGTTCCTGGCGTGATCAGGTAACTGTAAATGGCAATAATTTGCCTAATTTAGCCTATTCCGATTTTGATCAAAGACACCGTTTTATTGCAGCTTTGTCTTATAAAAAATCATACTTAAAGAATATTTCATCTCAGATTTCAATATTTATGCAATCGAGCAACCAATCCCGCTTTAATTTAGTAACTGCTGGTGATTTAAATAACGATGGACAATCAGCTAATGACTTGATGTATGTCCCAAATGATGGAAGTGAAATTCACTTTAAAGACGCTGCAACAGAGCAAGAGCAACGGGATGCATTTATGAAATTTGTTAACAATAATGAAGAATTATCTAAGTACAAAGGAAAATATTATGAGCGCAATGGCGGTATTTTACCTTTTCTAACCACTGTGGATTTATCATTCATTCAAGAATTTGGATTGACTGTTGGACAAAATAAGAACAGAATTCAGATTCGGGCTGACATCCAAAATTTCTTGAATTTGATTGATCCTTCATTAGGAGTTGGAGATCAATTGATTTCGTCTTCCCCTTTGAAGTTTGAAAGCAGGGATGCTGCCAATATTCCATATTACACATTCACTAAAGTAAATGGAAAGTATCCTGAAAAATTAATTGTTAAAAGAGCAAGTTTAGCCGATGTATATCAGATCCAACTAGGAGTTCGGTATATATTCAATTAACACAATCAGGACTCTTTACAGAGTTCATTGTAAAAGACAAAAGGCAGGTTTTGATTAAAACCTGCCTTTTGTCTTTTATTTAAGTTTAAATCTGTTTATATTTGTAAAAAATAGAAGTATGAAACGGATCATGCTGGTACTTTCCTTAACAAGTATGTTGACGCTGGCAAATAGTCAGATCGTAATTAACGAAATCATGTTTAACCCCCCTGAAAGTGGGACTGATGTTTTAGAATATATTGAATTTTATAATGCAGGAAATCAGGCAGTAAATTTAAAGGATTATTCCATTAAAGATGCCGTTGTCATTACATTTCCTGACACCACAATGGCTCCAAATGCATATTTTATTATTTGTGTAAATTCCTTAAAATTTGATTCTGTTTTTGGATTCCCAGCTCTTGAATGGACTAGCGGGGGCTTAAGGAATACAGATGAAGTAATTACTTTGCTGGATTCAAATCAAAACCCTGTCGATAGTGTTCATTATTTTGGCACATGGGATTCAAATGCAAATGGCAATGGAGCAAGCTTGGAATTGTGCCGTGACAACATAGATAATAATCTTGAAAACTATTGGGGTGCTTCAAAAAATGCTGTTGGAGTAGAGATTAATGGGAAATTTCTGTTTGCAAGTCCTAATGCTGTAAATAGTATTTCTTGTGCAGATTATACGATTAATGTGTCTGATTTTAAATTTGATCCGGATACTATTGAAATTTTTGTTGGTGAAAAAGTGGAATGGCTCAATAAAGGGGGACACCATAATGTAAATGGAAGTAAATCGATATTTACAGCAAACCCTGAATCTTTTGGAAATGGATTGCCTTCTACCGCTTTATGGTCTTACATTTATAAGTTTAATCAACCGGGCATTTATAATTATCAATGTGATGTACATGCATCAAATGGTATGAAAGGTACCGTTATAGTTAAAATTAAGGATGACCTTTATCCCTCATTGCCAATTGGAATAATAAGTTCTACTGATTTTAATGGCTTGGCAGACAGTCTAAACAGGAGATACAGTTTGGAAGGGGTTGTTTATGGAGTCAACTTGCGTCCAATTGGTTTGCAATTTACTTTGATAGACCAATTTAATGATGGGATTGCAGTGTTTTTAAGTTCAGGAAATTTAGCGTACACAGTTACAGAAGGAGATTTGATTCGAGTTAAGGGCCTAATAACTCAATTTAATGGTCTTATTCAAATAATACCAGATAGCATCACAAAACTATCTGTAGGAAATTCGCTTTTTCAACCCACGGTTGTAAAATATTTAAATGAGTCGACTGAGTCCCAGTTAATCCAAATGAAAAAAATGGAATTAGTTGATCCAGGTACCTGGTCAAATAATCCGCTAGGCTTTACGGTAAAAGTTACCGATGGGACAAATACCTTTGATATGCGCATTGACAATGATGTGAATATACACGGCACTTCAGCTCCGGTCGGCAAATTTGACTTAACAGGATTGGGTTCCCAATTTGACGCAATCAATCCTTTTCTTGAAGGATATCAAATTCAACCCAGATATTTGGCTGATATTAAATTAATTGTTGATGCTACTAATCTAAACCAGGAATCAATAAAGATTTATCCTAACCCGGTCGATAATCTAATTTACTTTAACACAAATGCCCTTGTTGGAAGTGCAGCTTCTATATACAATGCACAAGGTAAATTAATTCAAAATTTAATAATTCAGAATCCTTCAAGATTAGATCTTGCTCCAGGAGTTTATTTTTTAAGTGTAGCTGGCGAAAAAACATCTCGCTTTCGTTTTATAAAATTATAATACATGCGGATTGGCCTTTGCCTCTCCGGCGGTGGAGCTAGAGGAATTTACCATATTGGTGCCCTGCAGTTTATAAAAGAAGCAGGCATTGAATTAGATATTATATCGGGATGCAGCGCAGGAGCATTGGTTGGTGTCCTGTTTTCAGGAGGCGTCTCCCCGGAAACCTTACTTGATTTATCAATTAAAACCAAATGGTTTAATTTCTTACGTCCGGCATTGCCAAATAAAGGCTTGATGGATTTAAATTATTTAGAGCAAATTTTAACTCAAAACTTAAGCAAGGATACATTTGAAAGTCTGAAAATTCCTGTAAAAGTTATTGCGACAAATTTAATTGCCGGGAAGCTTAAAATTTTCGATGAAGGATCTGTGATTAAACCAGTTTTGGCATCTTGCAGCGTGCCTCTTTTATTTAAACCTGTTGAAATAGAAAATGAACTGTATCTGGATGGTGGAATATTGATGAATTTTCCAGCATCAATAATCCGGGAGCATTGTGATATTTTAATTGGAGTGAGTTTAATGCCTGTCCAAATGGTCAAATCAGATGAAATTAATAACAGCTTTAAACTATTGACCAGAGTACTTGAATTATCAGTTCAAAATAATTCAAAATTACAAATGGGGTATTGCGATATTTTGATTGAATCTCCCAAAATAAGTCAATATTCTAAATTTGATTTAAATACAGCTGAAGATTTGTATAATTTAGGATATCAGGCAACCCGGGAAGCACTGGAGGCAAAATTTAATTCCCTTTAATTTAGGCTAACCTTCCAATCATTGGCAGAATCCAGTGCTACTTCAATATTGTCCTTTAAAGTAGTAGCCAATTTCATTCCTACAAAATCAACGTGTATTGGAAACCCTTTATGCGTGCGTTCGATTAAAACCGCTACTTCCAATTTCTTTGGTACGATATCCATGATCGTTTTAAAAGAATAAAACAGGGTCCTGCCTGTGTTTGCAACATCATCTGTAATAATTACAGATTTATTTCGGAGCATCGAGGAATCAACGTTTAGGCTGATCGGGTGTTCTGTAGGCTGGGCCGGGTTAATATGTATATGAAGTAATTCGCATTGAATTGGGGATAACTCACTGATTTGTAGGCTTAAGAGTTTGGCTATTTCATACCCTTTGGTATTGATACCAGCGAGGAATAATTTCTTTTCATCAGAATGCCGTTCATAAATTTCTATGGCCATTCGTTTGATTTTTTGTTTAATTTGTTCCTGATTTAGAATTATCATACTGATTTGATTAAAAGGTAAAAATCCCTAATTTTTGTTCAAAGATCTATTATTTTGAAATGATTCACAGCATTGTCTTTATTCTAATTACAACTGCAATTCTGCGGTTTTCGTGGAAACGATATGCCCAGGTATATCAGGCCATTAAGCTAGGGAAACCCAATTGGCCCGAAGGATCTGCGCTGGTTAGATTTAAAAATATGCTCTTATTTGCTTTGGGACAGCGTAAAATGTTTACAAAACCTGTTTCAGGTATCTTCCATTTTTTTATTTATACAGCGTTTCTATTAACTCAGGTTGAATTTCTTGAAATTTTTACGGATGGTTTGTTTGGTAAACATCGCCTGTTTGCCAATAAAATTGGATTTTTATACCCCTTAGCCATAAATACCATCGAAATCTTATCGCTCTTGGCTTTAATTGCAACAGCGGTATTTTTAATACGAAGAAATATCCTGAAAATTAGCCGTTTTCATAAACCTGAGCTGAAAGGCTGGCCTTTTGCGGATGCAAACATTATTTTACTGGGTGAAATTATACTTGTTATAAGTATTTTTATGATGAATGGCGCTGATCAATATTTACAACAACTAAAACCTGAATCCTATCATCCCACTGGTTCTTTTTTCCTTTCTGCTTCCACTACCATGCCTCTTATTAGTGGTTTATCAGCGGACTGGATCATCTTTACGGAGCGCTTCTTTTGGTGGACACATTATTTGGTTGTTCTTGGGTTTATTGCCTATTTGCCCTATTCAAAGCATTTACACATTTTTCTTGCATTCCCATCAAGCTATTATGCTGATTTAAATCCCCGAGGTGAAATTCAAAACATCCCATATATTCAAAATGAAGTTAAAGGGATGCTTGGTTTGGAAAATGATCCATCAATGGAAGCGCCAAATAATTTTGGGGCCCAAGATGTAAATGAATTATCCCAACAAATTTTATTGCAAGCTTTTTCATGTACAGAATGTGGGCGTTGTACAGCTGTATGCCCGGCAAATATTACCGGTAAAAAGCTGAGTCCTCGTAAAATTGTGATGGATATTCGGGATCGGGCTGAAGAAGTTGTTCAAACCAAAGCATTTAAAAAATCAGAGGATGGGACAACGATTGAGATTACAGATGGCTTATCTCTTTTTGATAAAATATCAAAGGAAGAATTGTACGCGTGCACGACTTGTAACGCCTGTGTGGAGGCTTGCCCTGTTCTTATAAATCCGTTGAAACCCATATTGGAACTGCGCCGATATGATATATTGATGAATAGTGGGGGACCTTCTGAGTGGCTGCCCATGTTTAATAGTTTAGAAAACAATCAAGCAGTTTGGGCTATGTCAGAAAACCGTACAAACTGGATAAAAATTGAGTGAGATGAAAATACCAATACTTAGCGAATTGCATGCAGAAGGTAAAAAGCCGGAAATTTTATTTTGGGTAGGTTGTGCAGGAAATTATGACGCCAGGGCTCAAAAAATTACTCGGGCATTTTGTGAAATCCTGAATAATATCGGGCTGTCTTATGCTATTTTAGGAGAAGAAGAAAAATGTACAGGGGATCCTGCCCGAAGAGCTGGCAACGAATTGCTGTTTCAAATGCTTGCGCAACAAAATATTGAGACACTTACAAATTATGGCATTCAAAAGATTGTTTGTACTTGTCCACATTGTTTTAATACTTTAAAAAATGAATACCCAGCCTTAGGAGGCATATTTGATGTGATCCATTATTCTGAGTTTTTAGATTTGTTAATTAAAGAAAATAGAATTGTGATACAGGAGCAGCCACGCCAAAAAATTACCTATCACGATTCTTGTTATTTAGGAAGAATTAATGGGGTTTATCAAGCTCCAAGATCTATTATCAATTCATTAAAACATGATTTGATAGAAATGAAGCGGGCAAAACAAAACGGTCTTTGCTGCGGGGCAGGAGGGGCACAAATGTTTAAAGAAGAGGAACCAGGCTCCAAACGCATCAATACGGAGCGTGCAGAAGAAGTTATAAAAACGAATGCAAATGCTGTGGTAGCAAACTGTCCCTTTTGCATCACCATGCTTCAGGATGGCTTAAAAGAAAAAAATGCACAAGATCAAATGATGGTTTATGATCTTGCTGAACTCATTCTTCAAAATCAAAAATAAAATGATGGATTTAATTTCATTTCCGGATTATTCGCGTGTTTGGATCTATGCGTCAGATAAAAAAATCCCGGAATCATTGGTATGGGAATTAAATAATAAAATATATCAGTTTTCCCAAGATTGGATTAGTCATCAAAAAGCTTTACGCGCCACCGGGGGTTTATTGCACGCTTATTTTCTCGTATTGGTTGTTGATCAACAAGTAAATCAACCCGGAGGTTGCAGCATCGATTCTTCCGTCCGATTTATACAAAACCTGGGCGCTGAATATCAACTTGATTTTTTTAATCGAAACCTGTTTTATTATTTAAAAGACAGTGAAGTCAAAACCATCAGTCGGATGGAATTGCAAAACCAGGAAATTCCATTAGAAATAAATCAGGAAACCTTATTTTTTGATAATTTGGTAAGTGATAAAATCAGTTTTCAAAAAAGCTGGTTGAAACCTTTAAAAGATTCCTGGCATTCAAAATTTATTCAACCGAAATTAATTCTTACAGAATAAGACAAACCAAATCGGGCGATTTGAATTATTTCGAATTCTTTTTCTGAAGTTCATCTAAAATCTGTTCTTCAGATTTGCCCAGATTTTGAATCAACATTTGAGCATCATCCACAAATTCGCTTTTTGGATATTTTGTGATGAATTCAAGGTAAAATTTACGTGCAGTGGCGGTGTCTTTTAAATCATTGTCAAATAAAAATCCCTTCATAAAACAGGCGTTTTCAGCTTTTGCATGATTTGGGTATTTCTCAACAATCCAGTCAAACAAACTTAAGCACTTGTCATATGTAGTCAATAATTTAGAAGTTTGAGCAGCGCTAAATAAAAACTCAGGGGACTTGTCACTGTTTGGTAAAACCAGGGCATAGGCTTCGCAAGCATCTACATAATTAAATGCTTTTTCTTTATCGTAGGTATTTAGTGTATCAGGAAAAATAGATTTAGCCAAATCGACTAAATATTCTTCAGGAGTCTGCTGTCTTTGAAGTTTGGCTTCAAGTTCTACTTTTCGGTTATCTCCCTGGAAAGCTTGTCCAAAACAGAGTGTCAGAATATCGGCTGCTTCGTTCTTTCCTATGTTTCTTAGACACTCAATCATTTTTACAATATTGTCAGGAGTGTCTTTGCGGGCATAATGATTTTTGATCAGGTTGTTTAGAAAGATTACAGTCTGACGGCAATTGTTCATTTTGATGCTGGCTGCCGAACATTTAGAAAGTAAATCTTCAATTAATGCAGGTTCGTCTTTATGCTCCTGCATAATTTCAAGATAGGCAGTAATTAATTTATCATAGGTTGTATCCGATGGGTTTGTATTAAAATCAGCTTCTAATTTGCCAATTTTCTCTGCATCAAATTTCTGATTTGACTTACAGGATATAAACCCTAAAAGGACCACTGGAATCATATAATAAAGAAACTTCATATCTGCGCTTTAATACAAAGGTAATCAGTTGGTATCATTGCTTGTAGGTCGTTAGAATGATTAACATTTATTTTGAACGAATTTAGCCGGAACGTGTTGAACATAAATGAATTATGCGGCATTTTGGTTTCGCAGGGATTTGCGGTTACAAGACAATCATGGACTTTCTAAAGCTTTAAAGAGTGGCTTGCCAGTAATTCCGGTTTTTATCTTTGATGAGACTATTTTGTCAAAATTGAGTAATAAATCGGATGCCCGGGTATCATTTATATACGAGCAAATCAAGTGTTTAAAGCAGGAATTACAGGCATTGGGTTCCGATTTGTTGGTGTTTTATGGAACGCCTGATCACATATGGAATTCGCTGTTTAAAGCTTATCCCATCAGGCAATTATTCTATAACAGAGACTATGAGTCCTATGCATTGCAACGTGATACACGCATAAATGAATTAGCACAGAGCAAGAATGTGCAATGTTTTAGTTTTAAAGACCAGGTGCTATTTGAAAAAGATGAATGCCTAAAAGAGGATGGGAGCCCCTATACCGTTTTTACTGCATATAAGAATAAAATACTTAAGCAGATTGAGTTAGTGGGTCATAACAAGCTATTTGCGCCATACGATTACAATGATCTTTCTGGTTTTTGGACCAGTGCACCAAATCCAATGCTTTCATTAGGAGAAATCGGTTTTACACCAACAACAATCAAATTTCCAGAGCAGCAGACGAAGCAATCCATAATTAAAAACTATGCGGAGAAACGGGATTTTCCATTTGAAAATGCCACGTCGCAGCTTGGCATTCATTTTAGATTTGGTACAATCAGCATCAGACAAAAAGCTAAGGCAGCATTTGCACTAAGTCCGGTATATTTCAGCGAATTGCTTTGGAGAGATTTTTATTCGATGATCTTACAGGCATTTCCCTATGTGGAGTTTTCGTGTTTTAAACCAGCATACAATCTGATAGCCTGGGAAAACAACGAAAATTATTTTAAAGCCTGGTGTGAAGGCAAAACCGGATATCCTATGGTGGATGCCGGCATGCGGCAACTCAATGAAACCGGATTTATGCACAATCGTTTGAGAATGATCACCGCTAGTTTTTTGGTTAAACATTTATTGATTGATTGGCGCTGGGGAGAAGCCTACTTTGCTGAAAAGCTACTGGACTTTGATTTGGCGAGTAACAATGGAGGCTGGCAATGGGCCGCAGGTTGTGGTACGGATGCAGCTCCCTATTTTCGCATTTTTAATCCCGAATTACAGCAACAGCGATTTGATCCTGAATTTAAATATATTAAAAAATGGATCCCGGAATTTACGTTTCAAAAGTACATACCTCCAATTGTTAATCATCAGGAAGCAAGAAGAAAGTGTCTTTCTAAATTTAGTGTAGTTTCAAAACAATAAAATTGTAAATTTTTTTAATTTCGGAAACTTTTAAATATTATTTGTCGTTATTTTTATATATTCTTTTCAAGTCAAGCTGCATTGAGTCTTTTTCGTGCAAGAAAAGCTCCTTAATTTAGGTAAACCCTATTTTTTATTTTTTTAATTTTTGTTTTATGAGAAAGTTTAGTTTGACTTTCGTCAGCATCTTACTGGTTAGTTTGGTGTTGACAGCTGCTGCATGGTTGTCTGGTACAAACCAGGTGATTGCTTATGTAGCAAGTTCCTATGGAGTAAGCTTATCTGCGGTGAGCTTGCAAGCTCCAAATGTTGTTCAGGTGCAACAAGGCATGAACAACATTTCTGGGACTGCAGTTTTTAACGGTTGCGGTGATCTTTGCACGGAGCTCACCATATCCTTTCCAGATCGTACGCTACAATTTATTGTAGAGGACGATATACATGGATTTTAAGCAACCGATAAGAGGCTCTGATTTTTTCGGAGCCTCTTTTTTAAATTAATATTAATTTAAAAGTTCATCTACTTTTTCTAGAAGCCATTGTTTGCTCATGGCTTGAGATTTTTCGATTTGTAATTTTAATTTAACAATGCTAGTTTTATCATTATTTATTTCAGTTAATTTTTTTGTAAAACTTATTAGTTCTAAATAACTTTTTTTACGATCATCAGTGATGCTTTTGCTTCGTTTTACAAATATTTTAAAACTATCATATAAGGATCCAAGTGTTTCGAATTCATCTATTTCATAAAAGATAGCTAACAAAATCGACTTAGCTCCTAATCCATAATTTAATTCATCAAATTGAACTTTTTGCAATAATGGAATTGCTTTATTGTATTCTTTTTTATAAAAATACATGGATGCTAAATTGTAATTTATTGCATTTTCACGGTATTCTTTATTGATTTTAATCCCGTAATTATTTATAAAATTTTCAACCCATTCAAATTCATTGAGCCTTAAACCCAATGTAATTATATTTTTAAAGGCCCATGGCGAAAGCTCGTTGTTTGTTAAAATTATTTCTTTCTCTATAGCATCTTTATATATTAAAAAATTTTCTAAATAAAATGAAGTATTGCCACTATTGTGTTTTTGGATAGTGTAATTAATAGCGGAATTCATGATGTCTTTTGCATCCTCAGAGGGAAACAAATGGATATAATTATTTATTAGTTTCTTTAATTCATAGAAATGTTCAAGCTCATTGGGTTCAATATAGGTTAGGTAGATTTGATAATAAATTCCAATTGAAGGAATTTGTAAATAACTCCCAGTTTTAACAATAGTCGTTATTTGTGGAATTAATGGTACGTTTAATTCCACATTAATCATTTTACTCCAACTCAGTAATAAACAATAATATTTCAGCTTTTCTGAGAAATAAAAATGATTGAGGTGGCCGTCAATCTCTGAAATATTTAACTTTTGGATATTTAATTTTTTTACCCGGGCGGATTCAAAGTTTTCGAGGATGTATTTGTATTTTTCAATGGAATACAGGTCGTAATAGTAATTTCCATTGCGGTTATTCTCTTTTTTTAAAACATTTATTCCGGCCTGGATGGTGCTTTGTATAAACTCTTCCATTTCTTTTCGATGCAACATTTGTAAAAGGTAGTGTACCCGGTGCGCCGAATTATCATCGTAGGCTAATTGTGCTAAAAAATCTTCACCAAGTACCATTAATAAATGGATTAATTTCCGCAACCGGTCGTAGTCAAAGGGATCATTTGGATAAATTAATTCCCAGACCTGTTTTTTGTCTAGTTCCTTCTCGTTTGGATCTAGTAAATGGCTTTCAAAAATTCCAAAAAGTTGCAGCAGGATTTGGTTTGTGTTGAAATAGGGGGATTCCAGATATTTTCGAAATTTTCTTAATTCCTTGGTATTTAAGGTTTTAAGAAATCTGTAAAACTTAGAGTCGTTCATGGTGTTGGGTGATTTGGACGTGCTAAATTAAGAAATTTAATTGACTATAAATTACACATTTGATGTTGATAAATTCGACCACATTATTAAATCCTTACATTTTTATTTAAGTTGCCATTGCTAATTTAAGCCAACAAAAGTTATGAACTCTTTATTATTATATTATATTTAATAACTATATATAAGATTAAGATAAATAATAAATTAGCGATCATATTGAAAATTAAATGTATATGAATAAAAATATTTTGTATACAATGCTTTGAAATATCACAAAATGGGTTACTTTTGTGTTACTGGTTATTATGACAAAAAACAGGACTTACACAATTCTGATTTTGTTTTTATTGTCTTTTGCAATAAAAGCACAAGAGGTTGAAGGGCCTTACTTAGTCTTTAAGTTGCTTAAAGAGAGTTCAGTCAGTTACCTTCCCAATACCTATCAAAAAGATCGGGTCGTTGTAGATTCCACTAAACATGGTTTAATTTCTTTACTGGGCACTAAAAGTGATCCGGAAGTTAAGTATGAAGCAAATACAGGTTTTATTGGTCGGGATACAGCAGTAACCAAATACAAGGATTACTACGGCCGGATTAAGTATTTGAGTTTTGTCTTTGTAGTAAGCAATTCAACCATCGACCTGGTATCGGATGCTTATGTGGCTTATAAAAATGATGGCAATCAGGATGTAAATCCATTGACAAATGACTTCAGTTCTATTGGTTCACCTGCTACGGATTATTTAAGAATCACCGCGATCACAGCGTCCAGTCGGTTGATTGCTTCCAGACCAGACCCTTTTACCATTCGATTTAAACCCATTTTAGATTCTGTTGGAATCGGTTATATAAGCTATACGGTTTGTGATACATTTAATACCTGTAGTGAAAGCAGCATTGTAGTTACCGTTGTTGATACCAATAATTTGGCAAGTGACACTTTGTTGTTGGGTACTCCAAAAGCTACCTTAAAGTTAGTTTCCTTTCCACTTCCCGGTTTTACTATTACTACGCAAGCAAAAAAGGGCACACTTGACATAGTCAATCCTCAAGTAGTTTCTTATAAACCGTATTCCAGTTTTGTTGGCAACGATACCTTTGTTTTAACCAAAGCTAATTTGCAGCGGACTGTGGTTATGGAAGTCTATAACCTCAAAACTCCGAGTAAGATTACCGTTGATGATGTTGTATTTACTCCAAAAGATACAGCGGTTACTTTTAATGTTGCAGGGAATGACATAACAGATGACTATCCGTTTCTAATATCTCAGCGCCCAACAAGGGGTACCCTGGATTCATTAAATACAAAAGGGGATTTTAAATATACTCCTGAACCTGGCTATGAAGGTGTGCAAACCTTTGTCTACAAAGTATGTCCGCAAGGCTTGTGTGAATACGGGGAAGTCAAGTTATTTATAGGCAACTGGCAGCCGGATACGCGTACCGACTACCATTTTAATACATTTAAAAATGTGCCTTTGGTTTTTAGTTATTCGATTCCTATTGATGCGTATAACTTTAAGATCAGTCCCCAGGATTCTACTTTTGTAAAATATTATCCAGGCTATGATACCGTCGCATTGGAATATACCATTAGCCCAACAACTACGTGTAGAGATACCGTTTCAGGTTATAATTTATTGATCTATTTTCCTCCACGCAATTACGCTGGCAATGACAACATCCAGCTCAGTTATTGCATTCCAAGTACAAATCAGTGTGTGGAGGTTCAGTGTGCCATTGATATAAAAGACATTTATCAATCCGAGCGAAATAAATGCGAGTACCAATGTGCCGGAGATTGTGTTTGGCCCGGAGATGTCAATTTGGATGGGGAAGTCAGTATGAAAGACTTTCTTCAAGTGGGTTACCATTTGGGAATGAGCGGAAATACAAGGCCAACCGGCGCTCCAACGGAATTCAGGGCATTTCAATCTTCCGACTGGAATGGGTCCATGCCTTCGACAGAAGTCAATTATAAACATGCCGATACGGATGGCAATGGACAGGTAAACTGTTCAGATACCGTGAGTATTTCAAGTTTTTATAAAAAGCAACATTCATTGGTAGCAAAACCAATCTATGACCGGGGTGATTTTCCTTTTAAATTAAAATTACTCAATCCGGGCGTTCAAATTGGACAACGGGCATTTTTTGAAGTGCAGTTGGGAGATGCATCCTATCCGGTAATCAATTTGGGAGGCTACTCCTACGATTTGGATTACAATGTGGATGTCGTAGATGAGGCCAGTTTGCGCGTTGATTTTTACGAGCAGGGCTGGGCCAGCTTAAACAGTGCTTTGATGCACATGTATAAAAAACCCTGGAACGGGCGTTTGGAAAGTGGATTTGTGCGTTCGAATGGTAAAAAAGTCAGTGGACGGGGCGGCGTTGAAGTCTTGTCATTTATAGTTGAAGATGATATAGGGGGATTTAGAAAAGACGAAAATTATTACCATATCCCATTTTACATTTCCAATATCTTGGTGCTCAATGAAGATGGTAATTATGTGAAACTAGATGATCACATTGCTTATCTGGATATCTCTAAAAATACAAACCAACAAGGTTTAAATCCAAATGATCTGGTAGTCTATCCAAATCCGGCAACAGATTACTTAAATATGCATTTAAATGGCAACAATGAGTTGAAATCTGTTGCAGTTTTTGCGTTGGATGGAAGCATGTTAAAAAATATTCTACTTGTTGATAAAAAACATCAGCTTTTGGATTTACAAGAATTGCAAAATGGCTTATATTTGCTGAAGGTTGAAACAGCCTTGGGACCTATCACCAAAAAGATAGAAATTATCAGATAATCCCTGTTTTTATATAACCAGTTTTAATCTAAAATTGTTAGAATAAATAAGCCCCGTAAGGGGCTTGTTTATTTTAGGTAATATCTAATAACCCCTTATACTTCGTTAAACAATTTTTTAAACACTTCATTTGCAACAGTAAAATCAGCATTTAACCCATATTATGCATTAGGTTTTCTATTCCAAGCCAAAATACCTTCAAATACAAGCACTTCCTCGATTTTTCTCCTTCACCATAGGATCTACTATGGCTTGTCAAAAAATCTTGCGGGAGCGCCTGTCTTTTTTGGTCTTTTGACTTTCATTACGAAACCCTAATGCATAATATGGGTTTAAAAAAATCGCAAGCCTCGTCTAAGATTTATTAGAGGTTCCCTTTGATTAAATTTGGTGTTTAAATAAAGACTTTTAAATTTTCTTAAGATTTATCATGCGATTTACATTGTCAGAATAATTGCTGCCAATTGGAATTTCTTTTACTTGTCCTTTTACAAAAATGTCAACGTCATTGGAATGAATAGCATCTATTTTATGGATATTGACAATATAGGACCGGTGCACCCGGATGAAGCTGTGATCGGGTAATTTTTCTTCCAGTGATTTCATGGTTTGTAATGTGATAATTCTTGTTTGATCGGTATAAATGATAACATAATCCTTTAGACCTTCAAAATAGAGGATGTCGTCGTAATTGAGTTTTATCAGTTTTTTATCAGATTTTACAAATATGAAATCTTGTTTATCGTATGATCGTGAATCCGGTTTTTCCTCCAGATTATTGAATTGTGGAATCTTATTAATGGCCTTCAGAAAACGATTAAAGTCGATGGGCTTTAGTAAATAATCTACTGCATTGAGTTCAAATCCTTCTACCGCAAACTCCGGATAGGCGGTTGTAAATATAAATTTGGGTGGATGCAATAAGCTTTTAATAAGTTCAATGCCATTCATTTGAGGCATTTGCACATCCACCAATAGTAAATCGATGGTTTGCTGATTTAATATTTGATTTGCATCCAAAGCATTATAACAGGTGCCAATAAGTTCCAGTTGAGGAATTTGATTGACATAGGTTTCTAATATTTCGACTGCCAGGGGCTCATCATCTACGATCAAAGTTTTAATCATTTGGAGAATCTTTTAATTTTATTTTTAAACTTACTGAAAAATAATCCGGTTGATCATTGATTACCAATTTGAACTGGTCGGGATAGATCAGATTTAAACGCTTTTTAACATTATCCAATCCAACGCCACCTGTCTTTGGTGCCAGTCCAATTCCAGGCATGCTGGGCGGTTTAGAATTGGTAACCTCAAATTCAAGAAACCCATTGATACAATTTGCTTGGATATCAATATACGATTTTTCCAAACTAGCTTGTAAACCATGCTTAAAACTATTTTCAACAAAAGGGATCAATAGGAGAGGAGCCAGTTTTTTTGTATAAAGTGTTGGATCAAAATGTAAAGTAATTTGACTTTCAGAAGCATGTCTTAATTTTTCAATTTCGATGTAATTTTCAATGTATTGAAATTCCTTTTCCAGGTAGACTTCAGATTCATTGCATTCATACAACATGTAGCGCATCATGTCTGAGAGTTTTAATACGATCTGAGGTGCTAAATCAGATTTTTTAAGTGTTAGCGCGTATAAATTATTTAAGGTATTAAATAAGAAATGCGGATTGATTTGATTCTTAAGTGATTGCAATTCCGTTTCCATATTTTTGGCGATGAGCTCGTTTTTTTCACTTTGAATTTTAAGCCATTCCAGGGGAATTCGCACTAATGAAGATAAAGCAGTTACAATCACAAGATTTATAAAATGAAAATGCGCTTGAACCAATGGGTTATGATTGTGAGTGGCATAATCATTTCGAATCCAGACATTAAAAAGGGTGATGAATGGTGTTAAAAGCAAGGAGATACCAATTAGTAATGCCAAATAGCTAAAAATTGATTGCCTGAGCATAAATTTTGGTAGCAAGACTTTCAGGTTGATCGTTACTGCGATTATAAAGATCAAGGTATTTCCACCAGACCACAACAAAGCTTTTGAAAGGGAGATTTCATCCGGACTGAAATAGAAATTTAAGGCGTAAAACACCAACCAAAAGATGGTTTGGGTCCAGTATTTTGAAAAACCGGATTCCTGATAGATTTTTGAGTAAAAATTCATAAAAATCAAGCTAAAAGTAGCTGTATTTAGAAATTGAATTGATATTTTTCGATTTTAAGTAAAGAATAAGGGATAAAACGGTGTTTAAATCGGATTTATCAAAACTTATAGGAATTATTTCCGTTTAGGAATTATTATTTATTGAATCGTGAGAGAGTTAAAGAATCATAGTTTAAAAGACCATTACAAAGCAATTTTAGAATCAATTGGTGAAGATGTAAATCGGGAAGGCATTGCTAAAACGCCTGAGCGGGCTGCTAAAGCAATGGAATTCTTTACCCAGGGGTATGGCCAGGATGCTGAAGCTGCATTGAAATCAGCCTTATTTAAAGAAAACTACAGTGAAATGGTCCTGGTTAAAGACATTGAACTGTATAGTTTGTGTGAACACCATTTGTTGCCTTTTTTTGGGAAAGCCCACATTGCCTATATTCCCGGGGATTGCATCGTTGGATTGAGTAAATTACCCAGAGTGGTAGATATTTTTTCCCGAAGATTGCAAGTTCAGGAACGACTTACACATGAGATTTTAGACTGTATTCAAAAAACCATGAAACCTATTGGTGCGGCAATTGTAATTGAGGCTCGTCACATGTGTATGATGATGCGTGGAGTTCAAAAACAGAATTCCATTACAACCACTTCAGCGTTTACAGGTATCTTTAGAAATGTTGAAACGCGAAGTGAATTTTTAAACTTGATCCATTCAAAATCTTTATGAGTTTAGAAACAAAAACGGCATTTATTTTTCCTGGACAAGCCAGTCAGTTTCAAGGCATGGGAAAAGATCTTTATGAGGCACATAAAGCAGCACGGAAATTATTTGATGAAGCAAACAGCATTCTGGGATATAAAATTACTGATGTTATGTTTGAAGGAACAGAAGAAGAGCTTAAAGAGACAAAAATTACGCAGCCTTCTGTTTTTTTGCATTCTGTAATTAAGGCCATCGTTCTGGGAGAGCACATTCCATTCAAAGCTGTTGCTGGGCATTCCTTAGGAGAATTTTCAGCCTTAGTAGCCGCTAAAGTGATTGATTTTAAAACAGCTTTGGAGTTGGTGCAGTTGCGTGCATTTGCGATGCAGAAAGCATGTGAATCCAATCCAGGAACCATGGCTGCTATTGTTGGTGTAGAGGATACTAAAATAGAAGAAATTTGTAAAGCTATGTCTGAGCACATTGTCGTTGCGGCAAATTATAATTGTCCGGGCCAATTGGTTATTTCAGGAAGTATAGCAGGCATTAATGCTATTGAAAAAAATATGATTGAAGCTGGAGCAAAGCGCTTTATTTTGTTAGCAGTTGGTGGTGCTTTTCACAGCCCGTTAATGGAACCGGCTCGTATTGAGTTGGCTGAGGCGATTGAAAAATTGCATTTTAATGACGCGCACGTACCAATTTACCAAAATGTCGATGCACTTCCGTACCTGGAATCTGATAAAATTAAGAAAAATCTAATTCTTCAATTAACCTCACCGGTTCGTTGGACTCAAACCATGAATCACATGATTGCCGACGGGATCCAAAATTTTTATGAAGTTGGTGGCAATGGCACGGTGTTGAGTGGCTTTTTAAAACGAATCAATCGGGAATTACCTATCAGCAGTTTGTAATGAAACATCGAAATGAATCCCGGTCTGTTGAGACTGGTAAGCTGTTAATTGCAGAACCTTTTATGTTGGATCCTCATTTCAAACGATCTGTAGTTTTAATAGCTGATCATGATAAAGAAGAGGGAACAGTAGGTTTCATACTCAATCGAAAAACAGGTTTAAAATTAAATGAACTAACTGAAGATTTTGGAGAATTTGAAGCAGACGTTTTTTATGGCGGACCTGTAGATAATAACAGTATGTATTTTATCCATACAGCAGGAAATATTCTCGACAATTCACTGGAAATATGTCCTGGTATTTATTGGAGTGGCGATTATGATAAATTAAAAATTTTAATTGAATGCAAATTAATCACATCAGCAAGCATTCGATTTTATATTGGATATAGTGGGTGGTCAGCTGGACAATTGGAAGAAGAAATGAAAGACCCAGCATGGATTGTGTCAGATATGGACCCAAATTATTTGTATAAATCAAATCCAGAACAACTCTGGAAGGAAATATTGGATCAAATGGGCTATCATTATAGCGCCATTGGTCGGTTGGAAGGTGATGAATTAATGAATTAAACGTAACAAGTGGTCCGATTTCAAAATGTAAGTTTATTTTTTGGGGAGAGAGTTTTATTTGATCAAATTTCTTTTACCCTTTCCGCTGGTGAGAAACTAGCCGTTTGCGGACGGAATGGTACTGGTAAATCAACTTTGTTTAAATTAATGTTGAAGGAATTGATGCCTGACGGCGGTACCATAGAATATATTGGAAACGTAAGTATAGGCATTCTGAAACAAGAACTTCCGCCCGACAGAGGATTGGCATTGTTTGATGAAGTGAAAAGCTCATTTGCTGATATCTCCACACTCAAAGACGAATACAATCAATTAGAATATAAAATAAGCCATGCCCATTCTGATACAGATGATTTAATGGACATGATTCACCGGATGGAAGAAATTCGTGTACGATTAGAGCATTTGGACATTGATAAACTGGATGGTAAAATTGAAAAAGTATTATTAGGACTTGGTTTTACTGCTGCTGATTTTGAACGTAAAATCAGCATGTTTAGCGGAGGTTGGCGTATGCGTATAGAATTGGCAAAATTGCTTCTGTCAAAACCTGATTTATTATTGCTGGATGAGCCTAACAATCACCTGGATATTGTTTCCATCAGATGGCTGGAAAAATACTTAAAAGAATATGAAGGGACTGTAATTATCATTTCGCATGATTTAAGTTTTATGGATCGTCTCGCCAATCGGATCATTGAAATTGATAGAGGTAAAATTTATGATTATAAAGGCAATTATTCAAGTTATAAATTATATCGTGCTGAGCGAAAACAAATTGAATTAAATGAATACAAAGCTCAGCAGAAAATAATTCAACAGAAAGAGATGTTGATTGAAAAATTCAGGTACAAAGCGAGCAAAGCTTCATTTGCACAGTCGCTGATAACCGAATTAAACAGAATGGACAAGAAGGAACTTCCTGAAGAAGAATTAGGAAGTATCAAATTGCGGTTTAAAAGTTCACAAAAAAGTGGAAATAAGGTTTTGGAAGTAAAAGATCTTAGTAAATCATACGGAGACAAAGAAGTTTTAAAACATATTAATTATTTTCTTGAACGAGGACATAAAATCAGTTTAATTGGAGCCAATGGAAATGGGAAAACTACTTTAGTAAAAATGATTGTCGGTGATCTTGAATCTTCAGGAGGAGCCATTGAGTTTGGTCACAATGTGAAGATAGGATACTATGCACAAGAATCAGAGGACACCTTAAACAGAATGGATACTGCACTTGAAACAGTTGAAAACTATTCAATTCCTGAAATGCGTACCCAGGTTAGAAAAATTTTAGGAGGTTTAGGGTTTGCAGGAGACGAAGCTGAGAAAAAAATTGCTGTTTTATCAGGAGGGGAAAAAGCCAGAATTCGTTTGGCTAAGCTCATTGTGAATGAACACAATTTATTAATTCTTGATGAGCCAACCCACCATTTAGATTTGGCTTCCAAAGAAAAGTTAAAGGATGCTTTAAAAAATTATGATGGTACGGTATTGATCGTTTCCCACGACCGTGATTTTTTAAAAGAGTTAGCAGATAAAACGATTCTCTTTGAAAATAAAGGAATTACAGTATTTGAGGGGGATATTGATTATTATTTAGAGAAAACAGAAGAGAATACAGTTTATGATTTGCCGGTAAAGCAAGGAGAAAATAAATCGAATGCTGCAGTGGAGCTGGATTACAATGAACGAAAGAAAGCACAAAGAAAAATCCAAAATTTAGAGCGCGATATCGAAAAATTTGAAGCTAATTTATTGGAAATGCAAAAGAAAATGGAAGATCCTGAATTTTATCAATCGGCTGGAGCTGCCAAGCTTATGGAGGAGTATGATCGAGAAAAGCTAAAATTAAAGGAGTGCATGGATGCCTGGGAAAACGTATCCAGTTTATTGGGATAAAATAAAAAAAGGCCTTAAAGCCTATGCCTTAAAGCCTTTGGTGTACTAGTCAGATACTTCTAAATCAAAACTATATTACTTAACAATTAAAAGAGACACTGTAAATAATCCAGAGGAGGACCACCGCTACATATTTTTAATTTCAAAGTATTATTTAGAAATTAGTTCGAAGCGCGAAGAAAGGATTTTGTTAAACCATCCCTGAAAGTCCCATGTTTACAAATATAACCAAACCTAAGATTTGTAAGATCGGTAGTCCTGCTCAACTGGATTCCATTTTTCAATATTCAAATCAAGCTTCCGTAGTCATTAACGTTTTAATGAACTGGATGATACAAAGGTCTAGTAATTATAATAGCTGCACATCAGGGTAAACCCTGATTTTTAAAAATCAGGGTAAACCCTGATTGGAGTCAGGGTTTACCCTGATTCAGCTAATCTTGATTTTTAAATTGGAATTTGAACCAAAAACAGAGTTCCTTGATTATCAGAGGATTCTATGTTAAACTCGCCCTTTAGGTAATTTATACGACTTCGGATATTTTCCAGACCCATTCCCCGTTTTACGGTTTCTGCATCAAACCCTTTTCCATCGTCTTCTACGGAAATAGTCATTTCATAGGAGGATTTTGATAACTGGACAAAGATCTCTTTACAATTGGCATGTTTGATCGAATTATTGACTAATTCCTGTATAACCCGGTAAATATTTAATGCGATATTGGAATCGATTGTTCCTGGTTTTTCAAACCCAAAATATTGAAATATGATATTGGGACCGTGTTCGTGGATATATCGATTTAATAAATCCCGGATGGCTTCAATTAATCCAAGTTTCTCAAGGGAGCCCGGTTTAAGGTCATTACTGATATTTCGTACCTCATCACAGGCCGTATCAATTAAATCGTACAGCTTTGTATAGGATTCCTGGCCAGTAATTTTTTGCTCATGGACCAATTTATCAAAACGCAGTTTTATGGTGGAGAGCAAACCACCTAAACTGTCATGTAAATCCTGTGCGATGCGCTCCCGTTCTGATTCCTGCCCATCGATCATAGATTGCATTGACTGGAGTTGCATGTTATTTTCCAGTTCTTTAATTTTTTGATTGTTAATTTGAGCACTTTGATCATGAATGATGTTGCTGGTTTCTAGTTTTTGTTGATAAAATAGGATCACAAAAAAACCAGCTAATAAAATTGCAGCAATGCTAAATAATAAACTATATAAAGTGAAATTCGAGCGACGACTTTTTAATTCAAATAACCGTTTGCTTTTTTCAAGGTCTATTTTTTCTGATTGAAATTCTTTTTGTTCGTACTTTCCAATCAGTTTTGACAGGGATTCCGAGTTTTTAATCTCATTCAGCGTGTCATTATATTTTACAAAGCTTAGCAAGTATTCAGAGGATTGTTTAAAATCGCCTGCATTGTGATTGCATTCATAAAGTCGAAAAGAAAATTCTTTGCAATAATCAAAATATTTGATTGGTTTGACAAGCGCTAAAGCTTTTTTAAAAATAATTTCAGCTTTTTTATAGTTGGCATGGATATAAAAATATTCACCTAAAACCTCTAAGGATTTAATTTGCAAATCTATGTTCCCAATCGATTTAGCATATTTGAATACATTGTTGAGTGAAGCAGTGGAGCCCAATCGGTTTAAAAACAAATAGGCATCTACCAATTCATGTTCGTTTTTGCAAAATTCATTGTAGCTATCCGCCTTTTTGTTTTCGCATTGGCCTAAAAAATAAAAAGCCATATCAGTATTGCCCATTTTTTTATAAGCGTATGCAAGCGCATGTTGACTCCGCACCACATCGAGGTCACGACCTTCTTGTTTAAAATAAACATGGCAGTATTCGAGGCTATTAATCGCTTTTTGAAAGAATCCCAGTATTTGGTAAATACGAGCCAGCAAAAACCGATAATAGTAAACTTTCTCAAGATTGTTTTCCTGTTTATAATATTCAATTGCATTTAAAATACTGCTAACTGCTTCCTGATATCTGTGACCAGATATATCTGATTCAATTTCAGTTTCGAGATTGTCAGGTTCAAGTAATGAAATTTGAAAAGAATCTTGTTGTAGGCTTATACTGTCCTGGGCTGTGATTTCTATTGAACTCAGAGCCAATAAATGTAGGATCAGTAAAATGTTTTTCAAAATGTATTTTATTTTTCTACCAACTTTAACTCTATAGCAGCCCGAACCAATCCAGCTGAATTTCTAACATTTAATTTAGAAACCAGGCTGCTTCTGTGAGATTCAACCGTTTTCAAGCTTATAAATAATTTTTCAGCGATTTCAGGAGTGGTATATTCCTTTACAATTAAGGCTAATACTTCAAGTTCGCGCTTTGAAATTTCAGGTATCAGAAATGTGCTGGTTTTCTTATGGGTCGGTTTTTTTAACAAGGCGCCCATAATAGTTTCTGTAACATCTTTGCTAAAATAGGTTTGCCCGGCTGCGACAGTTTCTATAGCCTGGACTAGTTCAGCCCGACCTGTGTTTTTAAGAATATAACCTTGAGCACCGTTATTTAACATCTCAGAGACGATGCTCTCTTCATTGTACATCGAAACAGCAATAATTTTAACATCGGGAAAATCAGTATTAATTTTCTTCGCAACTTCAATGCCACTCATATCCGGAAGGTTAATATCCAGTAAAAGGACATCAATTCGTTGTTTCGATAACATAGGAAATACGGATTTGCCATCAAAGCATCTGTCGACAACTTTAATGGTTTCTTCGTCTCTCAATATAGATTCAATGCCATCCACAAACATGGCATGGTCATCTGCAATGGCAACTTTGTGCATTGTAATTTTTTGATTAAAAATAGAGGGAATGATTGAAAATGGAAAACAAAGCTACTTAAGATTTTTACAATTTCCGAGTAGATTGCCATTTTCTTAATTGATTTAATAAGGCTTTTAAATCTTTTGGCAAAGGACATTCAAAATGATATAATTGACCGTATAGACTGAATTCCAATGAATTAGCATGAAGTGCAGTCCTGCTTAAAAGGGGCCTTTCTTGTTCAAAATCGGTAATTTTAGCTCGATTTTTTATGTCTTTTATAAAAAGTTCACTTCTTTGGCTGTAAAGGGGGTCACATAGAATCGGGCAAGATATGGCAGCAAGATGAACCCTTATTTGGTGTGTTCTGCCTGTTTTAGGCTCCAACTCAAGCATACAAAAATTTCTAAAAGACTCAAGGATTTTATAATATGTTATTGAAGGTTTCCCATTTTTATGAATCGTCATTTTACCGGTTTCAAAAACGGAATGAGCAATGGGTAAATTGATGATTCCGGATTCAGGATTAGGGCAATTTTCGGTAAAGCTGACATAGCGTTTTTGAATTTCATGATTTTCAAAAAGTATAGATAATAAGCGATGACTTTCTGAATTTTTTGCAAACAAAACCAATCCGCTTGTTTCTTTATCAATTCGATGGACAATAAAAATTTCTTCGTGGCTGGTATTTAATAAGTTCAACAAATTGGGCTTATTCGGATCATATCGATCCGGAATGGTTAATAAACCTGAAGGCTTATTGACAACCAACAAATGTTCATTTTCAAATAGAATTTCACAAAGTGTGGATGCCATCAATTTTTAAAGTAATGTTTTGGGATAATTGAAAATTCTTTATTCCCAGAAAAATAGAATTGAACAAAAACACTTGCTTTCAAAATACCTTTTTGATTAAATTTATCATACGCTAGATTTCTAATTTGCTTGTCTAAAAATTGTTTCTTTTGAATTAAATACAAGGTATTAATAATAACAACAATGTATGCCTGTATGATTTTGTAAAAAATTTTAAACTTACCTTTTAGTAAATAACTGATCGCGATAAGCATATCCAGCACAAATCGAATGGGAAGAATATATAGTAATTGAAGGTAATCCGAGTTTTTGAAAATAGTGAATAAATTATTTCTAAAATTCAAATAGGTTTTTCTGGGATTGTCGTAATCAAGCGTTCCTCCACCTAAATGGTAGACTACAGCGTTTGGCACATAAATTATTTTTCCACCTAAACGTTTAACTCGCCAACACAAGTCGATTTCTTCCTGATGAGCAAAATAATCACCATCAAAGCCTCCCATGGCTTTAAATGCAACTGCTTTAATGACCATCGCAGCTCCACTGGCCCAGAATATTTCAGAAATCTCCTGGTATTGATTGGTGTCAGATTCAAGAAAATCAATAATTCTTCCTTTGCAAAATGGATAACCTAGAAAATCAATATAGCCCCCCGCAGCTCCGGCATATTCAAATTTTTCAGGCTCTTTCAAAGATAAAATTTTTGGCTGTGCAATCAGAATGCTTGAATCTTTTTCCATCTCAGAAATTAATGGACTGATCCAATCATCTTTAACTATAACATCAGAATTCAGGAGAATAAAGTAATCTGCATCAATTTGTGCCAGACCTTTATTGTATCCTGAAGCAAAGCCATAATTCTTTTTAAGTTTAATTATTTTTATTTCCGGAAAATGGTGTTCTAAAAATACACAACTCGCGTCTGTTGAATTATTGTCGATAATATATATAGAGACGTTTCTGGTATTGTGTTTTACTACGGATGGTAAATATTCCTTTAAAAAATTGTAACCATTAAAATTCAGAATTACAATTGCATATATTGGATTTCTGTAAGGAACTGTATGCAATTCATTTCTAAGCAGTGCTTTTTTCGTGGCAAGTTCATCTGACTGAATTTGAAGTTTTAATTGATCAAAATTTTCAAATTTTTGATCATTTCTAATAAAATCAATCAGTTTAACACAGATCGAGTTACCATAAATTTCTTTGTTAAATTCAAATAAATGAACTTCAACAGTGGCATTAGCAGATTCTTTAAGTGTTTCACTTTTGCCGATATAGAGCATTCCATCATAAAGTTGCCCATCAACCTGTACTTTGGCTGCATAAATTCCATTTGGCGGAATTAATTTAGATGAATCTGTAAATTCCAAATTAGCTGTTGGATAACCGAGTTTTCGGCCTAATTTATCTCCGGAAATCACTTTACCTTCTAATTGATAGGGGTAACCTAGGTACAAATTGGCCTGATGAATTTTCTTATCATGAATTAATTTTCGAATTTTTGTAGAACTTACTTTCGATTCCTGAACATATTGTGCTTTTATTTCCTCAAATTCAAAATATTGATTAGCAGCATAAGTGCGTAAAAGTTGGCAATCACCTTTCCCGTCTTTTCCAAATCGATGATCGTAACCCGCAATAATCTTTTTAGGTGTAAAATGTTTTAAAAGAAAATTTTCTATATAATCTTCGGGCAACATTTGTGCAAACGAATAATCAAAATCTACGAGTATCAAATAATCCAAAGCCGTGCTATTAAGAAGTTGAATTTTCTCTTCCAATGTGTTTAACAAGGCGACGGGTTGATCTCCTGGATCTAATACGGTTCTAGGGTGCGGATAAAATGAAATCAGGATGCTTTCCCCATTTAATATAGATGCAGATTGACAAAGTTGTGATATTATTTTTTTATGCGCTAAATGCAGGCCATCAAAGGTGCCAACTGTTAAAACAGGATTTTTGAATGCAGGTAAAGGGTCTTGCCCATAATAAATGATGCGCATAAAAAACAGATTTGCAAATTTATTAATTTTAATAGACCATTCCGGTATAATTCGAATTATTTTTGTGCTAAATATGAATCAGTTAGTTCAGGATATTGTTGAAAAATTACAAATAGTTATCGAGCCAGATTCCGGCAGAAGTATTGTGCAGCTTCGGATGATTAGAGATATTCGATTGGAAAATGGCCAATTTCATTTTAAGATTTATCTTCCATCTGCCAGTTATAAACATAAAGACAGCCTATATGCTGAAATTCATGAGGTTTTAGGTAATTCTTTTCCGGATCTTGAACTTCATGCTCATTTTGTTAATCAGTTGCCAATGACGGAGGCACCAAATACCAATTTTCCTAATATTTCTAATTTTATTGCAGTAGGGTCTGGAAAAGGAGGTGTAGGAAAATCCAGTATTTCAGCATTTTTGGCAATTGCACTTAAAACGGCCGGCTATAAGGTCGGTTTATTGGATGCCGATTTATATGGGCCTTCCATTCCAACCATGTTTGGAATCCGTGATCTCAAGCCAAAAGTCCTGGAATCCGATGGTAAACATAAGATGCAACCTATTGATGTAAATGGAATTTCTATTATATCTCTTGGGAATATTATTGATCCTGAACAGGCTGTAGTATTAAGAGGGCCAAGGTTAGCAGCAATTATTAAACAATTTTTCTTTGATACCCAATGGCCAGAATTGGATTATTTAATAATTGATTTACCACCCGGTACAGGAGATGTACAACTTACACTTGTCCAAACAATTCCGCTTACAGGTGTTGTAATGGTGACCACTCCTCAGGAAATAGCATACATCGATGCTGTTAAAGCAGCAAATATGTTTACTTTGGATCAAATAAAAGTTCCGATTTTAGGAGTCATAGAAAACATGTCTTGGTTTGAACCTGATGACATGCCAGGCAAAAGGTATTTTATATTTGGAGAAGGGGCTGGCCAAAGGCTTGCAGAAAAAACACATTCAAGTCTTTTAGGACAAATTCCAATAAAAGAAGGAATGCGACAATCGTTTGACAAAGGACAAGCATTTCAATTGGATTCCTATTATTCGGAATTGTTTAAAACGATCATTTTGAAATTGAAAGAAAAAATAGATATTCGGAATTTAATTTATGCTCCAAGTCAGATAGTACAGGCAAATTAACACATATCATGTTTAAATCTTCTGAATTTCTGTTTGAACAAATCCAACTCAAGAGAAGTCTTTTATGTGTAGGCTTGGATCCGGATATATCAAAATTACCAGCTGTTTATAAGAAGTTAGATGAACCTTATTATAATTTTTGTAAGGACATCGTAGAGCTGACTCATACAAATGCAATCGCATTTAAAATAAATATTGCTTTTTTTGAAGCATTGGGAGTTGAAGGTTGGTTACAGTTTGAGAAGCTAATTCAAATAATCCCACCGGATTGTTTAATAATTGCGGATTCAAAAAGGGCAGATATAGGAAATACTTCAAAGCAATATGCGAATTATTATTTTAATAAAATAAATGTAGATGCTTTGACTTTACATCCATATATGGGTTTGGATTCATTACAACCTTTTCTTGATTATAAAGATAAATACAGCATTATCCTCGCTTTAACTTCAAATCCAGGAAGTGCTGATTTTGAATTTATGGAAGATTCAAAAGGTAAATTGTTATTTGAAAGAGTTATTGAAAAATTTGTGCAACTTGAGGCCTCTAAAAATATAATGTTTGTCTGTGGTGCAACCCATCCAAAGGAGTTTAATAGAATTCGTAAAATTTGTCCTGACCATTTCTTGCTGGTACCTGGAGTAGGAGAGCAAGGAGGTGTGTTAAAAGATACTATAAAAGCTGGGCGAAATACTAAAGGTGGCTTGTTGGTTACAATTTCTCGAAAAATTTGCTATCCAAATGAAAATTTAGATTTTAAAACAGAAGTTTTGGCTTCAGCAGCAAATTTTCAAAGGGATTCCTACACTTATTTTATTGAGTCCTGATTTTGTGACAGCAGGATTTTTTTAATACACTTGTCTTTTGTAAGATAATGTTCAATAATTCGGTTGGATTCAATATTTCCAGGATAGGGCGTAAGGGATTCTTTTAATAATTTAATATCGCTATAACCTTCGTTTTTATCAAGGTAACCAGTAAAGCTGCAGAATCCATTTTCAACAAGCACCACACCAAATTCATCATAGTTGGGTCCATCTGTGAGTAAAATAAAATCATGTTTAAAAATTTTATTTACTTCTTCGTACGCCTTATTAAAACGGTCAATGTAATCTTGTAGGTTTTCCTTTCCTACACAAGCACCATGGCACTGTCCAATTTGAAATCCGTTGCATGGCTTGCCTTCAGCATTCTGTGAATTTATTTTTGTGCAAAGTTGGTGGTTAAACAGAATTAAATCGAGATGTTGTTTTGCAGACAATTTACTGGGATAATGATAAATTACTTCATCCTGCTGATCAAGCCATTCCGATTCCTTGATTGTAAAAACAGGAAATTTGTCAGGAGTTCTTCTTGCTGTCATGAGATATGCATGCGATTTTTTCCTGAGCGCTCTATTGATTTCGGGTTGTAATTCTTTAATTTCTTTAATTTCAAGTAATGATGCTAAGAGTTCACTCCCAGTCAAAGTGAAATCAATTGAATGGACACCAGTTAACATTTTTAATGTTTTAGCACTAGTGTCATTAAAATGCTGATAAATTCGTTCTTTAATATTTTTGCTTTTTCCAATATAGATTGCTTCAAATTGTATGTTTTTCATTCTATACACACCCGGTAATTCTGGAAGATTATCAATATCATTTCTATTTATACTAGCTGGTATTTTTGTTTCACTTAATAAAGATGCTATTGGATTGTAAGTAGAATCAAGATTTTTGCTGCATTTCAATATCCTGCAAAACACATCCAGGGTTGCTAATGTGTCATCCATTGCACGATGTCTGTTTTTGACTTCAATTTTAAAGTGAGTAATCAAAGATCCAAGGCTATAAGAGCGTAAGCCTTTAAAATATCTTCTACTTAGCTGGACTGTGCATAGTTTTTTTCTGGAAAATGTATAGCCTAACTGATGAAATTCTTCTTTAATAAAATTGTAATCAAAAAATACATTATGTGCAACAAAGATGCAATCTTCTGTTTTAATTAATATTTCTTTCGCGATTTCGTAAAATTTTGGAGCGTTTTCAACCATTTCATTTGTAATTCCTGTAATTCGTGTAATTTCAAAGGGAATGGATCGTTCAGGATTGATGAGACTTTCATATCGATCAATTATTTTATCATCCTGGTATACGATAATAGCAATTTCTGTAATTTTGTCACGTTTAGCTATGCCACCAGTAGTTTCTATATCTATAATTGCAAAACGAGGACTTGTCAAATTTGTTCTCTTGATTTTAGTTTTAAGTTATTTAACACAATCAAAATTAATTGCTTTTACAGAACTGGTGTATTCAAAGCCAAAAATAATTTTACCCGGAGCTTATCGAATGGATTCCTATTTGAATTTATTGGATGGAAAGCGGGTTGGTTTAGTAGTCAATCAAAGTTCGAAGTTAGGTCAAGTACATTTAGTAGATACCTTATTAGCTAAAAAGATTCAAATTGTTAAAATATTTGCCCCGGAGCATGGTTTTCGCGGAGATGTAGAGGCAGGTGGAGCCATTGAAAATCAATTTGACCTTAAAACGGGATTGCCAATCGTGTCTATTTATGGTAAGAAATCTAAACCAAGTTCTGAGGATCTTAAGGATGTGGATTGCTTACTATTCGATATCCAGGATGTTGGGGTTCGATTTTTTACTTACATAAGCACCTTGCATTATGTAATGGAAGCATGTGCTGAAAACGGAGTGCCCCTGATAGTTTTGGATAGACCCAATCCAAATGGTTTTTATGTTGACGGCCCTGTTTTAGATAGTTGCTGTAAAAGTTTTATAGGAGTTGACCCCATTCCAATTGTGTATGGCATGACGATAGGTGAACTTGCAAAAATGATTAAAGGGGAAGCATGGATAAAATCTGGAGACAAACTTCAATTAAAAATTATTCCTTGTAGTAATTATTCTCATAAGTCATATTACGAATTACCAATCAATCCTTCTCCCAATTTAAAGAATCAGTTAGCTGTATTGTTGTATCCTTCGCTATGTTTTTTCGAGGGAACAAGTGTAAGTTTAGGTAGAGGCACTGATTGGCCTTTTCTTATTTATGGTCATCCTCTGTTTTTTAATAAATATCCATTTAGTTTTACTCCATTATCCCGCACAGAGGCAATTAATCCTCCATGGAAAAATCAAATGTGCTTTGGAAATGATTTGCGTACAGTTAATTTAATGGATTTGAGAAAATCGAAGAAAATTCAGTTAAAGTATCTCATTGATGCATTTCAAAAAATGCCCAATAAGGACAGTTTCTTTTTAAAGAATTTATTTTTTGACAAACTTGCGGGTACTACTAGCTTACGGAAAAATTTAATAGCAGGCAACACCGAAGCAGAAATTAGAAAAACCTGGCAGCCGGCTATTAAAAAGTTTATGGACAAAAGAAAGAAATACCTTTTGTACGAAGACTTTTAATTTAATCGTTGTATCATCCCGGCTGCATTAAAAGTATAAGTACCGCATTCTTTTTTCGGTGCTTTTTGATCTACCTGAAATTTATATTGTTGCATTTTTCGTTGAGCTTCCAAAATAAACTTCATATCTTTTGTTTTTGACAGCTTTGGATTGTATTTTATATAGGTAACTAAACCTTCCCGATTTATACACATATTAAACACAACAATTTGGGCATTGACTCTCGCAAGATCTTTTAAATCGGGTCTCCAAATTGGTTTTCGTTTAAGCGGCCCCGTTTCATCAAAATCAACACCTACGCCATCTCCGGATCCTGTGCCGGTTCCAGATCCGGTGCCACCGCCACCGCCTGCTCCTGAGCCTGAATTTGCAGGTCCAGCACCAGTTCCCGTGCCGGTTCCTGTTCCGGTACCTCCGCTCCCTGGATTATCATCGTCACCTGTTGAGGCGTTACCGGATGTTCCATGAGCGCCACCTGTTGAAGGCGCTGGTTTGGTTTCAACAGGAGGTTTTATAACTTCTGGACTTGGGCGTGTTGTAGGGGTATGTGTTTCAACTTTTGGAGGATCCACCTTTACGACTTGTGGCTCTGCTTCTACCAATACAGGTTTAGGAGCCGGAGTCGCTGGAACCGGGATTGTTTTTTGTGGTTCAGCCCGGTCGATCTGCTTTTCCATCTCTTCTAAGGCAGGTTTTGCTTCACTCCCTGGTGACCCGCCTTGCTGGGCTTCCTCTGATTCCGGCCCGGGGCTAGATCCACCTCCTGTTGCGATTGGAGGTTCTTCCATTACAATTTGGCTGGGTAAAAGGATTTCTACGCCAATTTCTTGCTCTGGCTCTTTTGAGAAATCTAAAATTCTTAAAAAGAAAATTAATAATAACAGGGCGTGAATTATGGCGGAAATTAATATTCCGGTTCTTCTGTGACCAGATTCTATTTTATGGGCGTCGTAATAATAAATTTGGCTCATCTTGACAAATTAGTATGTAAAGGACGTAAAATTCAACTAATTTAGTACTAATGTTAGGTTAAAATATTACAATTTTACCTATTTGTTATTAAAATGTAGAAAAGTACTAAGCCAAATACCACCATACTTACTTTAATACTGGTCGCCCATAGAATGCCTAAATTATCAATAGGAAGCATAAAACTAAGGCTAACACCGACCATGCTTAGGATTAAGGAAAGCATCCCAATAACAAATAACAAGAATCCTAAAACAAGGAGTAAGCTTCTTTTTCTGATTTCCATAGTATTTTTGGGCTGTTGATTACAGCATTCGGGTTGAACTGTAAAGATACAGGCAAATGAGTCACTCTATAAAATTAATTGAATGTCCACGGGATGCAATGCAAGGTTTACATGATTTTGTGCCAACTGAGCTTAAAATTAACTACCTCCAACAATTAATTGATACCGGGTTTGATGCTTTAGATTTTGGAAGTTTTGTTTCGGTTAAAGCGATACCTCAGATGCAGGATACTCACCAAGTTGTTGAACAATTAAATTTAAAACATTCAAATACAAAGCTCATAGCAATAGTTGCCAATAAGCGAGGCGCTGAAGAAGCTATCTTATACCCTCAAATTAGTTATGTGGGTTATCCATTTTCTGTTTCAGAAACATTCCAAATTCGAAACACAAATTCGAGCATACCTGATTCTGTTGAACGAATTAAACAAATTCATGAATTGTGTTCAAAAAGTGGAAAAGAAATGCTCATATATATTTCAATGGCTTTCGGGAATCCGTATGGAGATCCCTGGAATGCTGAAATCGTTTTGCATTGGGTCGATGCTTTATATAAATTAGGAATTAAAACATTTGCATTGTCAGATACAATAGGCGTAGCCGAACCAGAATCGATCCGCTATTTGTTTAGTCATTTAATACCAGTTTATTCTCAAATTGAATTTGGGGCACATTTTCATACAGTGCCTGAATTGTGGGAAGAAAAATTAATAGCAGCATTCGAATCTGGTTGCTATCGTTTTGATGGAGCCATTTATGGATACGGTGGATGCCCAATGGCTAAAGATGATTTAACTGGGAACATGCCAACGGAACATTTGATTTCATATTTTAAAAGCCGCGGCCTAATCAATCATATAAATTTAGATCATTTTTCAGGAGCTATGATTACCGCAAAGAAAATATTTGATACGTATCATTAATCTATTAGAAATGCATTTTTTGCCAATATTGTACATGAGCCCAGAATATGATGCTGCGATTGCTCTTCGTACTGCTGTATTAAGGATTCCGTTAAATCTAGAATTTACTGAGGAGCAATTGGAATCAGAATCAGAAGAATTTCATTTTGGAGCCTTTTCTGTGGATGGTAATTTATTGGCATGTTTATCATTTAAAGTAGATTCCGCAAATTGTTTGCAGATGCGACAAGTAGCAGTAGAAACAGCTCTCCAAAATAGTGGAATTGGTCAGTTTATAGTTAAAGAAGCTGAAAATTGGGCAAAGTCAAAAGGATTTACTAAAATTATTTTACATGCAAGAGATGTTGCAGTTCCTTTTTATTCAAAGCTACATTACGAAACGGTAGGAGATCCCTTTATTGAGGTCAATATTCTACATCGCCATATGCTAAAAAATTTAAGTTGAATTATACCTGTTTAATTTTTATACCATGCAAACATTTGATCAACTGCTAAATACTTACGGAGAAAGTCACCAAAATAAGCTCAATAAACAAATTCATTGGATTTGTATTCCTGCAATACTTTTTAGTTTAGTCGGCTTATTAATGCATATTCCAACTCCACCATTTATTCCATCAAATTTTTATTTAAATTGGGCTGGGCTTATCCTGTTATTGAGCTTAATTTATTATGTCAGGCTTTCAGTAGGTATGTTTGCAGGCTTTCTGGTAATTAGTATAATTTTGCTTTATTTAAATTGGAAGCTCATTGCCTATTGTCAGCTTAATGCATGCAGTTCTTTATGGACCTTATTGATAATTTTTACCTTAGCCTGGATTGGTCAATTTATTGGACATAAAATAGAAGGCAAGAAGCCTTCATTTTTAAAGGATTTGCAATTTTTACTTATTGGTCCTGCCTGGTTATTGCATTTTATTTATAAAAAACTGGGAATACCATATTAAATAAGCAAAGTTCGGTTTCGATTTTTTTAAAAAAAATCGTTTTAATTTCTTTTTGTCAGAGCGTGCTTTATAAATGAATTACCTCACCATAGGCTGCTGCAGCTGCTTCCATAATAGCTTCTGACATTGTTGGGTGAGGATGTATCGATTTAATGATTTCATGACCGGTGGTCTCAAGTTTTCTGGCAACAACAACCTCAGCGATCATTTCAGTAACATTCATGCCAATCATATGTGCTCCTAAAAATTCTCCATATTTTTTATCAAAAATAACTTTTACAAAACCCTCTTTTGCTCCTGCGGCACTGGCTTTTCCGGATGCAGAAAACGGGAATTTTCCAACCAGAATTTCAAATCCGGCCTCTTTTGCAGTTTGTTCGGTATAACCTACAGAAGCTATTTCTGGACTGCAATAGGTACAACCAGGTATATTGTTATAGTCAATGGCTTCTGGATGATGACCAGCAATTGCCTCGACACAAATAATCCCTTCTGCACTGGCCACATGAGCCAAAGCCTGACCTGGTGTTACATCCCCTATAGCATAGATGCCTGAAATATTTGTTTTGTATTGAGCATCCACTTTAATAAGCCCTTTTTCAATGATGACACCAAGGTCTTCCAAGCCTAGATTTTCAATATTTGCAGTCACACCGGCAGCAGACAAAACGATATCGCATTCAATTCTAGTTTCCTTTGAATCTTTTCGGTCTTTCGTAATTACGATCAAGCCTTCCTTAGTTTTTTCAACTTTTTCTACACTGGTATTAGCTAAGGTTTGAATGCCTGCTTTTTTGAAAATTTTGGTTAATTCTTTTGAAATATCAGCATCTTCCCTTGGAACCAAACCTTGTTCCATAAATTCCACAATAGTTACTTGAGTGCCTAGCGCATTATAAAAATAGGCAAATTCAACACCAATCGCACCGGCACCAACAACAACCATTTTCTTGGGTAGAGCCTCTAAAGTCATTGCTTTTCTATAATCGATTATGTGTTTTCCATCAATTGGTAAATTAGGCAATGCTTTTGCGCGACCACCTGTTGCAATGATGATGTGATCTGCTGAGACAATATCTTTCTTTCCTGAGCCATCTGTAACTTCTATTTTTTTATCTTTTAGAAGTTTGGCAGTACCCATTAATACTTGGATTTTATTTTTTTTCATTAAAAATTGGATGCCTTTACTCATGCCATCTGCAACATTTCTGCTCCTTTTAACAATAGTACCGAAATCAGGTTTGGCTTCATTTACCTGAATTCCATAATCTGAGGCATGTTTTATATATTCAAATACTTGGGCACTTTTTAATAAGGCTTTTGTAGGAATGCAACCCCAATTTAAGCAAATTCCCCCTAAGGATTCACGTTCAACAATTGCTACCTGTTTGCCAAGCTGAGCTGCTCTGATGGCTGCAACATAGCCTCCTGGACCGGAACCAATTACGATAATGTCAAACTTCATACATCTATTAATTTAGGGCGAAATTATTGATTATTATTGTAATTAATTGATATGTAACAGGTTTTAATAGCTTATTTAGGAAATATTGATTAAAAGCTTGAATCTTGAATGGAATTCGATTCCGAAGCTTCAATATCTGGATAAAGGCATCCTATCTTTGCACAAAATCAAGACAGGATGAACAAAATTGCGGTATTCCCCGGATCTTTTGATCCAATTACAAAAGGACATCAGGATGTCGTTCTTCGTGCCTTGCCTTTGTTTGATAAAATTGTAATTGCAATCGGTGAAAACTCCCAAAAGAAAACCTTGTTTTCATTAGAGCAACGGTTGCACTGGATTGAATTGTTATTTGAAAATGAATCAAAAGTATCTGTAACCAGTTATAATGGCCTGACCGCCTTATTTTGTGAAGCAATCAATGCAAACTATCTTATCAGAGGGATACGGAATGCATCGGATTTTGATTATGAAAAAACCATTTCTCAAATTAATCACACCTTAGTCAATAAAATTGAAACAGTTTTTTTTATTGCGAAACCAGAATTATCTCATGTGAGCAGTACGATCGTAAGAGAATTAATTTTAGGAAAAGCGGATGTAAAAGCTTTTGTTCCGGATATAATAAATGTATTAACTTTTAAAACCCAGTAAATGTCAAATTTAATAGTAAATATTCCAGTGGTTTCAAATGAACCTGTTTTAAATTATCGGTCAGGTTCTAAAGAAAAATTGGAAGTAAAATGTGCCCTTGATGAATTAAAATCTAAAGTTTTGGATATAGGGATGACCATTAATGGTAAAAAAGTTACCAGTGAAGTTCAAAAAGATATTGTTCAGCCTCATAACATTAGTCATAAAATCGCTCAATATCACAAAGGCAATGCCAGTCATGTGCAACAAGCAATTGCAGCCGCTTTAAATGCGAAAGAAAATTGGGAAAGTATGCCTTGGGCTGATCGGGCATCCATTTTTTTAAAAGCTGCCGATTTAATTTCTGGGAAATACAGGGCTCGGATGAATGCCATGACGATGTTGGGACAATCCAAAAATATATTTCAAGCAGAAATTGATGCCGTATGTGAGTTTTGTGACTTTTTGCGATTTAATGTCCGTTTTATGACTGAGATATATACTCAGCAACCTGAATCTGCTCCAGGCATTTGGAATCAGATGCAGTACCGCGCTTTGGAAGGGTTTGTATTTGCATTAACCCCATTTAATTTTACCTCCATCGCTGGTAATTTGCCTTGTGCTCCGGCACTTATGGGCAATGTAGTTGTTTGGAAACCAGCGGAAACACAGATATATTCCGCTTCACTGATAATGGATATTTTGATGGAAGCTGGTTTGCCGGCGGGTGTTATCAATTTAGTTTTTGTTGAAGGTTCAGTTGCAGGGGAAGTAATTTTTAATCACCGGGACTTTGCAGGAATTCATTTTACAGGGTCAACCCAAGTTTTTAAAACAATTTGGAATAAAGTTGCACAGAATTTAGATAAGTATCATTCATTTCCTCGTTTAGTAGGAGAGACTGGTGGCAAAGACTTTATTCTTGCTCATCCATCAGCAGACCCTCAGCAACTTGCGGTGGCAATGATTCGGGGAGCATTTGAGTTTCAAGGTCAAAAATGCAGTGCGGCCTCTCGTGCTTATATTCCAAATAGCTTATGGCAAGAGGTTTGTAATCATTGTTTAACCATGTTGAAATCAATCAAAATGGGAGACCCTTCTGATTTTACTAATTTTATTAATGCGGTTATTGATGAAAAAGCATTTGACAAAATTACCTCCTATCTAGTGGCTGCAAAAAAAGATCCTGAAGCTGAAATTATTTTTGGTGGTCATTCGGACAAGTCCAAAGGATATTTTATTCAGCCCACAATAATAAAGACGACTAATCCACAATATAGCACCATGTGTGAAGAACTTTTTGGACCCGTCTTAACTGTTTATGTATACGAGGATTCAAAATTTGATGAAATATTAAAGACTGTTGATGGTACATCGCCCTACGCGTTAACTGGGGCTTTATTTTGTAATGATCGATATGTTACGATCCAAGCTGCACATGCATTAAGAAATTCAGCTGGAAATTTTTATATTAATGATAAACCAACTGGAGCCGTTGTGGGTCAGCAACCTTTTGGTGGAGCAAGAGGTTCGGGAACAAATGATAAGGCGGGTTCGCATTTAAATCTATTGCGTTGGGTTTCACCCCGTACGATAAAGGAAAATTTTATTCCTCCTGTACAATTTGAATATCCATTTATGGAAGAAGCTTAAATTAAATAATGTTGGATATTAATTATTCTACAAAATATATTTTACCAGGAGTCCTAAGAATAAGCCTATTATTGAGCCATAAAAGTGCGCATAATGATCTATGTGATCGTTGGGATTTTTAGATGCCCACCAAGAATAAATTAAGTACAAGGGGGCAAATAAAATTGCTGGGATAGGCACCATTCCAAATAAATACAACAATTGAAAAGGATAATAAAGTACATAAATAAAGAGAATTCCTGAAATGGCCCCCGAAGCCCCAATGCTTGAATAACGTGTATTGTTTAAATGATGAAAATAGGTTGGAATGCATCCTGCTACCAAAATTATAAAATATATTGTAATAAACAGGAATCCACCGATGTAAAACCCAAATTGTGATTTGTAAACCTGCTCAATTGTACTGCCAAATTGATAAAGTACAAATAAATTTAAGCCTAGATGCAACCAATTTGCATGAAGAAATCCACAACTCAACCAACGATAAAATTGCCGATATCTTTTTTCCAAATAAGGAAAATGGCTATAGTCTTGAATGATATTTGATTTAGAAAAGCCTATACTTGATATCACAAGAATTGACAATATCAATCCATAGGTCATTAAAGGGGGGAGGCTATTCATTATGGTATGGGATTTTATTTATTATTGTGAACGCTCTATATAATTGCTCTAAAAATATTAATCGAATCATTTGATGTGTGAATGTCATTTCGGAAAGCGCAATTTTAGTAGGAACATGATTTTTAATCTCATCTGAAAAACCATAGGCGCCTCCAATTATAAAACATAATTTCCTGTTAGATGTTTGTGTATTTTTTGATAACCAGTCGGCAAATTCTAATGATGAAAAATTTTGTCCGTTTTCATCTAACAAAATTGGTATAATTCCGGGCACTTGAATCGCTTTAAGTAATGCCGGCGTTTCAAATTGTTTAATTGATTTGATGTTTTTTAAGCCTTTAGCTTCCTTAAACTCTCTTATGTTTGCATTTGCAAAGTGATTAATCTTTTTTAGGTAAACGGAAATTCCTTGATGTAGATAGCTTTCAGCTGTTTTTCCAATCCACCAAATTTCTAGTTCCATCTATAAAACGTTTGAAAACAGTAAGGATTGAAACGGTCCTAATTGTAAATCCGTGTTTTTTATAAAATTTACAGGAACTTTATTAAAGATTTCGTAATAATTTGAATAATCTTTATCAATTTGAAATTGAACAACTTTATTTGTTAAATTAAATAGCATCACTATGCTATAATTTCCTGATTTTCTTTCAAGCGCTAAAACCTCTTTTGAATTGGAAATTCGAACTGGTAAATTTGTTGTATCAAGATTCCAAAGTGCTGGATTCTTAAATTTTTGCATGGCCATGCTTCTATAAAAATCATTGTTGAATTTATATTGTCTGGAAAATGGATGACTTGAAAAAATACTGATTCGTTCAAATTGAGGGCCTTCTTGCCCATTTAGTATCCATTGTATGCCGGGAAGAAAGAATGTAAGTGTATGGAAATACTTGTAGGTATTGTAAAAGGCATTTACATCTGAACCATGGCGTTCGTTTATTAAATTGTCTTGCACATAATTAAGTAAGGGAATATTACTGCAACTGTCAACAATAATGTTTAATTCATCTATATTAGAACCTTCTGAGTCAATTTTTTGAAATCTTTGGTATAAACCTGAATTGCTGTGATAATGAAATCCATTAGTAATAGTGGAGCTATGTTCCATGAGGGCAAACCCATCTTTTCGATTCACCGCAGTTTGGATTTTATTTAAAAAATCAGAAGGATATAAATTGCAATCATATAAGACAACGCCATCAAATTTAAATTTCATAAAAAAATCCTTATAAGATTTGTATAATTTTGATTGTAGTGATTTGTTCTCTAGATTTAATTTAATGTAGTCTTGATTGTATCTTTTGTCAATAATTTTCGTATCAGATTTGTAGTATTCTGGGTTTTCTATTCTCCAGGGATGATTTGGACCCGTTACAGAAAGATTCCATTCCATGAGAATTTTCAATCCTTTTGAATGAACGGAATCTATAAGTTCTTCCAAATCTTTGTCTTTTCCAAGATTTGGGTCGATTTGATTAAATGATTTTAATGCAAATGGACTTACTGGGTTGAATGCATTTCCCGCTTCGTCACGTTCAAACAGGGGTAAAATAACAATTGTATTAAAGAAAAAACTTTTAATTCTGTCTAATTCAAGCGTGATCCCTTTAAGATTTTTGGTTTCTGAATATTGCCGTGGCATGATTTCATAAATGGTGCTATTTTTAGTCCATTCAGGTATCGTTGGAAGCGGATTTGATTGTTCACAGGATACATAAAGAAATCCCAATAATAAAGTAAGGTATTTCATTTTAATTTAATAGTTGCTTAATTAATTTTCTGTCTGGAAATAATTTCTTAATTGTGTTATAAAACTCTTGGTAATTTAATTTGCTAAAATTATTTCTTATTCTTCTTAGGCTGGATTCAAGTTTTTGATTGGCTTGATATCCGGCATGCTCATTTAAATATTTCTCATAAAATGAGATGTATATTTTTATGTATTCCACAGCTAATTCATCAGGTAAATCTAGATCATATTTTTCTAATAAACTTAGATCATTTGTATGGCGAAGTTCATTAAAAAATATTGTGTATTGCTGACTAAAATAACTTAAATCCAATAGTGTTTTTTCAGTCAACAAATTTGTTCCTTGTGATTTTTGTAAAAACTCTTTTGCTTTAATATAAGTTTCTAAAGAGTGATTTCCATTGAAGTATAATTTAAGAAAGGAAGGATCTTTACTGTCTTGATAAAATAATAAAAGTAAATCATCAAGTGCATGTTGAGTATTCGTGCTTAATGTATTTAAGTAAAGTTGTCCAATATATTTTTTCAAATCAGGGGCAGCAATCGCATAAATATTTTTATAATAGTTGATCAAATAAATTGAGGGCAAACCAGCCTTTCTTGAATTTAACCAATTTAAACTGGTATAAAAATTTGATTGAATTTCATGCTTTAGCAAATAATGAATTAATTGTTCAGGATTAACTTGATATAAATAATCTAAGACATTGTATTTAAATTCATCGGGAATGTTATAATAAATTTTTTGCAATAATTGTTCAAATCCTTCTTTGATAAATTGCTGTTGAAAGGTTTTCTTTAGCAACAATCGTTCAAAGAGATTTGAATTTCTGGTTAAAATCAGATAATCTTTAGAAGTTGCACATTCATAAGTCAGTTTATGTATTTTACTTAAAGCAATGGGTGCAACAATTAATTGACAAAATTGTATAAAGGCAGTATGAAACTTATCATTCATTTGTATAAGTTTCGTGAAGTTTTTAAAAATAGTATAATCTGCCGTACTATGTATAAAATGAATACCTGCTAAAAGTGATTCTGTTGCTTCTTCAATATTTGAATGATTGTAATGATAAAATGAAATTTGATATAGTTCTTCAAGAATTTCCAATTTATTTTTCATCCTGGTTGCAGGATTTTTGCTGGACGCCTCTAGAAAGTGGTTGATTTCCAATAAAAGTTGGGTGTATTTTAAATAGGGTTTTTCCGTAATGCTTCGTCCTGTAAGAATGAAGTGAACCCATTGTTTGTTGTTATTGTTATTTCGGCATAGAGCAGTTAATACATAATTGAGATCTTCTTTGCTGAATGAACTGAAAGATTGCGATTTATTTTTAAAATTAACTGAGGTGGGTGTGACATTTATATGAATATTCTGAAAATGCCAAATTGAAGCAATTAATGCATGTTTACAATATTTTCCAGGAGACTTGGCGCCACATCCGCATTGGAAAGAGCGAATATTTTTAGAATTATAGTAAATTTCTAATTCTACCAGATTGGATTCAAATTTAATTAAGTAATTCCAGCGTGATTTGCCGGTTTGATTTGCTTTTCTAATGCATCCTTGATCGATGCTGTTTTTAAAATAAACTAAGTCCTTCTCTCGAATTTCGTAGTCAATGTGTTCAAAATTTAATGGATGACGGCTTGAGTGCACGATGAATTAGTACTTAACCAGCAAAGTTAGTAGATTTGGGTCAATATTAGAGTTACTTTGGTATGAATGTTTATTTTATACGGCATGCTAAATCTTCCTGGAATAATGCCAATCTTTCAGACATTGAAAGGCCTCTCAATGCCCGTGGATTGGATACAGCTCCCAAAATGGCAGCTTATCTTGTAAAAACTGTAAATTTAGGGAGGGTAATGTTGATTTCTAGTCCGGCAGAAAGAGCACTTGCAACAGCTTCATATTTTGCAAATGCAATCGGGCTGGAAGATTCAGCAATTGTGCAAAATGAAAGGCTGTATTTTGGTTCGGCAATAGATTACATAAATTGTTTGAATAAAGTTCCAGCCAACATGAACTCAGTTTTGATTTTTGGTCACAACCCTACATTGGAGGAATTGGCAAGCCATTTTAATAACCCATATACAGGTTTGGTGCCTACTTGCTGTGTACTTCGTACAGAAATAAATCAACCACTTAGTAATTCCATAGCTTACAAGGATTTTGAAATTAAAGACATATTAATTCCGAAATTAATTTTGAATTCATGATTTGTATTAAGAAATATAGTGTATTTGTATTTTGTATTTTAATCGCTTGTTCTGAAAAATCTCCGGAATCGGAGTTGAAATTCAATAAAACTGAATTTGCAAGTTTAATGGCTGAAATTTATCTGTTGGATGCCCAGTTTAGTGAACTTCCTGGGCCGATAAAGGATAGTATAATGGTTTTAAAAGTTAAGGATATCCTGCGTTCTAAGAACTTAAGTATAGAAGCTTTTAGTCAAATTCAACAATTTTATAAGAAGAATATTAGTGAACAGGAACTACTTGAAAAGCAAATTATCCAGCTGGTAAGGGATTCTGCAAAAAATAATTAATAATTTCTTAATATTGACTTAGATCCATCCTTGCATTTTGAGTGTTTTAATAGCATGATTAAGTATAAAATTTTATTAGTTGATGACGAACCGGACATCCTTGAGTTTCTTTCGTATAATTTGATAAAGGAAGGGTACGAAGTTCAAACTGCTGCCAATGGGATGCTGGCTCTTGAATCAATAAAAAGGCAGGTTCCGGATTTAATATTATTGGATATTATGATGCCAGCAATGGATGGAATACGTACATGCGAGGAAATCAGAAAACATTCTGATTGGGCCAGCATATCAATTATTTTTTTAACTGCACGAACGGACGATGAAACCCAAATTGAAGCTTTGGATCAGGGTGGGGATGATTTTATACAAAAACCAGTTAAAACCAAAGTATTATTTAGTCGGATTAAGGCCATCATAAGACGAAAATTAAATCCACTGACCATTGAAGAAGATCAAATAATCAGTTTTGACAATTTGAGCATAAATCCATTAAAAATGGAAGTGTTATTTAAAGGAATTCGATTGGAGTTTGCAAAAAAGGAATTTTTACTTCTATATTTGTTGGCTTCTTATCCTGGCAAAGTATTTAAAAGAGATGAGATATTAGAACGTATTTGGGGTAAAGAAGTTATCGTTGGCGATCGAACCATTGATGTACATGTTCGCAAATTAAGGGAGAAGTTAGAAGATTCCTTTATTAAAACAATTAAGGGTGTTGGGTATAAATTTGAAATATGACTTTTTAAAAAACATTTCTGTTCGAAAATTTTCGGCAATAGTTAGTTTCATTATTTCTATAGTTTTTATACTGTTTTATTTGATTTTAATCGGCTTAAATGTCATCTCAGGCCAGGCAGTTTACATATTTATTTATCTCTGGATCCTATTTGGGATATCTTATATTACACTAAAATTATTTATCACTGCACTCGTTTCGAAAAGACTTAAGTTACTGTATAAACTAATTAGTGATTCCAAGTTGGGTGGTGAATTTAAGCAAGTGCCCAATGGCTCTGATTCCTCTATGTTTGCTCAAATTGAGCAAGATGTCGAATCTTGGATTTTAAAAAAGAATCTTGAATTAGACCAGCAGACACATCTTGAAAAATATAGAAAAGAGTATATAGGCAATGTTTCTCATGAACTTAAAACGCCTGTGTTTAATATTCAAGGTTACCTTCAGACCTTATTGGATGGGGGATTGGAAGATCCAAATGTGAATAGAAATTTTCTTGAAAAGGCATATAAAAATTCACAACGTCTTCAATCAATTATAGATGATTTAAATATTGTTTATAAATTAGAATCAGGACAGGAGACTCTTGAATTAGATGCAGTAAACATTCGTGAATTAATTGATGAAGTATTTGAAGAGAATGCCTCATTGGCAGCAGCTAAAAACATTAAGTTAAAATTTAAAAAAGGAACTGAGCTGGATTATCATGTAGAAGCTGCCAAAGAATACCTGCATATCGTTTTGACAAATTTAATCAACAACTCCATTAAATATGGGAAAGAAGGTGGATTTACAAAGTTAAGCTTGTATGATCTTGACCATGAAATTTTAATAGAAGTCAGTGATAATGGCATTGGCATCCCGGAAGAGCATATAAAACATGTTTTCGACCGATTTTATAGAGTAGATAAGAGTAGATCCAGAGAACAAGGCGGCAGTGGATTAGGATTATCTATTGTAAAGCATATTGTTGAAGCCCATGGACAAAAACTACATGTAAGAAGTAAGGAAGGATTCGGAACTACTTTTGGATTTACCTTAAAAAGAATTAAATAACCTCTTTCTAGGAATTTTTATTCGTATTAATAGCAGTACTAAATTGTATTGAATTTAATTCCTGGACTAAGTTATCACGATGTTTGAAGTATTCTTCGAGCTGATTTTTTGGTAGAGGATCAGGTGATGGAAAGTGTAGGTTTCTATGATTGACTTGAACACCGTTTTTCCAAAACCTAAAACATACATGGGGGCCACTTGCTAATCCAGTAGATCCAACATAGCCAATAACCTGACCTTGACTAACGGGAGTTCCTTTGCGAATGCCTTTTGCGAATTTTGACATATGCAAATACTGAGTCTGATACGTATTATCGTGTCTTATTTTTACAAAATTTCCATTGCCTGAAGTATATGATGCGGCTTCAACTACTCCTGCGCCAACAGATAATATTGGAGTTCCATGGGGTGCTGCATAATCAGTGCCTAAATGCGGTCTTGAATACTTTAACACAGGATGAAAACGGCGCATATTAAAGCCTGAACTAATTCTGGAAAATCGAACGGGTGCTTGTAAAAATCGACTTACCATGGGGCTTCCTTTTAGATTGTAAAAACCCTTTTTGTTGTTTGGTTTAAAGGAAATTGAAAAATGCTCTCCATAGTCTGTTTCAAAATAAGCTGCCAACAATTCACCGGATTGTGTTGGTTTTCCTTCGATAAAAAGGCGATTGTATATTAATTTAAAGGTATTTCCTTTTTGTACATGGTGAAAGTCAACTGACGATGACAAAGCGTCTTCCATTTGATCAATTAGATCTAATGATAGATTTTGACCTTCTAATGCATTCCAAAGGGAAGATTCAATGATCCCAGAAGCGTGTTCTCGTTTTAATTCGGAGTTACGGTATTGGAGGTTAACGCAATGATCACCTTTCAATTCACATGTTAAATACTTCGAAGCATCAATTTCGTAAATGAAATAATCAGGTTCGATGCATGGATTTGAGGCAATGAATCCATAGGTATTTCCAGATCTAAGATTGCGTAAATCGATAAGCTCTGAAATGTTTTTAATGAGTTTTTCGGATTTAGGACCACTGATGTCGTTGTTCCTAAATAACTCGGATAAGGATTTGCCAAACGGCATTTTTCGCGTTTCTATTGAAAAATGTTTAGGATCAAACCCAAAAATTAAACCAGATGGGCTAGTTTGGCATTCTTTTAGATCAAAATGATTGACAGATTTTTCTTGCCCATTTTCAATATTCATTATAAAATCCAAAATAAAGCTATTTGCAACTAATAGCAATACAAGAGTTATTATTTGAGCGAGGGCAAAGAAAGCCTTCTGGATTTTCATGTGTAAGCTTGAATAAATATTGAAATAGATTGCAAAATTAAACAAATTAATGAAACTTTAAAATTTTATAAACGATTGATAAACAAATTCATACAAATAATTATTTTCACTTTACCTTTATTTCTTCGTTCGTTTTCATAGGATTAGGGCCTGTATGACTCATAGAAAGGATTTAAATCAGATTTTCACAACAAATGCTAAGCCTTTGGTTATGGGGATCGTTAATTTGGATCCTGAAAGCTTTTATCCGGCTAGTATTGCCCATTCTGATTTGCAGGCTTTAAAATTGGTAGAATCTAAAATGAAGGAAGGGATGGACATTTTAGATTTAGGAGCTTTCTCAAGTCGGCCCGGAGCGAAAATACCTCAAGAAGAGGCTGAAAATCAATTAATTATACCCGTTTTACAGAAAATCAGAGCAGCTTTTCCTGAGCTGCCGATTTCAATTGATACGATGAGGGCTTCAGTGGCGCAAAGATGTTTAGATTTAGGGGCGGACCTGATCAATGACATAAGTGGTGGTAATTTTGACCCGGACTTACCCTTGGTGATGTCTAAATCTCCTGCAATTTATATTGCTATGCATATGAAAGGTATTCCGGAAAATATGCAACATGAGGATAACACGACTTACCTAAATGTCGTTGATGAAGTATTGAAATATTTCCAACAAAAAATTTGTTTCTTTAAAACGATGGGACTTCATAAAGTAATCATAGATCCAGGTTTCGGATTTTCAAAAAAACTTAAGGATAATTATGAACTCTTGCGAACTATTTATTTGTTTAAAATATTAGAAAAGCCTTTATTAATTGGCGTTTCTCGGAAAAGTATGATTTGGAAGATTACCAATTCTGCTGCTTCTGATGCATTAATTGGGAGTATTGTGGCTGCTTTTTATGCTCTTTTAAATTCTTGTACGATTATTAGGGTTCATGACGTCAGGGAGACTGCTCAAATGCTCAAGGTATTTTATGCAATTCAAAATCCTCATTATTTTGATAATCAACAATCATAAGCTCTGAATTTTTAATGAGTACACCAGTTGCACATAGTAAAGCATTACAAAACATATCAGTAAAGGCACTGGAATATCTCTTAAAATTTTTAGGAATTGTTTTGGTTTTTATTTTCATGTTCATTATTGTGCTGAGAGCGGAATTTGTTCAAGATTGGTCGCGCAATTGGTTGGTTGATTTTCTTAAGAAATCTTATGACCAGGATCTGGAAATTAATTCATTTTATTTAGATCCTTTTAATGGATTTAAAGGAGCATTTCTTATTAGGGATCATCATAAAGACACTTTGTTTTATGCTAGGGATGTTCATATAGGATTGTTAAAAAGTTTACGCTCTGTATTGTCGAGAAAGTTATATGTAGATGATATCGAGTGCGATTCGGTCGTAATGAAAATAAAAGTATACGAAGGAGAGTCTGGTTCAAATTTAAATTATTTTATTTCCAAGTTCAGGAATTCAGAATCAAAGAATAAAGACCCATTTCAATTTAATTTAAACCATTTAATTTTAAAAAACACCAAAGCCAGTTATTTGGATTCAAAGCAGTCGCTTAATTTAGCTTTTAATAAATTGGACTTACTTGTAGATTCGCTTAATTATAATATACAGTATTTTAGTATTAGGAAATTATTACTGGATAACCCTGTTGTTATTTATGATAAAATACGTTCTGAACATGCTGAGCATAATATCAGTCAAATCGATGCATTTGATAGCTGTAAAATAAGTCCAAGTGTTTATTTGAGATTTTTGAATATAAATAATGGTGTCTTAAATTTTAAAGATTCATTATTTACCAGTGAGAAAGGCTTGATGTTTTCAAATATAAATCTAACATCTAAAAACATTTTTCACGGTGATCAATTGGATCATATAGAGTTCTTGAATTTGAATCTAAAAAGTTCAGATGATTTTGCCATAAAAAATGCTGCAATCAGAAACTTCAATTTAAAAGATGATCAAGTTTTGATTGAGGATTTTTTACTTGAAACATTGTTAAGTTCATTAAGGTTTCAATTGAATAGTTCTTTAGCTTATTCAAATTTAGTAAATAAACTTGATTTGAAAAACACATTTATTCAAATGAATTTATTAGAAGGAAAATTTGATCTTTTGGATTTTGATAAATTGTTTCCTAAATATCATTTGTTACAGAAATTTAATTTAAAAAATGGATCTTCATTTAATTTGACTGGAAAGCTATTTGGCAAACTCAATAATCTAAAAGGATCAAATATTATCTTTAATTATTCCAATCAGTTTAATTTTACTGGCAATGTAGGCTCCCGTAATTTATTTATTAGAGACAAATTAGTTCTAAATTTAAAAATTGATCAATTACTAACAACGGCTTCCTTTTTGAGGCAATTATTTGAGCGTTATAATATACCGGCATCTTATGATCGATTTGGACGCATAAAAATGAATGGTCAATTTGACGGCTATTTAAATGATTTTGTAGCTTACGGTTCTTTTAATACTGATCTTGGTTTAATTCGATCAGATATTAAAGTAAATTTCTCATCAAACCAAAATCATGAAGCTATATATAGTGGAGGAATCAGTACTTCAAATCTTGATTTAGGTGCTTTGTTGCAAAGAAAGGAGTTTGGTATATTAAATTCGGAAATAAAAATTATAGATGGCAAAGGATTGGCGGCTAATAATTTGTCTGCAAACCTTGATGGTAAACTTAATGATTTTGTTTATAGAGATTATCATTATTCAGGGATTTCTATAGCTGGATTATTTAAAAAATCTATGTTGCAGGGATCAATAAAAATTAAAGATGAAAATGCTGATGTGGATCTGACAGGAAGTTTTGCGAGATTTGGTGATACTGATGATATAAGCTTAGAAGGTGACATTAAAAAGCTCAATCTCCAAGCGTTGAATTTACGACGTGATGAAGCATCCTATTCAGGTAAAGTGAAGATGAATATTAAACTTGTAAAGAATGAAAATTTATCTGGTAATTTATCTGTTTCAAATTCTAATATAAATATAAATGGCGACAAGTTGTATTTGAAGGATTTTACTTTTAATTCGACAAAGAAAGCTGGTAAAAATAGAATTGAGTTATTTTCAGATTATGCCGATTTTCAATTTGAGGGTAAATTTCAACTAAAAAATGTTATTGGGGATTTAAAAAGTTTAATCGTATCTAAATATCCAATTTTAGATAGTTTGCTAGATAGGAAAGGAAGATCACAGTACCCATCCTTGGTTGGTGCTGGGAGTCTATACATTAAGGATTCAAGGAGTTTGGCGAAAATTCTTAATTTGCCTCTGGAAATGGATTTCTCTGATTTCGATTTTTCAGTAAACAGCAATACAAATGATTTTGAACTGCATTCAAACCGCTTTGACCTCAAATACAAATCATTTAAATTCGATAAGTTTAGTTTGGTAATTGGTTCGCAAAAAAATTTAAGCACCGTATTTACTTCAGATTATATTTATATTAATGGAATAAAAAGGACTGGTAATTTTAAATGTGTGGGAAATCTATTTGATTCAACAGGTAGAATTTCATTTTTACTTTTTGATACACTCAACACAAAAATATTGGCAAATATTAATTCAAATATTAAATATAATCAGGATCTCTTTGCAGTACAAGTAATAAATAAAGATCTTTTTTTTAATAATTCCCGATGGATGATTGATGAAGCCAATATTATTCAAAAATCAAAGAAAGGTCTGTTAGTTAATAATTTTGAATTAAGCGACTCATTGCATTATTTAAGTATACGGGATATTGATTTAAAAGGGCTTACGTTAAAGTCAGATGGATTTGATATTTCATTTGTCAATCAATTTATAAGAAATAAAACGATTTCTTTTTCTGGCTTGTTTTCTGCTAACATTGAAATTCCTGATATTAAGAATATTAAAGAAATTACAGGTAGATTCAATTTTTTTCAACTTCATTTTAATAAAGATAATTTTGGTCCATTTAATTTGAGTTTCAGAGCATATGATATTATGAAACCATGGGATATTCAAGTTGAAAATGTATTTCAGGAGCATGTAATTAGAGGAGAAGGAACCATAAATATACCCATTGTTAAAACTAATTATCAATACAAGCCTTTTGATTTTAGCATCGACTTGAATGTTAAGGCTTTTCCATTTAAGTTTCTTGAAAATTTTATTAGTTCGATTTCAAAAACTACGGGTGGGGCTGATGGAAAGCTTAAATTTTATGGAGTCAGTGGAAATTTATCTTTAGTTGGTAACTTGAAAGCCGTTAAGGGTAGTACGTATATTAATTATTTAGGCGTTCCGGCGTTGTTTGAGAATCAACCTATTGTTTTCAAGGAAAACGAAATTTTATTTGAAAACCTTGAGATTATGGATAAGTTTAGAAATCCAATCAAACTCGATGGAAAACTTACACATAATTATTTTAAAACTTTTGCAGCAAATGTTAAGTTGGTCTCCTCTAAAGCATTGATATTAGATACTAAAAAAGAGGATAATCCATTTTATTATGGCTATGGAATCGGGCAGATTGATGTCAGTTTTTTTGGACCTTTTAGCGCTATGGATATGGATGTAAAGGTCACCAGTCTTAAAGGTACTAAGTTTAATATTCCGGTTACCTACGATCAAGTAGCAACTGAATCAAAGTTTGTAAAATTTTCTTCAAGAACCGTACAAGTTGATTCGGTAATCAAGCCTATTGTGCCTTCAATCATTGGGTTAAATATGAATATGCAATTAACCATTACAGAAGATGCTGACATTTCAATTATTTTTGATGAATTGGCTGGTGATATTTTAAAAGGAACTGGACGGGGGAATTTATCCATTAAAAGTCTTAGAACAGGACAGTTTACTGTTAATGGTCTATATGAAGTAGAACAGGGAGAGTATTTGTTTACCCTTTATAATTTTGTTAATAAACCTTTTGCAATTGCAAGGGGTGGTACTATAAATTGGACTGGAGATCCTTTAAATGCAAATATTCAGCTTGAAGCAGTATATGAAGGCCTTTCAACATCGCCCTATATTTTGATTCAAGAGTATTTAGCTGCTGATCAAAGGTTGATTGAAGAGGCAAAGCGGAGAACAGAGGTCAAATTGAAGATGATGCTAACCGGTTCTTTGTTGCAACCTGACATACGATTTGATATTGATATGCCTGACTTGACAGGACAATTAAAGAATTTTGCCGATAATAAGATTCGATATTTAAGGACAAATCAGGATCAACTGAACCAACAGGTTTTTGGCTTATTGGTCCTTCGTACGTTTTTGAATTCATTTGATCCAACTGAAATTGGATCAAATTTGAGTACAACTACTATTAACACAATGAGTGAAATGCTATCCAACCAATTTTCACTTTTTGTAACAAGTTTATTGAGTAATGCATTTGACGATGTTAATTTTATTTCTGGAGTTGATTTTAACATTGGTTATGACTTTGATAATACCATACCAGGAAGCTCTAAATTTAATGAAGGAGAAGTCGTATTTAGTTTAAAGCATAGACTTTGGAATGATCAATGGATTGTTACACTTGGAGGTAATTATAAATCCTCTAGTTCTTCAATATATGGTAATTCTTATTTTAATCCAGAGAGCATTATTGAATGGAATACTCCGGTGCCTGGATTAAAATTGCGCATTTATTATCGGGGAGATGAATCAATTGAAGGTTTGAAGCATAAAATAGGAACAGGGATTAGCTATAGAAAGGAATTCGATTCATTTTTTGATTTTAAAAAGGAATTAAATTCGAAAGCAAAAACCAGAAATAAGAATAGCATTGAATAAAAGATATTTATCCAGTTCTGTTTTTGTTAAATCTCAATTTTTACTGGAGTTTGACAAAGTTATCCAATTGACCGCAGATTATGCTGTCTCTGATCAAGCTAAGGCTGCCTTACAAGATTTGATTTACGAACCTTTTTCAGATAAAATTCATCTGGAGTTGGAAATCTTGGATGAATTGGCTCAAGCAATTAAAATACATGCTTTTAATTTGGTAAATTTTCAATCCATTCAAGATGATTTAACTAGATTGAAAATTCCCGGCATGGAGATTTCTGTTGATTCAATACTTCGATTGGTTAAGGTAATTTTAAATAATCAAGAGGTAAAGCAGAAAGCATTGGCTCCAACATTTTTGATTTATAAAAACTTAATTTCTTTTATAGGAGAATTTCCTGAATTGACGAAGCCCCTTGTTTCAATAAAACGCATTTTTGATGAAAATTTTCAAATACGTGATGATGCATCTGAAGAATTGCAGTCAATCAGACAGGAACGTCTCAAGTTAAATCGTTCTATTTATTCTGCTTTTAAAAAAGAACTTGAAATATATAGAACCAAGTCATATTTAGCAGAAGGAGAAGAATCCATTCGGGATGGAAGATTTGTATTAAGGGTTCTTGCTGAACATAAACGAAAAATAAATGGATTGGTATTGGGAGAATCTGAAAGTGGAAAGACCGTTTTTATTGAACCACAAATTTGTTTTGAGTTAAACAATATATTAATTGATCTTAGTTTTAAAGAACAACGTGAAATTAGTAAGATATTGTCCCTGCTTTGTGATGCCATTAGACCTTTTCTTGAATTTTTTGAAATTGCTTATGAAAAGGTTTTGGCAATGGATATTTTACTGGCTAAAGCCTGTTATGCCAACAGCATCAATGCCATTAAGCCAACTATAAATAGCAATAAAATTCTTCATATAATTTCTGGTTTTCATCCTTTATTGCTTCACAAATTTAAGCAACAAGAGTCCAAGCCAATTCCAATGGATATTTTGTTGGATGAGCAACATAAAATCCTTTTGATTTCAGGTCCAAATGCCGGTGGGAAGACAATCGTTTTAAAAACGATTGGATTATTACAACTCATGTTGCAAAAAGGGTTTCTAATTCCCGTTTCAAAAAAGTCAAGCTTTTGCTTATTTGATAAAATATGGGTAGATATTGGTGATTGGCAATCATTGGATGAAGGCTTAAGCACCTATTCTGCTAAATTACGATATATGAAGAAATTGGTTTTGGAAGCAGATCATTCGTCACTAGTATTAATGGATGAATTGGGAAGCGGGACTGAACCTAAAATTGGTGGTGCAATTGCAGAGTCTGTCTTAAAAGAGTTAATAAATTTGAAAGTATTTGGAGTAATCACGACGCACTATTCGAATTTAAAATCATTTGCTCATACAAATAAGGGCATCCAGAACGGTTCGATGCTTTATGATGAAAGTAAAATGATTCCATTATATAAATTGCAAATTGGAAAGCCTGGAAGTTCATATGCTTTGGATATTGCCAGAAAAATGCAATTTCCTAAGAAAATTATAAATTATGCAAAGGAGATAGCTGGTTCTGATTTAGTAAAAATGGAAGATCTTTTGTCTAAAATGGAAATGGAAAAGATTCATCTTAAAAAAACAGTTACAGATTATAAAGCGAAAATAGACACATTGAATAAATTAATTAAAGCGTATGAAGCTATGCAGAAGCAACATGAGTTAAAGCGCTTGAAGTTAAAAATGGACAGTAAACAGATTGAATACCAGCAAAATATAGATTTAAAGAAAGAACATCATACCATTTTAAATGAGATAAGGGAAAAGATGGATTATGTTGAAGCAAAAAATCAGCTTGAATTAACTAAAAATAAAGAAAAAAAATTAGCTGTTGAATTGAATCAGGCAGAGCACGATTATTTTCAAATGATTAAGTCAAGCCTTGTGGGTGCGGAAATTAAGCCTGGAGACAAAGTATTTTTGTTAAAGCAAGGGCTTTCTGGAGTGGTTCAGGAAATATCTGAGAAGAAAGCTAAAGTTTTGACAGATTTCTTTACAATTGAACTGAATAAAGAGGAGTTGATTTTAGAAAAGCAAAGCATTCTTGCAGATAATAAACCCAAGGTAAACTATCAGTTAATTGACAAGAATGCAAGTTTGCCAGGTACCATAGATTTAAGAGGCCAGAAAGTAGAGCATGCTATACAAGCACTAGAAAACTATTTGGATCAAGCATTATTATCAAGTTTAAAAGATGCTAAAATTCTTCATGGAAAAGGATCAGGGATATTAAAATCCGCTATTCATAAACAATTAAAAAAATTGAAATTTATCGACTCGTTTTACCATCCGGAAGAGGAGAGCGGAGGCGCAGGAGTTACCATCGTTGTATTTAAATAATGGGATATCGAGCTAAGGGTAAAAAATGATCATCGCTAAATTCTGCATTCAGATATTTATGGTATCCTGCGATTGCTATCATCGCAGCATTGTCCGTGCAATAGCTCAGTTTCGGAATGTAACAATTCCAATTGTATTTTGTGCACAATTGCGAAATTTCCTTTCTCAATTGAGAATTGGCGGAAACTCCTCCAGCAATTCCTATTGAGATTGCATTATGTGCAATTGCAGCTGATTCTAATTTATTTAATAGACTTTTTACAATATTATCTTGGATGGAAGCACATAAATCAGGTAGATTTTCATTTATGAATTCTTTATTTGAATCCAATTGATCTCTTAAAAAATACAAGACACTCGTTTTTAATCCGCTAAAACTAAAATTCAAGTCATTTACTTTTGCAATTGGGAATTTATACTTTGGCACACCCGATTTAGCCAATTTATCCATTTCAGGGCCAGCTGGATATCCCAAGCCTAATAATTTACCAGTTTTATCTATTGCTTCGCCAGCCGCATCATCCAAAGTTTGGCCCAGTAGCTCAATTTTGAACTTTTCAGAAACTAAAAGTAATTGGGTATGTCCACCTGAAACGGTCAAGCAAACCAGTGGAAGTGTAGGTTTTTGGTCAATAAATAATGACAAAACGTGGGCATGTAAATGATTTACTTCAATTAAAGGAATATTAAGGCAAAGACTTAAAGATTTGGCAAAACTAATTCCGACTAAAAGCGACCCCATCAAACCTGGACCCCGGGTAATGGCGATTGCACTGAGGTGTTGTAACGATATAGCTGCCTCTTTTAAAGCCTGATCGCATAAGGAAACAATGGTTTCAACATGTTGACGAGAAGCGGCTTCTGGTACAACACCGCCATATTGCGCATGGATCCATTGAGAACTAATTAAGTTTGATTTTATTTCTCCATCAATAATAACAGCCACCGAAGTATCATCACAGGAGGATTCTATTGCTAGAATTATGATTTTTGACATTGTTTGTTAATAACATTAAAAAGTCAGGTAAAATTAATATCCTTGCATTAGAAATTTTAATTCATTGGTTTATTCTTTAAAGAATTCTTTAATATGAACTCAAATTATCCTTATTTTATTGACTCAGATCGAGCCATTTCAATGACTTCTAAATTTCATATTACATCTGAACATTTAAATTTAAAAATTGAATCTCTGTTTCCAGTATATCCAATCGAAACGGTTGTAAGTCATACAGATGTTGCCAATTATTTGACGTGCCAGTTTTGTGTTCCTGAGAAAATTGTAATGAATATTAACAATCAGAATTTGAAACTGAGCCATATTTCTGAATTCGTTAATCAATTTCACAGTCACAATGGTATTAATATTTTTATATGGAATAATGTTTCATTAATTTATATAATGCAAATTGCTGATCCAGTATTTATAAATATTATAAAGTTCGATACCCCCGAAGATTTGTTGTATCACATAGTCCAAATAATTCAATCAATTGGGCTTGAAAATGAAAACCAAAACATTCAATTATTTGGTAATGTCACAGAAGAATCACAAATAAGTAGATTATTGCGGATTTATTTTAGCAATGTAAAATTGATACGTGGATTTACTTTTTCTAATTCGTAATTTATATGCGGATTTCCGGTGGTTTTCTTAAGGGAAGAGTGTTTAATCCTCCTGCAAAAAATTGGCCAACGCGACCAACTACAGATATATCTCGTGAGGCTTTGTTTAATATTTTAACAAATCTATTAGATTTTGAGGATACCAGGATGTTGGACTTATTTGGGGGTACAGGTGCGCATACCTATGAAATGATTTCGAGAGGATGCACCAGTGCATGTTATGTTGATTTGCATAAGCCTTGTTTGGAATTTGTCAGAAAGACTGCGGCTTCATTCCAAATTATTCAATTTATAGAATTTGTAAATGCTGATTATTTGCAATTTATTAAATCTTGTAATAAGCAATTTAATTATGTATTTGCTGGGCCACCATACCCATTGCCTGCATTGTCCAAAATACCTGATTTAATTGTGGAATTCAATATTGTGATGCCTGATGGGTTATTCGTTTTAGAACATAATCCACAACATGATTTTACAAAACATTCCCATTTTTGGCAAGTTCGTAATTATGGGCAAACATTTTTCAGCTTTTTTCGCTTTTAATATGTAAATTTGGGGTTTGAATGGATATGCTTTCGGCCCTTTTTCAACATGCATTTACTACTGTTCTTAATTATAGTGGAGATAAGTCTGAATTCGCTATTTTAAATTGTTCCTCAGAGTTTGATGCAGATTTTACTTTTGTATTATTTCCATGGGCAAAGAAACTAGGCATGAAGCCTGATGAAGTTGGCTTTAAAGTTGGGAATTATTTATTAGAAAATCAATCAATTTCATCTTTTTCAATTGTAAAGGGTTTTTTCAATTTTTCTTTGGACGATTCATTCTGGATAGCTGAAAATACCCGGCTCTATCGGTTGAATCAAGGAGAATTGATCAATAAAACTCCTTCGCCTCAAAAATATTTGGTAGAATATTGCTCTCCTAATACAAACAAGCCTCTTCACTTAGGTCATATTAGAAATATATTACTGGGATGGTCTTTGACAAACATTTTAAAAGCGATAGGGCATCAGGTTGAGACTACCCAAGTAGTGAATGATCGTGGTGTTGCAATATGTAAAAGTATGCTTGCTTGGAAAAAATATTCCAACAATGCTACACCGGATTCTACAGGAATTAAACCGGATCATTTTGTAGGTGATTATTACGTTTTGTTTGACAGAAAGTTAAATGAAGAATATTTGAATTGGCAAACATCCAATGAGGCACAAGCTATTTACTCATCAAATTTAAAAAAGGAAGAATCTCAAGTCGATTTTTTTAAAAGATATAAGAATGACTACTTTAACAATTTCAGTGAGTTGGGTAAGGAAGTTAGAGACATGCTTTTGAAGTGGGAGCATCATGATGAAGAAACACGTTCGCTTTGGAAAAAAATGAATGATTGGGTTTATAAAGGATTTAATGAAACATTTAATAAGTTGAATGTTTCATTTGATTATATATATTATGAATCTGATACCTATCTGCTGGGAAAGGATATCGTTGAGTATGGATTGAGCCAAGGTGTTTTTTATCAATTGCCAGATCAATCTGTTTGGGTGAATTTAGAAGATGTTGGATTGGATAATAAACTTGTTCTTAGAAGCGATGGAACTTCAGTATATATTACCCAGGATCTTGGAACAATCCGACAACGTTATGAAAGACATCATTCAGATAAGTATATTTACATTGTAGCGGATGAGCAAGACTATCATTTTAAGGTGCTTTTTGAAACTGTTAATAAGTTGAAAGAACCCTATGCAGGTAGTTTGTACCATTGTTCATATGGCATGGTTGATTTGCCTACCGGTAAAATGAAGTCCAGGGAAGGTACTGTTGTTGATGCCGATGATTTAATTGAAGAAGTTATTCAGGAGGCTACAACTATGGCTGAAGAGCGAGGTGAAATTGCATCCCTGCTGCCGGAACAACGAAATAAAATTTGTACCGATATTGCATTAGCGGCTTTAAAATATTTTATTTTAAAAGTTTCATATAAAAAACGTATGATTTTTGATCCTAAAGAATCGGTTGACATGCAAGGTCATACGGGGCCATACATTGTAAACGCATATGTTAGAATCAAATCTATTTTGCGAAAGTCAATGTGCGATGATGATACACCAAGGCCAATTAAAATTGAACGTGCGGAGAGGAACTTAATACGTTCAATGGGCAGTTATAACAAAATATTATTTGAATCTGCAGAAACTTTTGATCCCGCGCATCTTTCAAATTATTTATATCAATTGGCTAAAGATTTTCATAAATATTATCATGATTATAGGATTTTAAATGCAGAAACTACAGAATTAAAAAATTTTAGGCTGATGATTAGTGAGAATGTGTCAAAGATTATTTTGCACGGGATGAATTGTCTTGGAATCAGTCTTCCAGAAAGAATGTAAATTGAAATTATGGATGAAGGCGTAAATAAGTCATTGAATTTTATAGAGGAGTTAATTGAGGAAGATATCCGAAATGGTAAACATGGAGGAAGGGTTCATACTAGATTTCCTCCAGAGCCAAATGGCTATCTGCATATTGGTCATGCAAAATCCATCTGTCTTAATTTTGGATTGGCATTGAAATACAAAGGGAAAACTAATTTAAGATTCGACGATACGAATCCTGTAACAGAAGATACGGAATATGTCGAATCAATTAAGCAAGACATTCAATGGCTCGGATTTAGTTGGGAAGACCGGGAATTTTATGCAAGTGATTATTTCGAGCAATTATATCAATTTGCAATTCAATTAATTAAAAAAGGGAAGGCTTATGTGGACGATTTAAGTGCCGATGACATTGCAAAATATAAAAAAGGTCCAACGGAAGTTGGTATAGATAGTCCATTTAGAAATCGCACGATTGAAGACAATCTGGAATTATTTACTCAAATGCGCGACGGTAAATTTCTGGAAGGGGAGAAGGTGCTTCGAGCAAAAATTGATATGAGTTCTTCAAATATGCATTTGCGGGATCCCATATTGTATCGAATTCTTTACAAGCCTCACCACCGAACGGGATCAGATTGGTGCATTTATCCTATGTATGATTTTGCCCACGGCCAATCCGATTCAATTGAAGGGATAACACATTCCATTTGTACACTTGAATTTGAAAATCATAGACCATTGTATAATTGGTTTATTGAAAATTTGGGTATTTTTCCTTCTCAGCAAATTGAGTTTGCAAGATTGAATTTGAGTTATACGGTAATGAGTAAACGCAAATTGCTTCAATTAGTTAAGGATAATTATGTAGATGGGTGGGATGATCCCAGGATGCCTACACTGAGTGGAATGAGAAGACGAGGCTATACCCCTGAATCGATTCGCCATTTCACAAATTTAGTTGGAATCGCAAGGAGGGATAATGTAATTGATTTGGCATTATTGGAATTTGCTGTACGAGAAGATTTAAATAAAAGAGCGACGCGGGTTATGGCTATCTTTGAACCATTGCGGGTAGTCCTGACAAATTACGATGAGCAGGTAGAATTTTTGGAAATTGAGAATAATCCTGAAGACCCAAGCTCTGGAAAAAGACAAGTTCCATTTGGTAAAGTACTGTATATTGAACAGGAAGATTTTATGGAAAATCCTGTTGACAAGTATTTTCGTCTAACAAAGAACGGGATGGTTCGACTAAAAGGAGCTTATATAATTAAATGTGAAGATATTTTAAAGGATGCAAATGGAAATATTATTGAATTGCATTGTACGTATTTTCAAAATAGTAAAAGTGGTCAGGATCAATCTGGTTTAAAGCCTAAATCAACGATTCATTGGGTGGAAGATTCCCATGCGATCGGTGCAGAATTAAGATTATACGATCGTTTATTTACAGTGGCTGATCCAGATGATCATGAAGAAGATTTTAAAACATTTATTAATCAAGATTCTTTGGTTAAATTGACTAATGTTAAGGTAGAGCCATTTTTGAAATCATCTAAAGTGGGCGATTATTTTCAATTTATTCGAAAGGCATATTTTACACCTGACATCACTTCAAATCCTGAGCAGTTAGTATTTAATCGTACAGTCAATTTAAAGGATTCCTGGCAGAAATCACAGGATAAATAGATTTTAATATGAGCAAAAGAGCCAAAGTTATACTTTCAGAAGAAGCAATGAATATTGCTCTTGACAGGCTTTGTTATCAATTAATAGAACAACATGATGGCTTCTCAAACAGCTGTTTAATTGGTATTCAGCACAAAGGAGCATTATTGGCTGCTCGGCTTTATAATAAATTGAAAGCACTCAATCCATTAAATTCATTGGAATTTGGTAAAATTGATATTACATTTTCGCGTGATGATTTCAAGACAAATTTCAAATTGCAACCTTCATATCCTACTGAAATTAATTTTTTGGTCGAATCTAAGCGTGTAATATTAGTAGATGATGTTTTATATACGGGTAGAACCATTCAGGCCGCATTGCAAGAAATTCAAAATTATGGACGACCCAATAAAACAGAATTGTTAGTATTGGTCGACAGACATTTTAACAGGCAAGTTCCAATCCAGGCAGATTATTTTGGAATCCGGGTTGATGCATTGGATAATTCATATGTAAAAGTTGATTGGGCTGAAGAGAAAGGCACCGATCGCGTTTTGTTTTATGAAGAAGAACGTGAATAATTTTTTATAAATGACTGATCAAAAAATAAGTACCAGGCATCTAATTGGAATCAGAGATCTTTCTGTTTCTGATATCAAATTGTTATTAGAAACTGGAAAGCAATTTAAAGAAGTCTTACAAAGACCGATTAAGAAGGTGCCTTCCTTAAGGGATATTACGATCGCTAATTTATTTTTTGAAAATTCAACCAGAACCAGAATGTCTTTTGAATTAGCAGAGAAAAGACTTTCGGCGGATGTGATTAATTTTTCAGCAAGCGGCTCTTCGGTTTCAAAAGGGGAGAGTTTATTGGATACGGTTCAGAATATCCTTGCAATGAAAGTGGATATTATCGTATTGCGTCATGCTGCGGTCGGTGCGGCAAAATTTTTATCGGAAAAAGTTCCAGCGACAATAGTAAATGCTGGAGACGGCACACACGAGCACCCAACTCAAGCATTGCTTGATGCATTTTCGATTCAAGAAGCTTTGGGTACTATAAATAATGTAAAGGTTGCATTAATAGGAGATATTCTTCACAGTCGGGTTGCCTTGTCTAATATTCTTTGTTTAAAAAAATTAGGAGCAAAAGTTAAAGTTTGTGGACCTCCTACTTTGATACCAAAATATATAGAGTCTTTAGGGGTAGAAGTTGAGTTTAATCTTCAGAAGATTTTAAATTGGTGTGATGTTGCAAATGTTTTAAGGATTCAAACAGAACGCATGGAGTTACAATATTTTCCTTCTGCAAGAGAATACAGCCAATTTTTTGGAGTTTCTAAGAAAGAGTTGGATCTTTTATCAAAAAAAATTGTACTAATGCACCCAGGGCCAATAAACCGAGGTGTCGAATTAAATTCTGATGCGGCGGATTCAGAATATTCAATAATTCTAGATCAAGTAGAAAATGGAGTAGCTATCCGAATGGCGGTACTTTATCATTTAGCCGGACACAGAATCTCCAGTTGATTCGCTTCTAATAATGGCTTCCTATATCTTACATTTACCAAAATGGTTTCCAAATGAGGATGATAATCTGGAAGGTGTGTTTGTTCTCCGCCACATTCAATGTTCTTCATATAAACATAGCGCAAAGATAATTTATCTTAAAAGTACTTCCAGAGTAATTCCTGATTCATTTTATTATTCTGATTTTAAAGTGCAAGGTTCAAATGAAATCCACCTGATATATTATAGAAAAAGTTACTTAGGAATTAATAGTATTGATAAAATTATTAAGCTGTTTGTTTACTATTATTTATTATTTAAATTTTGTAGTAAACTTTTTAAGAAATTTGGTAAGCCCTATGCAATTCATGTGCATGTTTTACTGAGGTCAGCTTTAGTAGCACTTTATTATAAGATTGTTTATTCAGTTCCATATTTAGTAACAGAGCATAGCACACAATTTACAGATTCCCACTCAAGGTTAAAAAATGATTTCAAGAATCTTATCAGGAAGTTGGTTGTTAAAAAGGCAGCAGCTATTATTGTCGTTTCTGATAATTTAAGAATTGGAATGTTACGGTACGGCTTAATTAATTCCAATTATTTAGTTGTTTACAATAATGTAGATACATTGGTTTATTATGAAAAGCCCAAAAGCCCAATTCAAGAATTAAAATGTCTTCATGTTTCAGAATTTAAAAATGAGCATAAAAATATAACCGGAATTCTTGAGGTAATGATATTGTTTAAACATGAAGCTTTTCCAATTTTACTGGATTTGGTGGGTTATGGGCAGGACGAGCAATTGATTCAAGATTTTATAACTCAAAACAAATTGGAAAGTCAAGTCCGTTTACTTGGAAAAATGGATCCAATTGATTTAGCTCGGTGTTATCAGGAAGCGGATGTATTCATTTTATTTAGTAACAAGGAAAATATGCCTTGTGTCATTGCGGAGTCATTATGCTGCGGAACTCCAGTAATCAGTACAGAGGTAGGTGGGACTGGAGAAGTTATTTCTTCCGCAAATGGTATTTTAATCCCTGTTAATGACAAAGTTAAATTAAAAAAGGCACTTGAGGATTTTTACTTAAACAGACACAATTATTCGTCAATAAATATTTCGATGGATGCTATTTCTAAATTTAGTGACCGAGCAATAGGAGAAAAGATCATGAAATGCTATGAATCCTTGAGTCATTGTGGTTAAAATATTGTTATTATAGTTTGAAGTACTTTAGCCTGCATTAATTTTGTTTTAAAATTTGAAAATGATGTTTAATTTTCGTTGCATAATTGCTTGGATCGCTTGGGTTGTTACACTGACTGGAGCTTCGGCTGAAGGCTATAAAATTAAAGTAGATATTTCAGGTTATACCAATGATACACTTTTGCTTGGGTATCATTATGGCGACAAACAGTATATCAGAGACACAGCATTCCGGACCAAAGAAGGGTTTGTATTTAAAGGAGATACGGTTCTGGAGGCGGGAATGTATTTAATTGTAGTCTTGCCAACCCATGATTTCTTCCAGTTTTTAATTGATGGCAATAAGCAATCGTTTAGTATTCATACTCAATTGAATAACCTTACAGAGCATTTAGAATTTAAGTCATCAAAATTAAATGAAGATTTTGAAAAATATGTTGATTTTATTTCTAGCCGACGAATCCTGGCGGATTCTTTTTCAAAACAACTTAAGCTTGAGAAAGATTCTTTGAAAATAAAGCAGTTGGAAGCCAAGTTAAATCAATTTGATTTGGAAGTCAAATCTTACCAGCAGGATGTACTCACAAAACAACCGACAAGTTTATTGAGTTTAATTATTCGTTCGAGTTTAGATGTTGAAATACCTGATTTTAGTAAGCTCCCTGCCGAAAAAAGGGATATAGCTATATTTAATTATTACAAATCCCACTATTTTGATCAATTTGACTTTAAGGATGACCGAGGGGTCAGGATTCCTTTATATTTCCAAAAAATTGACCGTTATATTGAGAAATTAACGGTTCAACACCCAGATTCAATTAGTGCAGCATTAGACTATATATTAAATAACTGTGTTGCAAATTCAGAAAATTTGAAATTTTTATTATCTCATTACTTAAACTCCTACGCAAATTCCAAGTATGTAGGCATGGACGGTGTTTATGTTTATCTGGTTGAAAATTTTTATGCAAATGGAAAGGCCAGTTGGATGGATAAAGAAAACCTGGCTAAAATGGTTAATGATGCCAAATCTTTAAAACCATTATTAATAGATCGTATTGCTCCGGATATAAGAGTATTTACGAAAGATTCAAGTCCAATCCGAATGCATGAAATAAAATCGCCCTATCTGGTGTTATTATTTTGGGCACCAGATTGCGGACATTGTAAAAAATCTATGCATTACATCGTGGATTTTTATAACAAGTTCAAAACCAAGGGAGTAGAACTTTTGGCTGTATGTACTAAAACTGGCCAGGATGAGAAAACTTGTTGGGAAGGTGTAGAAAGTATGAATATGGGAAGTTGGATAAATGCCACAGATCCCTTACATTTGTCTAGATTTAAAGTTATTTACGACCTAAAAACCACCCCCCAAATTTACATTCTTGATAAAAACAAGAAGATATTGACAAAAAAAATTGGGGCAGAACAACTTAGTGAAATAATGGATAAGTTGTTGACTATCAAAGAGAACGAATAAAAAAAGCACTTAGATTGGTACAAATGGTTTAAAATTTATTGCTGTCATTTATATATTATAAAAAATTATAATATATTTGTGACTGATAACGTTGTTATCATGTATTTTGTAAAACCATTGAGTATGACCTTTATAAGAACCTCGCTGAAAGGCATGATTTATTTAATCGCCTTTTTCTTTATGACTTCGTGTCAAAAAGAATCCACTCAGATTACCAATAATCCTTTTATTAACAATGCAGATCCGACTTTAGTCCAGGATTGGACAAATTTGTCAATTGATCTTAGCAATGCATGTAATGGATTTAATGACTTGATTTCAAGCAGAGCTCATTATTATATGGCATTAACCATGTATGAAGCTTTATTGCCCGGATTGAAAAATTATCAAACTTTACAAGTTCGATTGGCAAATTTTCAAACTACTTTGCCGGTTGCAGATCAATCAAAGAACTATAATTGGATGATTGTTTCAAATCATGCACTTGCAATTGTTGCAACTGAGTTATTTAAAGCCTCTGGTACCCAGAATTTAGATCGAATTACTCAATTAAGGGATAAATATGTTCAAATTGCGTCTAATGAGTTAGACGAAGAAATTATTCGTAACTCCAAAGAGCTTGGGAATGAAATAGGTTGGAAAATTCGGGATTATTCACTTTTAGATGGGCGTTCGGATGCTCACTTAAATAATTATCCAGTGTTTTCATTGCCTTCCAAGGAAGGTTGTTGGATTCCTACTCCTCCTGATTATTCAGCTAAATTATTATTGCCATATTGGGGTGCTACTACACCTGCTTTAATGGAGAACGTATTAGGTATTTTACCTTCTCGCTTATTATTATACAATACGTCTCAAACTTCAATCATGTTTTCTGAAGCGGTGGAGGTATATAATATGACCAACAATTTATCTGCTGCACAAAGAGAAAATTATGAGTATTGGAATCAAGCTAAAGATCATGAAGCTACCGCGTTAAATCATAATTTGTTATTAATGTTGCAGCTATGTGAAGATAAAGACTTGCGCTTAGACCAAACTTTGGAACTCTATGTAAGAATGGCAATAACGATTTATGATGGATATATATTAAGTTGGAAAACTAAGTATACCTATAATTTATTAAGACCTTCTAGCTATATTAAACAAAATATAAACAGATATTTTATACCAGATTATTCATGCAACCCTGCACCTGATTTTGTTTCTGAGAATGCACTTGTTTACAGTGCTTGTTCAGAATTATTAGGAAGTTACTTTGGTTACAGAACTTCTTTTATGGATTACACTCAATCATCCAGGTCAAATTTACGTGAGAGTAAACGCTATTTCGAGTCTTTTAATATTATGGCAAAAGAAGCAGCTTATGTTGATTTATTATCTGCGGCCTATTTCAGAACGAGTATTGACATTGGTTTTCAAATGGGTTTTGATCTATCTCAAAATGTACTCAATCTTAAATTGCAATATTAAGTATCTGGTATTAAAAATTTAAATCATCAGCGAATTCAATAAATAACTTAAGAATTACTCTTCAAGCCGGGATACAAAAATTTAAAATTTTAACTAAAAGAAAGGAAGTAACTTAGTAATGAGTTACTTCTTTTCTTTTTTGAATGGATTCCATTCTTTCATTTTATTTTTAATATCATCTACATTTACTTTATCACCTGGCTTTTTAATGCTATCCAGGGGGTTTTTTAATATATCTTTAGCTTTATTAAGAATATTGGAATCAATAGATTTTGTTGCTTGTTTACCTGCCTTTTCCAAGATTTCGTCTTTATAAGAATCAGCTTTTTCATTAGCTTTTTTTCTGAGACTATCCTCATATTTATTCAGTTCTGAAGCCGCTTTGTCTTTTAATTTATCAACTTCTTGTTCAGCCCGATTTGTTAAACTGTCTTTAATTGAATTTTTCAAATCATTGCCAATAGTAGATTCATTTTGCTCTTCCCCTTTTTCATTGACCCATTTTAGATTAAATTGTGGATTAGTTAAACTTCCTTTCATGGCTACTGCAATGTTTAAGGATTTACTATTTAAACCATTTACTCCATATTTAGCAAGCGTGCCAGACAGTTTTTCCAAACTTTTATCAAGGTTTATTGCTTTTGTTATGCCATCAACTTTATTCTTCGGAATGTTAAAGAGAAAGTTATAATCCATTTCTCCACTGATTTTATGATTGCCGCCTATTGTAATACCAATATCATCAATTTTTTTATTAAAATCCTTTAAAGTGACGAATCCATTTTTAACGGTAAGCCAATTCTTGGTATTTTTTAAATCTAAATTCTTCAATGATGAAATATTTAATTTAGATGCTAGTTGATCTAATGGTTTAAATCCTTTTATTGATCCTTCCAATGTTTCAACAAATCCTTCAATATTGATACTTTCATATATTGGATTTAGCGATTTATCCAAGCTTCCCTGGAAAATGATATTGCTATTAAAAAATCCTTGAATGTACTGCATAATAGGAGCAAGTTTCTTTATGCTTAATATAGAATTGAATGCATTGGAAAACTGAACTTTTGACATGTCATATTTAAAGTTAAAAGTAGGGTTACTGGGTTCTTTTGTACTGTATAATCCGTTTAAAAACATTTTTCCTCCCATCGCATTTGAATTAATGTTCTGAAATAGTATTTCAGAATTTACAATTTGCATTTGACCTTGTAAAGCATTCATAATAAGAGGTCGGTAAATAAATTGTTTAGCATTAAATGCAATATCAAAATTAAATTCAGGGGGGATTTGAAATGCTTCTGTTGATACGGGTAAGTTTGATTGGACGCTTGTGTCTGATTTAAGAAATTGATCGGCATCAAAGACAGTAGCACTCAACTGCATTTTTCCATTCAATACCTTGTCTTGAAACATATACCCAGCTAAATTAGTAAAGGTCCCCTTGCCTTGAATTTGGTTATTATTAATTTCAGCCGAGAAATTATGAAGTATCAATTGATCGCCAATTAATTCGCCCGAACCGTTTACTGCATTGATTTTATATTCTGGGTAAACTAATTTGGAAATATTTGATTCAAAGGATACTTGTAATCCTTCCAAAGCATTTGAATTCAATGAAGCGTCATTTGATTTGCTTTGTGATGGTGAGGGTTCTGTTATCCACTCTGTTAAGTCCACCAGATTACTATTGCTTACAATTTTTAGTTTGACGCTTGAAGCAGGTGTAAAATATTTTAAAGGCTCTTGCCATGAAAGATTGGCCTTCAAATCGCTTTTTCCAAATGAACTATTTAGCTCATTTATTACGATAAGTTCAGGAGAAATTTTAATAACTGCCTGATCGATTTTGATTTCAGGCAAATCTTTTGTCTTGTATTTAATTAAATCACATAAAACGCTTCCCTGTAATTTTACATCGGAATATTGATTGTTTTCTATGGTTTTTTGATTAAAATTAAATTCAAGATCAGGTTTAATTGCTCCGGACAACTCAGTACCAGGAGCCATTGGATAGAACGCGCTTAAATCTGAAAGATTGAGAATGCCTTTGATTGTACCTGCCACTGTGGTATTTTGAAAAATATCTGTAAGCTGTAGTGAACCATTCAATAATTGATTATTTAGATTCATTTTAAATGAATTGATGTTCAAATACGCATCTTTACCTGAAATATCTGAGTTGCCTGATTTGATTTCCAAAGCCACATCTTGAATTTTTAATTGCTTTTGTGGGTATTTAAGTGAACCATTATCAATTGAACATTGGATGTTCCAATTGGGATAAAATTTGTTTAAAGTAGAATAAATTCCATTTAATTCAATTTTAAACATGAAAGTCCCGCTTGATTCAACAGATTTGTAATCTTTTGTAAATGCATTTGGCAAAATGGAAAACAAATCTTTAAACTCATTTCCCGGAGATTCAATCGCAAGATTCATTATGGTTGAATCTTTTAGTAATTGAATATCTCCTTTGCATAGTAGTTTTAAATTATTTAAATTGAATTCAGATTCCTTGATTACATATTTTGAATTTTGTTCGGAATAAGCTAAATTTAATTTAGAATCTAATGTTAAATTTTCAATCACGGGAATTCCATTTGAGTAATAATTTATTGATTGAATTTGTGTGTTTGAAACAAGATTCAGAATATCATTCATTTGAACAATGTTTCCAGAATGATTTAAATTACTGATCTTGCTAGAAGTATTGCTAAAATTATCAATATAATTTAGTTCACCTTCCTCTATGAAATAGTGACTAATTTCAAGAGTTGTCTTCGAACTGACTGGTTCTGTGCTTGAGTCTGTTTTTAAGATTTGAGCATTATTGTGTAAGCTGTCAAATTGTATGAAATTAATGATTGGTTTAATTAAACCGAATGAGTTAATTACGGTATTTTTACGATCCCTAATTAATTTCCAAAGGCTTAGGCTGATAAATATTTCTTCCCCACTGAATAGCAAGGAGGTATCCTGGTTTACGTATGCCAAACATTGCGGTTTTTCAATTGAAATAGCTAAATTAGGGAAGTCCCGAAACAAGGAAATGCTGGCATCCTCGAATTCAAATTTGCCGTTAATGGAGCTACTTGCTTGAGTTTTAATAGCCTCCATAACTGTGGATTTATAAAATATGGGTATTATAAATGCTAATGCCAAAAGGCCTAAAATGATAAAAAGGCCTACTTTTAATAATTTTCTCATAGAATGTGTATGTTTTATGTATCAACCTAATTTATGCAAAATTAGTATCTACAATGTAAACAAATAGTTCGACTTTATTGCTTTATTTGTGAAGTGAATTTGTTAGATGTAAAAAATGTAACTCTGGGTTTTAATAATGCAAGCGGTTATTCCAAAACCCTTGATTCTGTTAACTTTGAAATTCCAGAGAACTCCATATTAGGTATTGTAGGGGAATCTGGATCCGGCAAGACATTGACAGCACTCTCCATTTTACAATTACTGGATCCTTCTGCCCAATTTAGTAGCGGTGAGATTTTATTTCAAGAAAATGGACAAATCACTGATTTAGCTAAGTTAAACGAAAAGGAAATCAGGTCATTCAGAGGGCGTAAAATTGGCATGGTTTTCCAAGAACCCATGTCGTCTCTAAATCCCTTATTAAGTTGCGGGTTTCAGGTTTCTGAAGGTCTTAGGGCTCACAAAATGGGAAATGCAGCAGAAATTAGAGATCGGGTAATGCATTGTTTTGACTTAGTCGGTTTAAAAGATCTGGATCGGATATACAAATCTTATCCTTTTCAATTATCCGGCGGACAACTCCAAAGAGTTTTAATTGCACTCGCCATTAGTTGCAGTCCAAAATTAATCATTGCGGACGAGCCAACCACGGCACTGGACGTAAGCTTGCAAAAGCATATTATCGATCTGTTAAAAAAACTAAACACCGAACTAAATATATCCATTTTATTTATAAGTCATGATTTGAATGTAATCAAGAAATTGTGTAATGATGTTTTGGTAATGTATAAGGGCCAAATTATTGAGCGGGGTCCCGTAGATGTTGTTTTTAGTCATCCACAACAAGACTATACAAAAGCTTTAATTAAAGCCAGACCTCCATTAAATAAAAGACTAAATAGATTGTTGACCAAAGAATCTATTAGCGAAAATAAATTACCAGATGATCAAGATTCACTTTTTTCATCAATTTCTGTAGAACAGATTGAAAATGATTTAACAAAACTATTTCAACATGATAAGTTGATTCAATTAGAGCATGTACATGTTAAGTACCCATTAAAATCTGGCTTTTTTGGATATAATAAGCAGGAATTTCATGCTGTAAATGATGTGAATTTTACAATATATGAAGGTGAAGTATTGGGTTTAGTTGGCGAATCAGGAAGTGGGAAATCATCTGTTGGGAAAGCAATTTTAAATTTAGCCCCTGTTTCAGAGGGAATCATTAAATATCGAAGCAGTCAAATAAATAATTTAAACAAGCAAGAATGGAAATTGCTGCGTAAGGATATGCAATTAATATTTCAGGATCCATATTCTGCATTAGACCCAAAGCAAACGATAGGTGATGCTATACTCGAGCCAATTTTAGTTCACAATCTTTTTCCAAACAGGCGAATGGCTATCCAACGTGTTTATGAACTTTTAGTAAAAGTAGGTTTGCAGGAAGACCAATATAACAGGTATCCACATCAGTTTTCCGGGGGTCAAAGACAGCGGATCTGTATAGCGAGAGCTTTAGCACTTGAGCCTAAATTTCTGGTGTGCGATGAACCCGTGTCAGCATTAGATGTTTCAGTTCAGGCGCAAATTCTAAATCTATTAAAAGATTTACGCGATGAATTTAAATTATCCATGTTGTTTATTACACATGATATGGCTGTTGTTAGATTTATAGCCGATCGGATTGCTGTTATGAATTCCGGCAAAATTGTTGAATACGGCAATTGTGAGCAAGTAATTAACCACCCAAAACATGAATATACCAGGGAATTAATTGATGCTATTCCAGTTTTTTAATGTCTCGATTTTGCAATCCGTTTATAAATTCTTTGGCTGTGACTTTGCGTTTACCTTCTGCTTGAATTTCAAATATTTGTATAAATCCATCTGTACATGCTATTTTTAATGAATCAGTTTCTATAAGCCATTCTCCGGGAACTAAGGTATGGGACTGATTTATTTTTGATGCTTTGTGAATTTTATACATCTTTCCCTTTTCATTAAACCATGCGCAAGGATAGGGTATAAGTGCCCGAATTAAATTGTAAATAACTGCGGTCGATTTTGTCCAGTCAATTTGACAATCTTCTTTGAATATTTTTGGAGCCGCGCTGGCTTGTTCATCATTCTGTGTTTTATAATTAGCAGTATTGGATTCTATTTCTTTTAAACTTTTTATCAAAAGGGGGGCACCTGCCTGGGCCATTCTATCATGCAATTCGCCACCTGTCTCATCGGAACCGATTGGCAATTCCAGCGAATTAACTAGATCCCCGGTATCAATTTCATGCGCTAACCTAAAAACGGTTAAACCCGTTTTTGTTTCTCCGGCCATGATCGCCCGTTGAATTGGTGCAGCTCCCCTATATTGAGGAAGAAGGGAAGCATGCAAGTTTACAGATCCAAATTTTGGTAAGTGAATGAGTGAAAGTGGCAACATTCGAAATGCAACGATGACGTTGATATCTGGATTAAGTCTTTTGACCTGATTTAGAAATTTCTCAGATTTAAGGTTTTTTGGCTGTAAAAGAGGTATCTCATGATTTAGGCAGTAGGATTTTACAGCGGATACCTGCAATTGATGGCCTCTGCCAGCAGGTTTGTCGGGTGATGTAATGACAGCGACTATTGTATGTTCGCGATGAATCGCATCTAATGATGGAATTGCAAACTCTGGTGTTCCCATAAATAGTACGCGCATATGAATCCTTTTCACTGCAAAATAAACCCGAAATCCCCATATTGAAATAGATTTGCATTCATGAATCGTCTCATTTGTTTTGGATTAGGAACTGTTTTGTTATTGCAATTTCAATTTAGTCGATTTGGGCATGCTTATGTTAGACCAGTATTAGATACAGAGCCTAAGTTAATAAAGGCATCCTTTTACGCAGATTCAAATCGTTGTTTTATCATTGCGGGTAGTTTTCTGATTCCACAAAATGCTGAAAATCAGCTTAAAATCATAAAAAATAAAGGATTTAAGAAAGCATTCAAGTATAATTTTCCACAATCTGAATATTATTCTGTCGTTGTTGATACGTTTAATGTTGGTGACACAAGCCATATCTTAATGACTGACGAGCTTATACGTTTAAAACTGCCTTACTTTATTAAGTGTTTATAGCCATTGATGCTTCTTGATTTACCATGATAGCCATTAAGAAAATAGATCTTATGTTGATAAAAGGCTTTATACCGCCTTTTTTCATATCATTCTTCATGGCCTTATTCGTTTTGGTTATGCAGGTTTTTTGGCTTTACATTGATGATATCTTAGGCAAAGGAGCCGGTATTTTTGTTATTTTAGAATTTCTATTTTACCTGAGTTTTTCATTGACCCCATTGGCTTTGCCTATTGGTGTGTTAATGGCAGGGGTTTTTTTATTTGGGAATTTAGGGGAGCAATATGAACTGTCCAGTATGAAGTCAGCTGGAATCTCATTGTTTCGCATTATGCTGCCTGTAATGCTTTTAGCACTATTTGTAGCCCTTTTTTCATGGATTTGTTCTGATTATATAATCCCAAGATCAAATCTTAAATACCTAAGCCGTTTGCATGATCTTAAACGCCAAAAACCCACCTTGGGATTGGATGAAGCTGTGTTTAATGATGACTTTTATGGTTATACCATTCGAATCGGGCACAAGAGTTCTAATGGTAATGATATTTCAGATATTTTGATTTACGATCACAGTAAATTTGAAAATTCCGGTGAAAAAACTACAATATCTGCAGCATCTGGAAAGATGTATGTTACGGATGAGGAAAAATATATGGTTATGGTTTTACAGCACGGGACCGTTTACCAGGATCCTGGCAGGCGGAATTCTTCAGGATCGGAACTTCCCTACATTCGAACTTCATTTAATGAATTGACAAAGGTTTTTGATTTGAGTGAATTCCAATTAGATCGAACGGATGAAGATTTGTTTAAGAATGATAAACGAATGAAGAATAGTCAGCAGTTAAGACAAGAAATTGACAGTATTGGTCGTACACTCAATCGAAAAAACCATGATTTGCTTACCACCTTGTCCCTTGACCGAATTCTAAATAATAAAAAAGATACCATTACTAAATCGAGTCCGTTTACACATTTTTACTCTAAGCAAAATCTTGCCTTGCTTGATAGCTTGATCTGTGATTATGAAACCAAAGGAACAGATCTATTTAAGCCTTTGTCAACAAAAATTATTCAAAATGTTGAAATCAATCTTGAACGCAGAAATACGTTTGTTAAGGAGACTCGTCAAATTAAAGTACAAAAAGCAAAATTTGAATATGAACTTTTTATTAAGTACTCGCTGGCAGTAGTGTGTCTTTTATTCATATTTGTAGGTGCGCCTTTAGGCGCTATTGTCAGAAAAGGCGGCTATGGCTATCCTTTTATTATTTGTATACTGGTTTTTGCTGCTTATATTCTTCTTAATACGTTTTGTAAACGATTAACCGAAGGTTTAAAAATCCCAACTGTATGGGCGGCATGGTTGCCTTGCATTATTCTCACGATTCCAGGAATTTTTATTACCTGGTCAGCAATGCGTGATCGCAATGCCTGGGATGATATTAAGCTTTTTAGTCGTCGTTTAACCAAGCTTCTCTGGAGCTCCAAAACACAATAAAATAAAAAAGGCCATCGGATCAACCAATGGCCTTGTAAAAGTCAGGTAATTTGTTTTATTTATCAATCGGATTAATTACAAATCCTTGAAATGCCAGGGTTTTTAAATCTGAGATTCTGGTTACATATAAGGTATACCTCATATTATAAGAACATTCGACTCTCTGACCATCAATTAATGGTTGGTCATCTAAATTCCATCTAAATACGTAGCCGGTTTTTTGACCTTTCAAATCTTCATCCAAAACGATCGGAATCAAGGTGATACCACCTGCAAAACAACCATACTTTTGAATTTTGATATTAAAGTTCAATCGTTTGTCCACAAGTTTTGGACCATCCGCTTCAAGTATGTTTTCTTCAAAACAAGCACTTGATTTTGGGCTTACAAAGAGGGAATATCCAATTTTAATTCCTCTGGAACAGCAATACACTTCTCCGGTAACAGAACTACATATTCTGTCTGCTTCTTTCTGAAGTTCGCTTAATTTAACGGCAATTAATTCTGCGCAATCAAATTTAGAATTGCAAGGACCAACTGCTTGTTTCAAATTTTCAGGGATCGCTTCGGTAACTACTTTTAAAGTATCCGGGATTTGAAGAGCCTCTTTTTGACAAGAAACTGCCAAAAGCAATAAGCCAATAAATGAAATCGTTTTCATGTTAATTAATTTTAGGGTGAATAATAAATTACATGAAAGGATTGCACATTTCAGAAAAGGTTATCAGTGCAATAAAAAAATTATTCTTTAGGCTCGATTTCCTGTTCTATTGACCTTAGCAGTTCCTGGCAGTATTGGAGAAGCCCTCTTGCCTTGCGTATTTCCTCAGGTAAGTTTTCAAGTGGAATTTTATCTTCCTTAAGTTGGGTATAGAGAACCTGCAATTGCTCCATGGCATCGTTGTAATTTAACTTTTTTGTGGCCATATATCTGTGATTCTACTTTTAAAAGTACCATTAATTAATTTAGTATCAACCAAATCCCCGGCGTTTAAGTTTTCTATTGTTTGAACTAACTTTCCATTTCTATAAACCAGACTATACCCTTTGCTTAATATTTTATCAGGATCATTTAAATCCAAACATCCCTGAATTTCAATAAAGAGCATGTGATATTTATTAAGTAATTTGTTTTTACACATTTCAATATTGTGGCGGAGTTCATTCCCTTTGCTTTGCTGGTCAAATAGAATTCTGCGAGTCGTGCTAATTAAATTGGTCTCAATGGAGGCCAGTGATGTTTTATAATTATTCTTTTTCGCAAGAGCATAATTGCAAATTTCCTGATAAGTTGAAATAAGACCCATTTCAAACTGTTGATTGATGTGAAGAATTTCATCAGCAACGGCTGTTGGAGTTTTTAAGGCTGAAAAAGCAGAAAGATCTGCTAATGATTCATCAATAAAATGACCAATGCCTGTAAAAACAGGGTAGGGGCACTCAGAAATAGCTTTTGAGATAAGATAATCATCAAATTCCAATAAATCGTGTTTTGAGCCACCTCCACGAATTATTACTACAAGATCTGATTTAAATTTATTTTCTTTCTTGATTAACTCAAATGCATTACAAATTTGATTGACTGTATGGGCCCCTTGCATGGCCGCTTCGTATTTTTTTATTTTAAAAGTAAAGCCAAAGTGATTCTGAATTAAATGATTTAAAAAGTCTTTGCACCCAGCACTGTCTGAGCTTGTGATTAGAGAAATATTTTTAATTGCACAAGGCAATGTGCTGTTTTTATTTTTTTGCCAAAGAAGTTCGGATTTTAACCGCTCGATTATTTTAATTTTACCTTGAATTATTTTGCCTAATGTGTAAGTTCCATCCAGATCCTGAACAATCAGTTTTAAACCGTAACGTGCGTTGTAATCGATGGTAACATTCAGCAATACCTGATTGCCTTCAACTAAGATTTGAAATAAATCAAACGGATTATTCTTTTGAATTGAGGCAACGGCAGTCTTCCAAATTACAGCAGAAGATTGGGCGATGATTTGATTGTTATCATCTTTTTCAATTAATTCAAGGTATATATGTCCTGATTTTTGCTTAACATTTAGTAATTCACAATTAATCCAAACCGGATCCTGGAAATTTACAGCAATAACTCGCCGTATATAAAGATTAAGCTTGCTTAAACTAAATTGCTCCAATTAAAGTTTCAATACATTTTTTATTAAATCAGCTGCTTCTTGCAATTGAATAGCTGAATGAACTTCTAATCCTGAATCGTCAATGATTTTCTTTGCAATTTCAGCATTGGTTCCTTGCAGTCGAACAATAATAGGAATATTTATGTCTTTCATATTTTTATACGCATCAACAATACCTTGCGCTACTCGATCGCAACGGACGATGCCTCCAAAAATATTAACCAGTATAGCTTTAACCGCCGGATCTTTTAATATGATTCTAAAAGCTTGTTCGACCCGACTTGCATCGGCAGTTCCACCAACATCAAGAAAATTTGCAGGATTGCCACCAGATAATTTAATGATATCCATCGTAGCCATGGCTAAGCCGGCTCCATTGACCATACAACCCACATTGCCATCTAATTTAACATAATTCAGATTAAAAGCTTTGGCTTCAATTTCTGTAGGATCTTCTTCAGATTCATCTCTCATGGCTTCAATATCGGCATGTCTGTAAAGTGCATTATCATCCATCACCAATTTGCAATCAACCGCAACAATTTCATCATGGCCATTTTTAAGAGTTGGGTTAATTTCAATTAAACTGCAATCTAAATTCACAAAGGCTTGGTAAAGTGACTTTGTAAAACCTAACATCTCTTTAAAAGCTTTGCCGCTTAAACCAAGATTAAAAGCTATTTTTCGACATTGAAAATCTTGTAAACCTAAACATGCATCAACAAACTCTTTAAATACAAGCTCTGGAGTTTCCTCCGCAACTTTTTCAATATCCATTCCTCCCATTGGAGAATAAATAATTACATTCTGTTGCGAATTACGATCTGTAAGAATAGAAAAATAGTATTCTTTACATTGATCAAATTTAGGAACATAGGAGTCTTCAGTGATCAATATCTTGGTGACTAATTTACCTGGACCGGTCATTCCTCCGGGCGTTTGAGGTGTTTTCAAATGCATTCCCAAAATGTCGGATGAATATTGGATTAACTCTTCTTTTGATTTCGCCAATTTAACTCCTCCGCCTTTACCGCGACCCCCTGCATGGATTTGTGCTTTAACAACAGCAAAATTTGCATTACTTTCTAAAACAATTCTGTTATAATTTTCTAAAGCTTCTTCAGGGTTTGATGCGACATATCCTTTTTGTGTTCGAATGTTAAAGCGATTCAATAATTCTTTTCCCTGATATTCGTGTAAATTCATTTATTTGGTTTTTATAACAAGTTTTGTTGGCTTAATTGCAGAAATATTTTTAGTTGAAAGGATGTAGATACCATCGGGTATATCCTTAATAGAAAACAATAGATGATCGTTTAATTCCCTTTTGTCATTCAATTCAATTTGATGACCAAAAATGGAGCTTAGCCTAAATGATTCAGACATAAACTGTTTACCATCTTTTAGAATAAAACTTTGCGTACCTGATACCGGATTTGGTATTAGGATTGATTTATTATTGTTATCCAACTTATTTTCAGTCGAAACCAGTTGATCCGTTCTAAATAATGCAACTTCTGAACTGGTTCCACAAAAATCAAAATCAGAAAAAGCTCGGACTTTCCACCAATAGTTTTTATTCGAAATTAATGAATCCAACTCAACATAGGGGGTAGTAACCATGAGGTTTTTAACAATTACTGTAAAATTTTCAGTTCTTGAAACTTGAATGCTGTAATAGGTAGCATTTGGAACAGCTTGCCATGATAATAGTATTTTAGACGATGGAATCACAACGCTGTCTATTGGAAAATTCAATGCAATTGGATTTTGATCCAGTGTTTTTGGATTGACATTTGCACGTTTGAGATTTGCTCTTGGGCCATTATAAAAATTCAACATGGCTTTCATTTGATCTCCTGAAAACCTTTTCATGCAGTCATCATTAGAATAAGACATAAACAAGGTTCCATCAACACGAAAAGTAGAATCTTTAGTGTCGCGTAATATTGAACCACTAAATCCATCACCTGAACAAGTCCAACGGTTGCTTATATAATCTGGATCTGTGTCACAAAAGTTATCGGCTTGAGATTTACAATTTTTACGTTCTACATTTTCAATAGAAGTAGATACCTGACTTTGATAATCTTCTGTTTGTTTTCCATTTGAGTACCTAATTCCTTCCCAACCGTAAAATGTATGAGGCAATGAAAAATAATGTCCAAGTTCATGTGCCCAGGTATGGCTGTTTTTGCCGACGCAGTTTTTACTTAAAGCAACTGCATCTCCTCTGTATGTATAATAACCACAGTTACCTGCTGGATTTGCGACTAAATAACAGTTAACAATATTAGGATAATTATTTTTCAACATCATCTCTTCTCCTTTATCGTATTCTGCATGATCATTCCAGGAAGTATTGCGAATGTAGTTGATATCATTTTCAAGGTAAAATTGAATTCCGCTGGGTAAAAAATCCTGATTTAATGTGCACAATGCCTCGAATATGATTAAATTCGAAAAGAATCCAACAGCATTATCATTGGCTACGTTGTGAATTTGTAAGGGTATATAAATAAGTCCGTTGTCAACTTTTTCAAAGTGCGGCAAATTTTCACGAAGCGTCATTAGATGCTGCTGATCATTTTTCCCCGTGCCACAATAAGAAGATTGAGCATTTGTGCTCACATTTAATAAGCAAAATGCAAGAAGTATATAAAACCTCATGTATGTACTGATTATAATTTTATGAATTTACCAGAATTAAATTTTCCAGTAAGATCGGAAATTCTATAGAAATAAATACCAGCTTGTAAATTATCTAATTCAAAATAATTTGTACCCGTTTGTACTTTAAAGTTAGTATTGCTAATTCCTTGTCCATCGGTTGAAAATAACTGCATTTGCAGTGATTGGTTATTTTCCGAATGAATGATTAAAGAAATTTTATTTTCTTCATATTGTCTGAAATAAACAGTTAATCCTGAAAGTTCAATATTTTCATTTGCCACAGTCCAGGATGGTGTTCTGAAATTGGAAATTTTAGATACGACACAAAAACTGTTTGAATTATAAGGAGTAACGCGCCAATAATGATTTGCATTCTTTTTTAGGTTATACAAAACGGTATCAGAATGAGACAATAAAAACAATTTATTGTTGATATTAAATCCAATGTTTTCGGCAATTTCAAATATATATTTATCTGCATTCGGTACATCATCCCAATCAAATCTAACGGTATCATAACCCAATGGGGGAATGCTGCCGGTTGGTGTTATATAATTGACAGCATCTGTAACATCAGGCTTAGGTGAATAAACAGGGCTTTTAAGGTAGCTTCTACCAGTAGATAAATAATCTTTTGTAATAGCTGCTTTTTGTTCTTCTGAAAAGTCTTTAATACAATCCAAAAAGTAACTCATTAAATTAGCTTCATTCGGATCCAATTTAACATTATCCGGATCTTTTGCACAACCTGTATAGACACAGCCAGGTCCTTGAAATCCAAAGCCGAGATTGTAATCTGCTGGGGTATCACAAAATCCATCAGCTGATTGATTGCAATGTAATTTTCCGTTGGTGCCCGGTTTCGCACGATCCACATATTCTGTTTTAACTTCATTGCCTCTATAAAAAATGGAAATGGGAGGTGGGGTGGTACAATTATTAGACACAGTAAGATAATCAGTTTCTTCCCAACCTATAAAAGTATGTGGCAAGGAAAAGAAATGGCCAATTTCATGGGCTAGCGTCGTCCCGTTGGGTCCAACGTGCAATTTACCACACACAATATAATCTCCATCGCCAGTATAAAAAGCCAAAACCCCGGGTGAACTGGCATTTGCTATGTTTCCGACGAAAATATTAACTGCATTTTTATTAGACAACATATATTGATTGATATATGCCTTACCCAATGTGCTGCTGGGATCATCGTAAATAAATGAATTATTAATTGAATTGGCAGCTTTTAAATAGAAAACCATATTCAGCGATTCATAAATTTTATTGATTGCACACAGGTTTTCAATTACATTTTTAATTGTGATTCGGCCGCTTCCATCTGCTTTGGCAACCATCCAATAAGTAACCGGAATGTAATAAGGAGCCCCACTTCTTTGGATTATCTGATCTTTAAATGTTTCTCTATTTGCAAACATCCGGTCGCGAATGCTGATGTTTTCATGCAAACCGGTGCCACATTTTCCCAATTCCTGGGCGAAATCGCTGATTGGGATCAAAAATCCTATCAAAAAGACAAATAAAATTCTATTCATTATAAAAATTTAAAATATGTGCAATTAAGGGCACAAAATTAATACTTAGTTAATAGTTTTGCCCTATTATTTAATAACGTATAAAAATGAATAAAGTTACCGTTATCGGAGCCGGAAATGTTGGTGCAACTGTTGCCAATGTTTTGGCACACAAGGATTTTATCCGGGAAATTGTATTGGTGGATATAAAAGCTGAAATGGCGATTGGAAAAGCCCTGGATACCTGGCAGCAGGCACCTGTTGATTATTATTCCAGTAGGTTAATAGGAACTCAGGATTATCAATTAACCGCAGATTCTGATATTGTCGTCATAACTGCCGGTTTACCTCGTAAACCCGGAATGAGTCGGGATGATTTGATTAGTACAAACGCCGCAATTGTTAATTCAGTAACGACATCCGTATTAAAGTATTCAAAAAATCCGATTATCATAGTAGTTTCTAATCCTTTGGATGTCATGACCTATGCAGCTTATAAAGTAGCCGGATTGCATGAAAACAAAGTGATTGGAATGGCAGGCATTTTGGATACAGCCCGCTATCGTGCCTTTTTAGCAGAAGCTTTGGATGTAAGTCCAAAAGACATTCAGGCAATTTTAATGGGTGGTCATGGAGATTCTATGGTGCCTTTACCCAGATTAACTACGGTTTCGGGCATTCCTGTGACAGAATTATTGGCTATGGATAAACTTCAGGCTATTGTTGATCGGACAAAGCAGGGAGGAGGAGAATTGGTAAAATTAATGGGGACTTCAGCCTGGTATGCGCCAGGTGCTGCAGCAGCCCAAATGGTTGAGGCAATCGCAAAAGATGAAAAACGCATTTTTCCATGTTGTGTTAAGCTAAATGGCCAATATGGATTAAAAGATGTTTTTGTGGGGGTTCCTGTAAAATTGGGCAAAAATGGGGTAGAGCAAATAATAGAGCTAAAATTAAGTCCGGAAGAAACCGCTTTATTACATCAATCCGCATTAGAAGTCAAGTCTACTATGGATGTATATGACAATTTACCTCCGGTAGTTTCTTAAACTTTTAACACAAAGCCTTGTTTTGACAACATGGCTTCCATCAATGAGGCAATTCGTAGCATGCATACAACGGATGGTGAAACCGTTTATCAAAAATCACTTAAACAAGATGTAATTCTTGTGTTTTTGAGGCATTTTGGATGTACATTTTGCCGGGAAGCACTTGAGGAATTGCATGATTTATTCAACGGACATAAATTTGACAAGAATTGTTTAATTCTGGTGCATATGTCAACTGAAGACATAGCTTGTAAGTATTTTGAGCGATATGGCTTGAGTTCTGTTCCTCGTGTTTCAGATCCTGCTTGCTTCTTCTATAAGGAATTTGGTCTATTAAAAGGCACGTTTAATCAATTATTTGGATTTCGGTCCTGGTTAAGAGGAATTGAAGCCGGCTTGATTAAAGGCCATGGTTTTGGCACCCAATTAGGCGATGGATTTCAAATGCCCGGAGTTTTTATTATCCAAAATGGTCAAATCACGAATGAGTTTCGACACAAATTTCCTTCAGATAAACCAGATTACTTAAAATTAATGGCTTGTCCACAAGCACAATAAAACACACTCCCTAATCGTAGTTGTATCATGAAGATTTGGATAAGCTGCCTCACCGTTTTATTTTATACTTACCACTGTGACAGTCAGTCATTAAGAACGAAACAAGATAGTTTTCGTTTTTATGCGGATGCCATGTTTTTTCTAAATCAAGCTGAATTCAGAATTGAAGCAGAGCAAGGTTTTAACAGACTTCTTAAAGAATTGGTTGTTAACTATGAAGACAGCGCGAAACTAAGTTTTCTACCCAATTTTGTCAAGTGTGAATCACCTGATAAATCAATATGCATCATTAGTTGGCAGGTGGAACGCAAACCAAAAGATTTTCATTATGCGGGGGTATTGTTTAGACCAGAATCTAAACCCATTTTTTTAAAAGATGTCGATCGAAATATTTCTCGTATTAACTACGAAGCTTTTAATTCTAAGAATTGGTATGGTGCACTTTATTATCATGTAATACCTTTAAAAATTAATAATGCCTATACCATTTTAGGCTATCGTTTTGGAAAGGATGGTTCTAAATATCGAATTATCGATATGTTAGAAATTAAAAACGATGAATTAATTATTGGGGCCCCAAAATTTAAACATTTGAATGAAAAAGGAGATGAAGACTGGTATTATAGACATGTGATAAACTATTCCCCTTCGGCCAATGTAGTGGTTAAATACGATGAAACATCTCAAATAATCTATTTTGATCATGTAGAAACATTTACAGATGTAAAATCCGGGGATGTTGTACGAGCACCCGATGGGACATTTGAAGCGCTCGAATTTAAAAGTGATTATTGGAATTACATCCCTTATCAAAAAGGTGAAATTTTGCAAACTCCACCGAGAGAAAAACCTGTACTAAACAGTGATGGTAAAGATATTTTTGGCAAGAAAAAGTAGCTAAACAAAAATGATTTGCGTTAAACTATTTTTTTTGTAAATTTAAAGCTGACGATATCTCTGGTGTTCAAATCAATTTTTGCAAGCTCAGATCGTTGAAGCCCACAAATCCACAAAATGTTTTCTTCAGATGTTAAAAGATACATTTTCTCTTTCTCGTAGATTCCAAGTTTGAGATCTGTGAATACATCCTGTATTTTTTTGTGTTTTCCTTGCATACCAAAAACCTGAATGCGATCCCCGGCTTCCCATTTTCTTACCCTAAGCGGATATTTAAGTTGCTCATTATCAAAATAACTAAAGCTGGCATCTGAATAATAACGTTCTGATCCAGGTTTACAAATTGTCCATTCTAAAATGCCGTGCTCCAATTCCAAAATTCCTGAACTGGTATAAATAAGGTGTTCTGCTTTTTTAAAATCTGAATTAGGTATTTTTCTTAATTTAATTCCTTCCGGATGAATCGCAAGTTCGTAATTTGATCGACCATAGAATAGTTTCCCACTTTTGTCTTGGTTGATTTTAATTTGTTGGATTGTTTCTGGATGAAAATCCAGATCTGAAAGAAACCAACTTAAAAAACAGGATGGCTCTGTAGTGGAAATACTGATTTCGGATTCAGTAATTTTAACATGTTGGTTTTTCCAGGATTCGTATAAATTATGAAGTAAAGGGATTAACTCCTGAAGATGCTCCATGCTTCTTAGGGTCATTTGCTTAAAAGCCGGGAGTCTGGATTCAATTAATGGCAATACATCATTTCTGAAAAAATTTCTTAAGTAATAACTGGTTTGATTACTGCTGTCTTCGCGAAATGATATTTTGTGTTTGGTTGCATAGCTGCTTAGATCAGATTTTGAAAGCGTTAAAAATGGCCTAATGTGTCTATCAGATTGCAGGACCATGCCTTTGAGACCATTAATTCCACTTCCCCGGCTTAATTGTAAAAACAACAACTCAACTTGATCATCTGCGTGGTGTGCTGTTAATAAATATTTAAAATGATGCTTTTTTATCAGTTCATCAAAAAATGCATACCGGGCTTTCCGGGCTTGATCTTGAATATTGCTAGTGATTGGTAAAACACACTCCTTGCAATAAAATGGAATCTTTCGATCGTTTGACCAAATTCGAATCATTTCCTGATCTTCGTTGGCATCAGGAATCCTCAACTGATAATTACAATGAGCAATTGAAAAATTATATTGAAGCTTGTATAAAACATCACACAGAACCATGCTGTCTAATCCTCCACTTACCGCTACAAGAAGCAGGTCGTTTTTAGAAAACATTTCCTGGTTTTGAATAACTTTGCGTGGATTATCTATCATAAAACAGCAACAAAATGCAAATATTACGAGTACTAACACTAATACTGCTATTCAGTCAATGCAAAAATAAGGAGAATGCCTCGATTGCGGGTTCATCTCCGGCACCAACAAATAATAAAGTTGAAGAGATGAAAATTCCCCCACCGGTTATGGGTAAAATTGATGAAAAGTTTATCCAACTGGCAGAAAAGCAAAAAGATGCACCAGATTTGGTGAATATGATTTGGCATTATACGTATGCATTATCAATCAAGGAAGAAGCCCCAAAGGAAAATATTTATAAAGGTCAATGGTTGGATTTATTGACCAAAGGAGATTATAAAAAAGGACTATATGCTGAAACCACAGAATCTGGTAAGTACATTTATGATGAAAAAACAGGTTTGCTAGAACTTCGTTCAACTATTGGAACTTCTTCAGAATGGAAGGTGAAGGTGGATCCGGCACATATGATATTAATAGGGACATCAAAATATGGAAACAATCCCTGGCAAATTAAATTATCCAGAAGGGATTCAGTGCCTGTAAAGGAATAGTTTTAAAAGCCATAGTCCGTTTTATCGAATTCGTTGGGCATTAAGCCAATTTCGATACAATTTTGCATTTTCATAGTGCCCGGATAATGTTTTTGCAAATGCATGACTTCCATCATAGCCAGGACGAGCGCAAAAAAACAAATAATCATGGGGTGTGGCATTAATAACGGCATCCAAACTTGTTACCGAAGGCATGCAAATGGGTCCCGGAGGTAAACCTTCTACAAAATAGGTGTTATAGGGTGATTCAGCTTTTAGGTGCTCCAGTAAAACGCGTTGAATTCCAAATAAACCTAAAGCAAAAACGACTGTGGGATCTGCTTGAAGTTTCATTCCGGTTTTAAGTCTATTTATATAAACGCCGGCAATATCAGATTTCTCATTATCAATGTTTGTTTCTTTTTCAACAATTGAAGCAATGATGTATGCATCCGTTTTTGATAAACCTCTTTCAACTAATTTTTGGGTTCTGTTTTCTTTGTTCCAAAAAGTTTGATTCTCTTGAATCATGCGCTGCAAAACTCGCTCCGGAGTAGATGTCCAATACAACTGATACGTATTTGCAATAAATGCAGTTAAAATATTATCTTTTGTATAATTGTTTTTATTCAATAAAATAGAATCCTGCAACATGGTTAAGAATTCTAAGGAATCAGGCAATAATGAATTGCCTAATTTGCCGGAGAGTTGATATACATCTCTAATTGAATTTAAAACTACTGTAACAGGGTCTTGAACTCCCTTTCTCAATTTGTTAACCAGTTTTAGATTATTGCTTCCAGCTTTGATTATATAATGTCCTGGTTTCAGTTGTTTAAGTTGCATCCATTTCGCTAACCTCGTGATTAAAAAGGTATCTTGAACGATGCTGTCCAGAATCATTCCAATGCTAGAAACAGGATAGGCAGTATCAATGTAGAGCTCCTGGTCTTTATTGTTTTTAACATTTGGCTTGAAAGCGTTCAAATAAATTGCCAGGCAAAATACGGCCACTAGGAGTAGCGCAACACTTACTTTAAGGAAGAGGGATTTAGAAATTCGCATCAATATTGTTCGGTATCAGATGGGAATTTATTTTCTTTTACATCACGGGTATAATGTTGAACTGCTTCCTGAATGATTTCATGCAAATTAGCATACCTACGCAAAAACCGTGGATTAAATTCATGATTAATACCGAGCATATCATGACTTACAAGAACCTGGCCGTCGGTTCCTTTGCCCGCTCCAATACCAATTGTTGGAATGTGAAGGCTCTTGCTAACTTCTTCTGCCAGAATGGCTGGAATTTTTTCTAAAACCAGGCTAAAACAGCCTGCCTTTTCCAATAAAATTGCATCAGAACGCAATTTTATTGCTTCGGCTTCTTCTTTAGCCCGAACGGCATAAGTGCCAAACTTATAGATGGACTGAGGAGTGAGTCCTAAATGCCCCATAACAGGTATTCCAGCAGTAAGAATTCGACGGATAGAATCCGTAACTTCTGAACCTCCTTCTAATTTAACCGCGTGGGCTCCACTTTCTTTCATGATTCGAATCGAAGAATCGAGTGCCCTTTTGGTGTTTCCTTGATAGGACCCAAAAGGAAGATCTACTACTACTAGTGATCGTTTTGCTGCACGTACTACGGACTGTGCATGATAGATCATTTGGTCAAGGGTAATCGGCAAGGTGGTTTCGTGACCTGCCATAACATTCGATGCAGAATCTCCAACCAATAAAACATCGACACCTGCTTCATCCAACATTTTTGCCATGGAATAATCATATGCGGTCAACATGGCGATTTTCTCACCATTTTGCTTCATTTCCAGGATGGTATTGGTCGTAATTCGCTTTTGCTCTTTATGAATTGACATGGTGTAAAGTTAGAGGAAATTGGCTTTTCCAAATAATAAGCTATTATTTAGTTAGGCAACTCTTCGATTCTTAATAGTAAATAAATTTACTCCATTCAGGATTGTGGGTTAAATGATCCTCTGAATTAGGGCTGTTCAGGCTTAAAATGAGAAATCCACAGTTCAAAAGAGCCTAAAAATTTAACTATTGTCTGAGTACTACCACAAGTCTTTTCTTTACCTTCGTTGTATGAAATGGTATCAATTTTTGTTTTTTGGTATACTGAGTTTTTTAGCAGTTCAATGTTCAGAAGATTTTCAATTAACGGAACCCTATAAAGACATTCCAGTGGTATATGGATTAATTAAGCGTACGGATACAGCCCAATACATCCGATTGGAAAAGGCTTTTGTTGATGAAAACATCCCAGCGAGTCAAATTTCTAAAATTGCAGATTCATTGTACTACCAAAACGCTACCGTAAACCTTATTCAGACAGCAACAAATACCAGTCATACCTTAATTCGGGTGGATGCCGCGTTAGAAGGATATCCCCGGGAAGCCGGACCATTTGCGACTTTACCAAATTATATGTATAAAATTCGTACCAACTCATTAAATCTTAAAGGAGGCGAGGAGCTGAAGTTACAGATCGATCGTGGAGATGGCAGTGCATTGGTAAGTTCAAAAATCATTTTAGTGAGTGATCTTAGTTTTGTATTTCCCGATGATGGTACCCGGCAGTTGTTTTTTGCCTATAGAAGTTCGTATGATTTTAAATGGAAGAATAAAAGCAATACGACTGTATTTGATTTGAAAGCCCTTGTTTATATTGATGAATTTGATGTAGTGTCTCAAAAATCGATATCAAAAATTATTGAAATCCCGTTTGCGAAAAGTCAACCAGGTAAAATTGATCGAATAGATAATATTTCCTCAGCAAAAGTTAATGGTAGTGAATTTTACAATTTTTTACATGATAAATTGGTAGTTAATACCAATGTAGAACGATATATCAATAAGATCGATTTTATTTTAACTGGAGGCGGGCCTGAAATTCAGGGCTACTTGAGTATTTTGAATGCAAATACAGGCATTACTGCTTCTCAGGAAATCCCAAGATATACAAATCTGTCTGAAGGGTTTGGTGTTTTTAGTTCGACTGTTTCCATTAAAAAATCAATCACATTAGAGCCCCCGACTCTGGATTCCCTGCAATCAAATGCACTGACTAAAGATTTAAACTTCAAATAAATTTTTCTGACTCTTTGACATATTACTAAGCTTTATTATGTCAAAATAGGAGTAAATCCATTTGATTTCTGCCAATTTTACCTATATTTCAGGATGGCATAAGGATTGACTACAATTCTTAAAAACAGCATAATGGGAAAAATAATAGGTATAGATTTAGGAACCACAAATTCGTGCGTTGCCGTTATGGAGGGGAATGAACCTGTAGTCATTGCCAATGACGAAGGCCGTAGAACAACCCCGTCCGTAGTTGCTTTTTTAGATAACGGAGAACGTAAAGTCGGAGATCCAGCGAAAAGGCAAGCCATAACAAACCCTAAGAAAACCATATCGTCTATTAAACGATTCATGGGTGGTCGATATGATGAAATGAACCTTGAAACTGGCAGAATGCCGTATAAAGTTCAAAAAGGTGATAACAACACTTGTCGAGTAGACATTGATGGAAGGCTTTATTCACCTCAGGAAATTTCAGCCATGATTCTTCAAAAGATGAAGAAAACTGCTGAGGATTTTCTGGGACATGAAGTTACAGAAGCTGTCATTACAGTTCCTGCTTATTTTAATGATTCGCAAAGACAAGCAACCAAGGAAGCAGGAGAAATTGCAGGTTTGACTGTAAAAAGGATCATCAATGAGCCAACAGCAGCAGCTTTGGCATATGGATTAGATAAGAAAACCAAAGACATGACCATCGCGGTTTATGACTTAGGGGGTGGGACATTTGATATTTCCATTCTGGAATTGGGTGATGGAGTTTTTGAGGTTAAATCAACCAATGGAGATACGCACTTAGGCGGTGATGATTTTGATCAGGTAATCATTGATTATTTAGCTGATCAATTTAAAAGCCAGGAAAATATTGATCTTAGAAAAGATCCTATGGCTTTGCAACGCTTGAAAGAAGCATCTGAAAAGGCTAAAATTGAATTATCCAGTTCGTCTGAAACTGAAATTAACTTGCCGTACATCACTGCTATGGATGGTGTGCCTAAGCATTTGGTTTTAAAGCTGAGTCGGTCAAAATTTGAGCAATTAGCTGATAATTTGGTGCAACGCACCTTAAAACCCTGTGCAGATGCACTTAAAGATGCGGGAATGACCAATCAGGATATTGATGAAATCATTTTAGTTGGAGGATCAACAAGAATCCCAAGAATTCAACAAGTTGTAGAAGAGTTTTTTGGAAAAAAGCCAAACAAAGGGGTAAATCCGGATGAGGTAGTTGCTATTGGAGCTTCCATTCAGGGAGGTGTATTAACAGGAGAAGTAAAAGATGTGCTGTTGTTGGATGTAACACCTTTATCATTTGGAATTGAAACTTTAGGTGGAGTTTACGATGTTGTAATTGAAGCCAATTCAACGATTCCAACAAAAAAATCCAAAGTTTATTCAACCGCAGCAGATAATCAACCTTCCGTTGAAATTCATATCCTACAGGGAGAACGGCCTATGGCAAAAGATAACCGTTCGGTAGGACGTTTTATTTTAGATGGAATTCCACCAGCGCCCAGAGGAATACCACAAGTTGAAGTTTCCTTTGATATAGACGCAAATGGAATATTAAGTGTCAGTGCTCAAGATAAAGGAACTGGTAAAAAGCAAAACATTCGAATTGAAGCATCGACCGGTTTATCAAAAGAGGAAATCGAAAAAATGAAAAATGAAGCTGCTGTGAATGCAGATGCAGATCGGCTTACCCGGGAACGAGTTGATAAAATCAATGAGGCTGATGGGGTCATCTTTCAAACTGAAAAGCAATTAAAAGAATATGGAGATAAACTCCCATCTGATAAAAAGCAAGCCATTGAATCTGCCTTAGAAAATCTTAAAAATGCGCATAAAGCACAAGATTTAGAGCAGATTACCAAGCAACTTGAATTGCTTAACACGGCATGGCAAGCAGCAAGTCAGGATATTTACCAGGCCAGTCAGAATGCTCAACAAGCTAATGCTTCAGAGTCTGGCTCATCAAATTCTCAGAAAGCAGATGAAAAAGTTACGGACGTAGAATTTGAGGAAGTCAATAAAAATTAATTAGACTAAAATTGTAGTTAAAAGCCTGAACTCAAAAAGTTCAGGCTTTTTTATTATTTCACTAATCCAGATCGAAATGAATTCAGGGTTATTACCGGCTGGTATTAATGAAAATTATTTTGTCATCTAATTAAAATCGAGCTTTAAATTTGGATTAAACGTGTAAACATGTAATTTTACAACGGTTAAATTTCAAATTATGCCCGATAATAAATGCTTTACGGGAGGTCTGCAGGAATATGTACCCAGCCCGTCCAAACCTTGGAATGAAAAGCGCATTCATCATTTGTACAATAAAATCAGTAATGGCGCTCCTTTATACCTGATCCAAGCTGCAAAAGCCAATAAACCCTCTGTTCTGGTTGATTATCTCATCAGCACAGCCATTGCACATCCTCTTCCGGGAGAAAAGAAAGTGGGTGTTAAAACCTATGACTATACCTATGCCTGGAAAGAGCAATCCATAGCTGAGGATCCAAATGCATATTACAAATACCTCGAGTTGGTCCATATGTGGTTTAATGGGATGATTACAGAAGGGGTGAGACACAAATTGGTGCTTTTTTGGTCAAACCATTTTGTCGCCACAGCAGATGTCACCGGAAATAGACCTACCTGGGTTTTTCAATATTATTATTTACTTCATAAGTATGCTTTAGGTGATTTTCGGGAATTTGTAAAAGCCATCGGATTAACTCCGGCAATGATCTTGTATTTAAATGGAAATGCTAATGTAAACGGCCGACCAAATGAAAATTATGCCCGGGAGTTATTGGAATTATTCACAATGGGTGTTGGAAATTATACGCAAAAAGATGTAGCAGAAGTAGCACGTGCATTAACAGGTTGGAATATTAGATATTATGAATCGCCTGCAGGGAGTGGACAGTACTATATTGGTCCACTCAAAGAGAATGAATTTGTTTTTTACAGATATAATCACGATTGGAAAGGGAAAGTGATTTTTGGTCAACAGGTTGGGAACAATGGTGGGGTGGTGCCGTCTACTGACGCAGAAGCGTTGACAAAAGCAAAAAATGAGTATGATAAATTACACGATGAGGTAATATTTAAAGCCAAGAAAAACGAAGTTGCAAAATTCATTTGTAAGAAATTATATAAATATTATCTATACAATGATCCTCCTCAGGATATTGTTGATGGATTAGCAACTGTTTTTATTAATAGCAATTTTAACATAGCTTCCGTTTTAAAGACCTTATTTAAAAGCGAACATTTTTATGAGGATGAAGCAATGGGACTGATAATAAAGAGTCATATAGACAATCAAATTCATTATTGCAGAAGTTTGGATCTAGAACCTGGAAAGGATTATTTTAAATACAAATGGATAAATAATTCGTTTCAGGCTGAAGTCACAGACCCTGTTAATTTTCCTAATACTTTGAATAGAGATACTTTAAGTTTTCTTTATAATGCAAACAATAATCTCGGTCAAACTTTATTTAATCCGATAAACGTTGCAGGGTGGCCGGGTTATAGATCCTGGTTGAATGAATTTACACTGGTTAACCGATGGAAATATAACCGGGATCAAATGAGTTATTATTTGCAATATGATTCAACGAAAACTAAATATCGAAATTTTTTAAAGGATATTAGTAATAATTCCAAGGATCCGGATTTAATTGTTAGAAATGTAATTAATTATTTTATGACAGTTGATTTGGATGAACAATACATTCAAACAGCCATTGGAATTTTTAAAGCTTCTGTACCTTCTAATTATTATCTGGATGGAACATGGAGTCTTGATTATGTTACAGTTCCTAATCAATTGATTAACCTGATGAACTATCTGGTAACATTACCTGAATATCAATTATTGTAAACTCCAAAATCTATTATATGTGCAACGATCAAAATTTTGACAAAAACCTGTTTCGCTCAGATCTTGGAGAAAAACACAATGAAGATCACTTAACCTGGAATCGGAGGCAATTTTTAATGACCGGAGGGATTGCAGGATTAGGTACCATGTTATTGAGTGGGATTCCAGTAAATCCTATTTTATCAAATGCTTTTGCAACACCACTTGCAGCTGGCGGCGATTCAATACTTGTTTTACTCAAATTGTTTGGAGGAAATGATGGACTGAATATGGTATTTCCTCATTCAGACAATGCAGGGAAAGCTGAATATATTAATTTAAGACCTGGTTTGAGCCATAAATTTGGTACAGATTATAACGACAATACGGTTTTATCTGGATTTGGAGGTTCAGATTTTGCGTTGCCATCAACGATGCAGTCCTTAATGCCGATGTGGCAATCGGGAAAAATGAATATTATTCATAATGTGGGTTATCCAAATCAGGATTATTCGCATTTTTCATCGATTGATAATTGGTCCAGTGCTGCTGATAACGTTTATGATAAACGATACAATTCAGGGTATATGGGTCGATTTCTGGAGCAGGATTTTCCTTCGTTTAGTGAAACCCCTCCCACGGTTCCTCCTGCTTTGAGAATAGGCTATAGTGCTGACTTAGTATTTAAGTCTGCTAATAATCAACAATATGAATTGGTCTTTAACGATCCGAATGAATTCTACAGATTGGCCCAATATGGAAAATTATATCCTACTGATGGATTAAGTGATTGTCCCCAAGGTCAGGAAATTGAGTTTTTAAGACAATTGACCAATAACTCATTGCGCTATTCTCAATCTGTTACCCAAGCATACAATTCAACATTAAATAAAGTTAGCTATCCTGCAAATACTACATCCAGACTGGCTGAACAATTAAAAATTGTATCCAGACTTATTAAAGGAAAATTAGGTACTCGAATTTTTATGGTTTATATGGATGGTTTTGATACGCATGCTGATCAAAAAACCTACCATGCAAAATTACTTGGACATATAGCTGATTCAGTATCTGCTTTTTTTGCAGATTTGCAAGCAGACAATTTTGATAAGAATGTGTGTTTGATGAGTTTTTCTGAATTTGGAAGAACAATTCGCGAAAATGGTTCTGCCGGTACCGATCATGGTAACATGTCTCCGATGATGTTGTTTGGAGATGCCGTAAAGGGCGGATTTACAGGCAATCCAATGAATTTAAATGATGCAACACTAAAAGCAGGAGACACAAGGGTTTATTTCGAAAATCAAAGTTGCATTGATTTTAGATCCATGTATTCCAGTGTGATGGAACAACATTTATGCCTTGACACCGAACTGGTCAATTACACTTTAGGAAAATCGTATCCTCGTTTAAATCTGTTTGATAATCCTTGCAATGGAAAAAGCTACGGCTCTAATTTCAATACCTTGCTTTTAGGACACAATCCAAATGAATTAAATAGTAAAATCATTGAAGTAAAATTTTCGCAATTGCAATCCAATGAAGTTAAATTGCAGATCAAATCAATAAATGGAAAAACACTTGCTGTATTGCATGAAGGGTTTACAACCAAAGGATCTTATGCAATTCCATTTGACCCAGTAAAATATAAAATTCCGCCAGGCGAGTATATTTATCAACTCGATAGTGCTGGTAAGACTTTGTCAAGAAGATTTAATATTTTTTAAAATAGGAAGGCTATGAAAAAAATTATATTTTTCGTATTTGTAAGTATACAATTTATCAGTGCTCAAAATCAAATTGCTTATGAGCAATTTAGCGCATGCAGTCTTCCAACTAATTGGAACCTATTAATTGAAAAAGGTACGAGTGGTTTTTCTATTGTTAAAAGCAATTTATTTCCTTCTTCGGATGCCACCTGCAGTATTGTTTACAACCAAACATCATCAACTAATGGAGGTGATAAAAAATTTTCAATTACAACAAAAGAGTTTGATTTATATGCATATGATCAATATGTTTTAAACTTTGGATTGAGGTTTGTCAATACAAATACAAATAATAAATTAACTGTTTATGCAGTAATTGATGGAAATCAACAAGTTGTACAGACATATACAAAAGATATAATTCAAAATGGTTTGGTTGTCGTGAATCAGTCGGTAAGTTTTAATTCAACAAATTCAAGTAAAAAAGCAAAATTTATTTTTGAATACCAGACATCAGGTATAGATTTTAACTCTCTGGTTATTATTGATAATTTAAGTTTAGCCGGACCTGATAATGATGATTGTGCCAGAGCTGTATCTATCGAATTAGATAAGAATTGTTTAGGAGGCAATAGTACTGGTGCATTTATAACGGGTCCAACTGCACAATGTGCCGGTAATTATACCCAAGGTCTTTGGTATAAATATCAAAGCACATTTTCTGGAAAATTAAAGATTGAAACAAAGGCAAGCTACAACGATGCTGTGAGTGTTTTTGAAGGTTCCTGCATGAATCTAAAAGATCTTAAATGTTTCAATAAAGATGAATATGGTTTTGAGGGTGAAACCAATTATTTGGATGTTGAAGCAGGAAAATCATACTTTATTCGGGTAGCTAAGCAAATTGGTTATTATGGAAGAGAAGACATTGGAGATCTATGTGTAGGAATTAAGAAACAGGATCCTGTTTATCCGCCTCATGATTTGTGTGATTCAAAAAAGTTAATTACAATAAATTCAAATTGTATTTCTGAAACAAATATCGCTGCTGGATTTGATAATCCTGTTCCCAGTTTAAATGATAAATCAAGAGCTGATGTTTGGTATTATTTTAGAACAAGTTCAACTAAAGATTTAGAAATTATTTCACATGCAGATTTTGCAGATGTTTTAACAGTGTTCAAAGGTACATGTACACAACTTGTAGAGGTTAAATGTGAAGATTTAGGTGGTAAATTATTATTAGAAAGCCCGACAATAAATACGGATTACTTTATTCAAGTTTCAGGATATTTTTCAAGTATTGAAGGTCATTTGTGCATGGAAGTAAAGGATCATTCAACAAATAAGCCCACAAATGAAGATTGTATAACTTCAAAAGCCATACTATTAAATACAGCATGTCAAACTAGTACCACAATCAATAGTTTGAAAAGTACTATTAAGCCAAGTTGTGTTGTTTATAATGCTCCTGATGTTTGGTATAGTTTCGTTGCTCCTGTAGAAAAAAGTATTTCTTTGGATATCCAGGCAGGTTTTCTTTTTCATTATGGAATTTATTCTGGAAATTGTACTAATTTAACTGAGATCGCTTGTGGCAAAACACCAGATCCCTGCGCAGGCCCGATTGTTATCAATGGTTTGGAAGCTGGAAAAACGTATTATTTGCAAATTTTGGCAGCAGTCAATCCTTTGAAAGCTATTGAAGGTGACATTTGTGTGCGAATTGATGAACTCAGCAAAGCCACTCCTTTTATACCTATTGATTTAAATTTGCAAATTGATTGTTTGCATGGTGTGTTAGGCCAAGTAAGTTATACTGTTAGTGGAGGGAAAGGCAATCATACCTATACGGGTCCTGGAGCAAATGAAATTTTGTATCCGGGAACCCAGATAGAAGCGTTTGTTGAAGATGAATCCGGATGTCGGGATTTTGTTAAAACTTCTGTTGATTGTCAAGCTCCCGCGCGCTGTAAAAATTCAACCCTCGATCTGGAAATCGTTTCCGAATGTTTAGTAGACCAAATAGGCAGACAAACTGGCGAAGTAATTTTGCACATAAATGGAAAAGGTGGCTCCGGTGCATATTACTTATATGGGACTCCAAATGGCAGTAAACTGAGCCATGGAGATACCTACCAAATTATTATAATTGATAGTGATAGTTGTTATGTAATTGAAGAAGGACGAATTAATTGTCCGCCTTTTGATTGTTCGCAGTCTAAATTAAGTATTACAGCTGATTATACCTGTGTTGACACCTTATTAAAAGCGATATTAACCATTTCTGCCTCTGGTAATTTAGGTACTTTAAGTTTGACTGGCAATCGTACAGGTGACCAATTGAGCCAGGGAGAAAAATATTCAGTACAAGCGGAAGATGAAGCTGGATGTAGTGTCAAAGTAGAAGGTGAAATCAAATGCAATTTTGATTCATGTGCCTATGCGAGACCTAACTTACTTGTTAACTATGAGTGTGTAGTTGATTCCAATGGAAATCGAAGTGGTCATGCAATATTGCATGTGAACTCTACAAGCTATGCAGGGGGTATAAAAATCCTAGGAAATCGGGATGGAGACACTTTGCGACATCTGGATTCATATTCAGTTCAAATGGTGGATTCATTTGGATGCAGTATTACAAAATCTGGAGAAATTGATTGCCTGCCAGTTTCAACCAATGGTGTAGATAATTTTAATGGACTTCTTTTAGTTCCAAATCCTGCCAATGATCGGGTGACCATTTATTTTAAAAGGCAGCTTCCCAAGGATATTAATTATTTACTTTTTGATTCAAATGGTAATTTATTGGGAAAAGGCAGTCTGAATTCTTCTCAGAATTTTGATTTAAACATTAAGGATTTTCCATCTGGAGTAATTTATATTAAGCTACTTGGAAATTCATTTTTCGATATAATTCGCTTTATTAAAATCTAATCTAAACTCTATGTATAAAGTAATTGCAGCAATTGCTGCTTTTCTGTTCTGTATTAATATTTATTCTCAAGTAAAGTCAGTTGGTGCAATTGAATTGCCAAGGCATGGAGCAAATCAAAATTGGTATATTCCAGCAATTTCTGAAAGCAAGTTAAATATAGATCAGCTTACAAGTAATTTCAATAGTTACTTAAATTTGTCAGAAAGCAATTCATTTCAGGTGTTGTCAAGTAAAATTGCTAAAGATCAGTGGATTCATACTAAGTTTCAGCAATATTATAATGGCGTAAAAGTTCTTGGTGCAAGCTTTTTAGTACATGAATATAATGGACAGGTTGAGAGTTTAAATGGTCGCAGAGAAGATATAAGAGATTTAAATACAATTCCAGACATTGAAGTTTCAGAATTGCCTTTGATTTGTTTGCAAAAATATCCGCAATTTTTTACTCAGGATCCCAATCCTGTGCAACATTTTACAAATGCAGAATTATTAATTATGGATGCACAGTATCCAAATAGGTCCGGAGAATTTAAACTAGCTTTTAAATTGGATTATGATAACCATGATTTATTTGTAAATAGAAGATTTTATATAGACGCAGTTTCCGGTGAAATGATATTGAGCTATGATTTAATCCAAAGTTGCGTTGGAGGAAAGGGAATTGCACAAACATTGTATCATGGGGATCAGGAAATGGATTTAGAATTAATTGATTCTGAATTTCAACTTACAGACAATTCAAGAGGAAATGGGATTCAAACTATATCAGAATCTGGTAGAACTTATAAAGACCAGGATAATTATTGGGAAAAAGGATCTTTTGCGCAACGAAGAGGCGCCCTGGACATTCAATTCGGATCCCAAAAGACTATCGACTTTTACAAAAAGTATTTTGATAGGGATGGAATAGATGGTAAAAATCTTAAATTAATAAACAAGCTTCGGGATAGTGTCTATTTAGTGAATGCATACTGGAATAGCACCGGTACTTTGTTTGGAATAGGTGATTCCATAAACACGGGGCCAATAACCTCAATTGATATTGTTGGACATGAATTAACCCATGGTGTAACTCAATTTACATGCGGATTGGAATACTTATACGAATCCGGTGCAATTAATGAGGGCTTAAGCGATATTTTTGGAAAAACTATTGAACAAGAATACGATCCAGCCGGATTTAATTGGTTATTGGGAAGTAAACCATTTGTAAAAAAAGATACTGCTTTTAGAAACATGGCAGATCCCAATCATTATCGAAATCCAAAATTATATAAAGGCAAATATTGGATCAATAATTCTTCAGATAATGGAGGTGTACATACAAACAGCGGTGTAATTAATTATTGGTTTTATATTTTATCCGTTGGAGAATCAGGCACAAATGAGGCTGGTCAAACCTATGTTGTAGAAAAACTTGGAATGATTCCTACTCTTAATATTTTGTATGATGCAATGGATAATTATCTTACATCTACAAGTTATTATTTTGATGTTCGTGAAGCAACTCTTTTAATAGCAGAAAAGAATTATGGCAAATGCTCTAAAGAATACTTAAACATTGCTGAAGCCTGGAAAGCTGTTGGAGTTGGAAAGGGCCTTAATGAAAACGACTTGCAGCTTGTAAATAATAAAATACCTCAAATTGCCTGTAAAGAAGGACTTTTTCCGGTAGAAATCAGAATTGTAAATTTAAGTTGCAACAACAGTATTCCGAAAGGGACCGATATGGTGTTTACTATCAGCGTTCCACAAAAAAATAAGATTATTGAAAATTATACCACTACAGAGGATATCTTGCCAGGTGGTTCGTTTGTGTATGCGTTTATCAATCCTGCAAGAATAGACCGAAATATAAGTATCACTGTGGAAGCATCTATTGCAAATGATGCAGATACTTCAAATAATCGAATTACGATGGCAATCACAAAAAATGCAAATAGTGATCATGATTTTAGATCTGTACAAATACAAATAAATGGGTCTTCGTGTGAGAATGGATTTTTGCGGGCACGGGTTACTTCAAATTACACAGGTTGTTCACCTGTTCCAAAAGGCACAGAATTGCAGTTAAATTTAAAGTATGACAATCAGGTAATTACCAGGACATTTAATACAACAACTACTATTTTTCCCGGTAATCAATATCAATCTCCGTTTTTTAATTTGGACCGGGTATTTAGCGGGTATAAAAAAATATTAGGTGAATTGGATTATGCAAAAGATACTGTGGATACCAATAATGCAGCATATTTTAATGCAGTTTACATCAATAATGTGGGATTCGGTTATTTAGAATCATTTTCCGGCAATCAATTTGATTCCACTTTATTAGGATTAAAGATTGATTCATTTCAAAATGTTAAAATTCAATCTGATTTTATTAATTCAGAATCAATCGTTTTTACCGGGGGCAAGATCTTTAATGCTAATAAATTTATTCCTACAAATGGTTCGAATTTAGCAGATTTTATTTCTAGTAATCCAAAATATACGAGTACACTTTATTTGTGTGTTGACACGAAGGATTTAAGCAAAGCAAAATTATCATTTGATTATATTCAAAAATTAGGATCTTTTTCGTATGATTCTATTTTAAACAGCAAGAGTTTTGCGGCAGGTATCAGAGTACAATTTAGAAATGAAACAGGTGGATTGATTGGTATGCCAAATTATATTCAATCGGCTTCGAGAGAAGCTTTAAATCAATACTATGAGCAGGATATCCCAATAAATGGAGAGGCAATTACTATTGAAGTAACATGCATTACATTAAATGGAGTTATTGACAGTTTAAGTTCACAGATTGATACGAGCTCTGACCTTGTTATACTTGATAACATAAAAATTTTCAAAGAAGCAGTAAAAGCGAAAGATGAGCCAATCGCAACATTATTTGTTGCGCCTAATCCATTTCAAAAGTCATTTAAAGTTTATGTTGACCCAACTTATGGGGAATTACATTATATGCTTGTAAATACTGTGGGCGTCGTTGTAGATGAGGGTAGCTTGCGTCCTGAATGGAATGAATTGCAAGCTAATGGCTTGAGTTCCGGTAGTTATGTACTTAAATGTATAAATTCAAAAGGGAAATTGTTTTATTCGAAACTCGTTAAGAATTGAGCAATTAGATTGGTTTAATATAACTTCCAAAATGAATTTTATTTGAATACATGCGGTAGGTTGAAAGGGTTTTTAAAGGTTCTGGTGTAAATGAAGCACTTTTTGATTTTAAGTTGATCATGATGCACCGTTCACATGGTTTTAAAAATTCAAATTCAATGCCATTAATTCGTATGTATTTCAATTGATCCTCATAATAAGGCTCAGGCAAATCTATGTAAATATTAGCTCTGAACCGTTCGGGTTCAATATATAAATTACACCTCTGACTTAGATCTGAAACCGATTTTAAATTGATTAAATGTACAGGATAACCATCCTGAAAGTTTAGCTGGAGCTCGTGATTTTTTTCATTTAATTGTTTGAATTTTAATCTACGGGCATTGGCTATTAGAAATACTTTAAAATTTAAAAACTCCGAAAACCAGTCAGAAGCTTCAAAATCCACCAGAGCTGCCTGCACGTTTTGATTCCATATTGAGGCTTCAACCTGTTTGATTGTATTTATTTTTTTTGAAATTTTAACATAACTTTCGGGTATAGAGGGGTCCAGGATTTTAAAGGAATTTTCTTCTTCAAATATCTTTAACAAATTAAGTTTTGGAAAATCTCTTTGGCTTAGCATTTGATAGTTTTCATTCACCAACATCCAAAATCTATCAAATTCAAGACCTCGATCATTTAGTTTTAAAGCTTTAACCGGAATTCCTGCAATTGATTTAACTGGATATATGTATAATAGATCAGAGAAGTATTCTGCCATAAATTCAAAAAATAGCCTAATTTTACGACCCGTAACAAAGTAAACTAAATACAATCTTATGGCAAAATACATTTTTGTTACGGGAGGTGTAACATCATCCTTAGGAAAGGGAATTATTTCTGCCTCATTGGCTAAATTGCTTCAGGCGCGTGGATTTAATGCTACCATTCAAAAATTTGACCCTTACATCAATGTGGATCCCGGCACCTTGAATCCTTATGAGCATGGTGAGTGCTATGTAACGGATGATGGCGCGGAAACAGATTTAGACCTTGGGCATTACGAACGATTTTTGAATAAGCCCACTTCTCAGGCTAATAATATTACTACCGGAAAAATATACCAAACAGTTATTAATAAAGAACGGGCCGGTGATTATTTAGGTAAAACAGTCCAGGTAATTCCACACATTACTGATGAAATCAAGCGACGAATTTCATTGCTTGGGGATTTAGGTTTTGATATGATTATCACAGAATTAGGTGGGACAGTTGGTGATATTGAATCTTTGCCTTACCTGGAAGCTTTACGTCAATTTAGGATGGACATTGGGCCAGAAAACGTGGTAACCATACACTTAACCTTATTGCCTTATTTGTCGGCCGCAAAGGAGCTCAAAACCAAACCCACACAGCATTCAGTAAAGGAATTATTGGAAGCCGGTATTCAGCCAGACATTCTTGTTTGTCGCACGGAAAGGCCTGTTACAGATGAAATTAAAGCCAAATTGGCCTTGTTTTGTAACTTAAAAGCAGAAAATGTTATAGAAGCATTGGATGCAGATACAATTTACGATGTGCCTCTATTAATGCTTAAAGAGCGTTTGGACGTTCGGGTACTTGAAAAATTGGGGATTCATACTAAAATGGAACCTGACTTAAAGAACTGGAAGAAGTTTTTAGGCCACCTTAAAAATCCAAGTGAATCTGTCCGAATAGGTTTAATTGGTAAATACAATGAATTGCCGGATGCATATAAATCTATCCATGAAGCATTTGTTCATGCGGGTGCAGCAAATGAATGCGATGTGGAAGTTGTTCCAATTCATGCTGAAGATATTGAAGAAGAAACAGATATCCGTAAATTATTGAAAGATCTGGATGGGATTTTGGTTGCTCCTGGCTTTGGTGAACGGGGCATTGATGGAAAGATACGCGCTATTGAATTTGCACGCACTAAAAAATTGCCATTTTTTGGCATCTGTCTTGGTATGCAGTGCGCTGTAGTTGAGTTTTGTAGAAATGTATTAAAAATAAAGGATGCATCTTCTACTGAAGTAAACCCGGGTACAAAAAATCCAGTAATTGATTTGATGGAAGATCAACGAAAAATTAAAACGAAAGGTGGAACCATGCGATTAGGAGCATATCCTTGCATGCTAAAAGAGAAATCATTAGCCCGGAAATGCTATAAATCGGATTTTATTTCAGAGCGCCACAGGCATCGGTATGAATTTAACAATAAATACCTGGATATTTTGCAAAAAAATGGCATGATCGCTACAGGAATTAATCCAGACAATCAATTGACTGAAATAATTGAGCTAAAAGAACACCCATGGTTTGTTGGTGTTCAATTTCATCCCGAATTAAAAAGCAGAGTAGAGTTGCCGCACCCATTATTTGTTGGGTTTATAAAAGCGTGCATCCTTTATAAAACTGGACGTAATTAATGTTTTGAAGAAAAAATCGCTGCTCGACCTAAACAGATTGGAGTTAGAGGACTTTCGTGCAATTCCAAAACGTCCTATCATTCTCTTTGCAGACCAAATACGATCGGGTCATAACATTGGTTCGCTATTTCGAATTGCAGATTCTTTTTTATTGGATTCTATTTATTTAAGTGAATATTGCGTCAAACCACCGCACCCTGAAATTGAAAAGTCTGCTATAGGAAGCACAAATAGTGTTGCTTGGGAAGCTGTAACTGATTCTATAATTTGTCTTAAAGATTTACAAAGTAAAGGCTATCAATTAATCGGAATCGAACAAACTGATCAAAGCCAATCGCTTGAAAAATTCAAAATAGATTTAAATGCTAAGTATGTTTTGATATTTGGAAATGAAGTAAATGGAATTAGTCAAACTATTTTAAATTTAGTAGATACATGTATTGAAATTCCACAATTTGGAACAAAACATAGTTTAAATGTAAGTGTGGCGGCTGGAATTGTAGTATGGCATTTTTTGGGAATTCATTAAATCAAGTGAATTCAGTGATTAGGGTTGAAGAAAATTATCACTTTTTTTACTTTGAATAAGAAATAAATTAAATAACATCATTCCTAAATTTCTAAATGCTTTTAATTCAGATGTATGAATCAATTTATTTTGATGGTATAATATAAAATAATAATTCATAGCCTCCATATTAAAAGAGTTTTGATCCAAAAGCAACTGTAATAGTTCTTCAGAAAAATAAAACCGAATGACTTCTTCGTATTCTCCTTTCAAATGAAATTTATCAGAATATTCTGGAAATTTTGCGAAATCAATATCATCAAAACCTAGAAAAGCCATTAAATTCGTAAAAAAAGATTCAGGTTTTTGTACAAATTGGGGCAAAGAAAGCTGCTTTGAATTTACGAAAAAAACTGTTTGCTCAAACCGCACTGCAGATTTTCCTGTAGAAACTACATATTGATAATCAAATAAATAATTTTCAGAATCAAAGGCCTTTTCTGTTAGTAGGTTTGAAATTTTCTGCGAACTTCCATATTTAAAGAGTCCAAAATCACTTAACTGTTTGATTAATCCGAAGTCATTTTGAGACTCGTACTTTAAATTTAATTGATTTGCAAGCACTTGAAAAGCAGCACTCCGTTCTTTTTCATTACCAAATAATTTATTTATAATTCTCATGCTTAAATTGTTCCAGGTCATCTATAATATGCTCAGCCACTTGGTTATAACATCCTTTTCCATCTAATAGTGAGGCAAGTTGCATTAAATCAGTTTTCATTCCAAGCCTCACTTTGGGATCTTTTAAATAATTGAGTTCCTTTCTAATGCTTTGTGCGTTGCAATTTTGCTGAATCATTTCGGGGACTATCTTTCGATTCACGATAAGGTTAACCAAGCTGATGTAATTCACTTTAATGAGTTTCTTCGCAAGACAATATGATAATTGATTGCCTTTATAGCAGACAATTTCAGGTACATTAAATAGGGCAGTTTCCAGTGTTGCGGTACCTGATGTTACGAGAGCATGATGACTTTGGTACAATAAATTGTATGCATCATCATAAACTACTGTGGCTTTAACTTCAGATTTTCTTAAATGAGATTCATACACTAATTTATGTTGTTTAAGACCTGCTACCACGATTTGAAAACCGGATTCATCTTTTAGCGATTCAAGAAATACAGGTAACATTGAATTGATTTCTTGTTTTCTGCTTCCGGGCAACAAAGCAATAATGGATTGATTGCTTAAGTTGTTTATTCGTCTGAAGTCAGGGTTAAATTTAAAATTCCTTATTCTTTCAACTAAAGGATGGCCATAATAATGCACAACCATTCCATGTTTTTTAAAATATTCTTTTTCAAAAGGAAGGATTACGTAGAGATTCCTTAAATATTTTTTTAATTTCTTAACCCGACTTTCTTTCCAGGCCCATACTTGCGGAGCAATGTAATAATATACAGGAATGTTATGATCAAACGCCCAAGCGGCCATTCTTAAATTAAATCCTGGATAATCGATTAAAAGAAGGCAATCCGGTTTCCAATCATGTATAATTTTTTTAGTAGTCCTGAAAAAGCCAAGAATTTTGAATATATTTTTAAATACTTCTGAAAATCCCATAAAATTGGTTTTTTCATATCGTATATCTATGTGTGCACCCGCATCAACCAATCGGTCTCCTCCCCAACCTCTAACTGAAATACCAGGATTTACTTCTTTAAATCTTTTAACCAATTCAGCTCCATGTAAATCTCCGGATGCTTCTCCTGCTATAATATAAATTTTAAAATCTCGACTCATTGCAACAAATCAAAACCATAGAAGTACATCCATAATATTACATAAATAAGAGTAGGGAAGACAATTCCCCGCATGGCTTCAAGAAATAGATTGCGATTAAATAGCTGAAGTGGAATTACATTGCAAATTATAGCGATCAATGCAATAGTGCGTTCCCGGAAATTAGAACTCATTCCCAAGGGATTAAAAATTCCCCAATGATCTAATTGATCATAAATTACTAATAAGATCCCATAAGATGCAAATGGAACACACAGTCCGATGATAATTCCAAAGATTACCTTATTGTAATTTCTATTAATTGTCATAGTTATTGTATATAATTCGATTTCAAATTTAATATTGTAAGTTAATTAGAGGTTTTCAAAAGATTTATTTGCTTCAATTGCTTTATAAACGGTCAAATCATGTCCTGAAGGTACCATGCTGATGTAGCCATTTTCTAAAGCCCAGATATCAGAATCTGTTCCTAAATCCGAAGATACAAATTTACCTGTTAACCAATAATAGGGCTCATTTCTGGGATCTTTGGCTTCCTTAAATTCTTCATCCCATCTGCCTTCTGCTTGTTTACAAACCTTGATTCCTTTGATTTCGTCCCTTTTTAATTTGGGGATATTTACATTCAACAAATTACAATTTTGAATTCCCTCTGTTAACGCTCGTTCTATGATAGCACATACATATTCGGAAGAGGCCTCAAAATCTGCTTCAAATGAATAATCCAATAATGAAAATCCGATAGAAGGTATGTTTTCTAATGATGCTTCCATTGCTGCGGACATAGTTCCTGAATAAATAATATTAATAGAAGCATTTGATCCATGATTTATTCCTGAAAGACAAATAGATATAGGCCTGTCCTTGAGAATTACATTCTTAGCCAATTTAACACAATCCACAGGTGTTCCTGAACATTCGTAAGCATCCATGTCTTGAAAGGTATGAATTTTATTCAAACGGATTGGTTGATTTATAGTAATTGCATGTCCCATCCCGGATTGAGGACTGTTGGGAGCCACGATAACAACATCACCGAATTTGGAAGCAGATTTGGCAAGCGATATCAAGCCAGGAGCAAAAATACCATCATCATTGGTTACTAGGATCAATTTTTTAGCTTTCATAACATGCGAATCGGGCTTAAAGATAAGAAGCGATTTTAAAGCATTTCAGAATTTAGAAAATTACACCCTATAAGGTAAATTTAATGCTGCCGTCCATTAACTTTACAGATAGAATTATAGGAATGGAATTCAAAGAAGTATTAAAGGAAATAGCTGGAAATCAATTAAAACCAGTTTATTTGATCAGTTCCGATGAGCTCTATTTTATGGATAAACTAATCCATTTGGTCACAAATAATTTGTTGCCCAAGGAACAACTTGATTTTAACTTGTCCTCCTTGTATGGGAAGGAAACAAACATTAAAAATGTATTAGACCTAGCCAGGGAGTTTCCTTTTTTAGGTGATCGCAAAATCATTTTAGTAAGAGATGCTCAGGACATAAAGGATTGGGATTTGTTAACTGCGTACTTAAAGAAGCCCAATCCATCTACAATACTCTTTGCATTATTTACTAAGAAACCAGATGGGAGAGCGTCCTGGGTAAAATTCGCAAAAGAAACAGGCTATTGGCATGAATGGAAATCTTTATCTGATTACCAGCTGCCTGCTTTTTTAATTGAGTTGTCCAAGGAAATGCAATTAAAATTTGAGGAGCAGGCATTGGCACTTTTACTGGAATATGTTGGAAATGATTTATCGACCCTGGCAAATGAATTGGAAAAATTAAAATTGAATGTTGTAAAAGGAACAACTATTGGCAAATTAGAGATCGAAAAGTATATTGGGGTTAGTAAAGAATTTAACGTATTTGAATTACAGAAATCATTAAACGCTAAAGATCATGCTAAAAGTTTTCGAATTTTTCATAATTTGGCTATTCATTCAAAGTCAAATCCAATTATCGCAACTATTGCATCTCTTTTTAATCATTTCAATCGAATTTGGCTAACTAAATTGAATTTTAATAAATCTGATGATGAATTAAGCAAATTGTTAAAACTTCCATTTAAGAATTTTGTGAAAGATTATAGAGAAGCAGCTTCAAAGTATTCGTTAACTCAAATAGAAGAGGTTATCGATTTTTTAAATGAATATGATTTAAAATCAAAGGGATTATACAATCAATCTACAACAGAAAAAGATTTGTATATTGAAATTGCATTAAACTTTAACCAACTTAATTAATTTATGATGAGATTTAATATAAAATGGAGTCTACTAATTTTAACATTTTTATTGACTTCACAATGTGCAAAGAAATCATCACTTTCCATTCAGAATAATCCTGAGGCATATAAAAATTACATTTTGGCTTATTCATCTGGATTGCTTAAGCGAAATGAACAGTTTAGAATTGAATTTTCAAAACCTGTAATTGCAATTGATAAAGTAAATCAAGCGGTCGACCCTTCGTGGTTTAATATTACCCCAGCATTAAAGGGAAGCTGTAATTGGACTTCCATAAATTCATTAGAGTTTATTCCTGACAAAACAGACCTTAAAGCTAATCGGGATTATGAATTTAATTTGGATTTAAGTTATTTGTTTCCGGAGATTGACAAATCGATTAAAAATATATCAATTGGATTTAGTTATGTGCCAATAAGTCTAAACTATTCCTGGTTATTTCCAAGACCTGAACCCGTAGAAAATAATGCGATGTATCTGTCCGGCACTATAGAAACCAATGATCATATTGATCCTTCAAAGCTTATAGAAGCTGTCAAAGCCCATGTTGGACCTGATCACCTGGAGTTGAAACCAGAAATTTCTACCAACCCATCCAATCCATTTAAATACGACATTATCATTCGTCATATTCCTAAATCGACCCAATCAACTGAATTGAATTTAGAGTGGGATGAATCATTTGGTCAAGAAAATTCATCCATTACCAGCACTAAAATTAGAATTCCAGGTATTGACGATTTTGAAGTTACAGGAGTTGATGAAGCATTAGTTGATGATAATTTATTGACAATCTATTTTTCTAATATTTTAAATGCAAGTCAAGATGTTCGAGGTTTGCTTCGTTTTAAAGACGATTCTACCAACTTAGAAATAAACAAAGAAAAAGATTTTATTCAAATTCGTTTTCCAGATTATTGGCAAAAAACGGAAGGCGTATTAGTTGTTAATCGAGCAGTTAAATCTGATAATAATAAAGAATTAAAAGCAGACTTTGAATTTCATTTTTTGGTAAAACCAAATGCACCGCAGGTCCGATTTGTTTCAAAGGGAAGTATTTTACCCTACACAAAAAATATTATTTTGCCATTTGAAGCTATCAATTTACATACTATAGAAGTTGAAGTATTTAAAACATTTACAAATAATGTATTGTACAGTTTTCACCTTGGGATTGATAATGAGTATAGTTCGGATAACCTGGTAAGACTAGGCAAAGTAATTAAACAAAAAGTGTTTAATCTTGCTAATCTGGCACCAGGAAGCAATGAAAAAGACTGGAAGCGATATGGTTTGGATTTGAGTGAATTAATTGAAAGTGAACCTGGGGCCTATTATCAAGTTCGCATCACATTTAAACCGTCTTATAGTAACTATACCTGTGAAAAAGAAAAGCCTGAAATTCCTGAGGATTTTTACCAGACTGAAACCGGTGATCCCAATATTAAATCCTTATGGCGGGACTATCCGTATTGGCACTATAATGCCGATGAAGATGAAAATGCTTATGATGTAGACAACCCATGCAATATTGAATATTATAGCAAAGAACACTTTGCAAGTGCTTCATTTTTTGCATCTAATATTGCGCTTTCAGTTAAGGCTGGAAATGATCCCGGACAGACTTCAGCTTTCGTTTTTGATGTAATTGACGGAACTCCTGTTAAAGGGGCTGAAATACAATATTTTGACGCACAACTACAGGAAGTTAGCCATACGATTACAGATGGAAATGGTTTAGCAATCTCTGCTATTGCGAGTTTGCCATCATTTGTAATGGCTAAATACAAAGATCACTATGCGTATTTAAAAATTAGTGAAAGCAGATCCTTATCTCAAAGTGAATTTGATATAAGTGGCACCAGTGTTCAGGAAGGATTAAAAGCATCCCTTTATACAGAAAGAGGAGTATGGAGGCCTGGGGATACAGTGTATTTGAATGCAGTGCTGCATAATATCCAAATGGGATTACCAGAACAATTTCCTATAGAACTTACCATCAGAAATCCAAATGGTCAAAAAGTATATTCTGAGACCAAATCAAATCATTTACTCGGACTTTATGCATTTGTTATTCCCATTCAATCTAATGCGATAACAGGCTTGTATGCAGCTACTGTAAAGGCAGGTCCTTCAATATTTGAAAAAAACTTATTAATTGAAACAATTAAGCCCAACCGATATAAAGTGGAATGGCCTGGAATTGAATCAAAAGGTCTTGAAAATTTAACAGATAAAACAACTATTCGTGCCTCCTGGCTGCATGGAGCACCTGCCAATAGGGCTTTAGCTAATATTAAGTGGAAGTATCAATTAGTCGCTCCTGCCTTTTCAAAATTTAAAGAATACGAATTTATAGATCCGGTATCTGCACGTATTTCGGGCGAATTGGAGCTTTTCAATTCAAACTTAAATGAAAGCGGTTTAGCTGAAATAAAAATACCGAATTGGAAATTTAGTAGTAACACCGGAAAACTTAAAATTAATTTGATTTCTAAAATTAGTGATAACACCGGCGAAATCAGTACAGATTATTACGAGACCAATGTTTCTCCATTTAAAGAATTAGTTGGAATTAAACTCCCTTCAGATGGGCAGTTTAAACATTTAGAAATCGGCACAGAGCAAGAAGTTCGATTGGTAGCAGTGGATTCAGAAGGAAAACCAATTGCCAATCGAAAGATTAGTATTGAATTATTTAAAGTTGAATATCAATGGTGGTATGAATTAAGAAATGGAAGTACTGGTGAATATCAAAATTGCAACTTTAAAGAACGTGTTTTGCAATCTACCGTAACAACTGACAATAACGGACAGGCTAGCTTGAAATTGAAATTGGATGATTACGATCGCTATTATATCCGTGCAAAAAACATGGCTAGCGGATATTTAACCGGTGATTATTTTTATACGGGTTATGGTTATAATGCAGATCAGAAAGAATTTGTAAATATCCTTTCTTTTAAAACGGATAAAGAACAATATCAAACTGGGGAGAAAGTAAACGTGGAGTTACCCGGTGCAAATCAGGGATATTATATTATAAGTTTATTAAGAGGTTCCAAAATTCTAAGCTGCAAATCGGTAAATGCTACAAAAGTCAAAACCAACTATAGCTTTGACATTACCAGTGAAATGGCTCCGAATATTTATGTGGACATTAGTTATGTTCAAGGAAGAACTTCCAAAAAGAATGATTTGCCTTTAAGGATGTATGGCGTGATACCGGTAAAAATTGAGGATTCAGGTAAGAAATTGAGCCCTGTAATTAAAATGAATGAATCGCTTCGTACTGATGAACCATTTACGATTGAAGTATCTGAACAAAACAATAAAGATATGGCTTATCAATTGTTTATAGTTGATGAAGGCTTATTGAATCTGACTCGTTTTAAAACACCGAATCCATATAATGATATTATGTCAAAAGAAGCATTGTCTATTTTGACATGGGATAATTTTAACGAAGTAATTGGCGCAATGGATGGTGAATTATTGAAAATATTTAGTGTTGGTGGAGATGAAGCCTTGCAAAAAGTTCCAGAAGAAGATAAAAACAAACGATTTAAACCAATCATATTGCGAAGTGCTCCAAGTTATTTGGCAAAAGGGGAAAAGCAAAAGCATACATTTACAATAACCAACTATTTTGGTGCAGTTCGAGTTATGGTACTTTGTAATTCAAATACTGCTTTTGGTTCAACTGATAAATCTGTCCAGGTCAAAAATGAGTTGATGGTTCAATTAACAGCACCCAGAGTGTTTGCATTTAATGATGAGCTAGAAATTCCAGTGACTGTATTTGCTCGGGATGCAGCAATTAAGGATGTTAATCTTAAATTTGAAATAAATGGTAAGGCAGCATTGAAGTCACCAGCTATAAAATCAATGCAGTTTAAAACTACGGGAGACCAGACAGTTTATTTTACAATCAAAGGAATTGGCGAAATAGGAAATGCCACGATTACTGCAACTGCAAGCGCAGGTAAATATAGTTCTAAATCACAGGTTTCACTATATGTTGACAATCCAAATCCTGTAAGCCATGAAGTAAAAGAATTCTGGGTTGAGGCCGGAAAGAGTATTCAGGAGCAGATTCCTCCATTTGGAATGAATGGAACCCGGGATGTAAAAATGGAAGTATCCGGAATTCCTGGATTGTCTATAAGAAATATGATTGATAAATTGTTAAACTATCCACATGGGTGCATTGAGCAAACCATTTCTGCAGCGTTTCCTCAAATTCTACTTAATAATTTATTTGATTTAAATCCCAAGCAAAAAGAAGAAGCAAATTACAATGTGCAAAAAGCGATTGAAAAATTGAGATTGTTTCAACTTGCAGATGGATCGTTTAGCTATTGGCCAGGCTCACCAAATTACTCAGATTGGGGTACTTCATATACAGGTCATTTTATGATAGAAGCTAAAAAAGCTGGTTTCAGGGTGCCCGAAGATCTATTACAAAATTGGTATAAATTTCAAAAATCAAAATCAAATCAATCTTTAAAAATTCAAAAAAATACGGAGTATTGGTATCCTACTAATTTTGCATATCGTTTATACACAATGGCTTTATTAGGTAAACCTGATTGGAGCGGCATGAATCAGCTATATACAGCCAAGACGGACAATTATTTTTCAAAAATATTACTTGCTGGTGCTTATGCCATTTCAGGTAAAAGAGACATTGCAGAGACCTTATTGAATCAGGGATCCTATGAACTTAAAACATATCGGGACGATTATTACAATTACGGTTCCGATATTCGGGATGAGGCGATGATTGCACAAGTGTTAGCTATCTTAGATAAAAACCAAGAAGCATTAATGCTTCTAAATAAGTTAATTAAACGTACAAAAAGTGATTATTACTCGACCCAGGAGCAATCCATGATGTTAATAGCAATTGCTACATTAAGCGGTAAAAGCAAGTTGGGTAAAATGGATTTTGAATACAGTTGGAATGCTGCCAAAGCTCAGATTCAATCTGAAAAAGAGCTATATGATGTTATATTTGAACCAGCTTCAAAGCAAGTATTTTCATTTAAAAACAATTCACCTCGTCCTGTAGCGGTTAAAATCATTCAGTATGGTAAAGATGTTGTAGTAACTGACCAAAATAGCTCTAAAGGCATAAAAATGAATGTTGTAATGCCTGCCAAAGGCAATGTTTTACAAATTGGTGACGAATTGGAAGTAATAGTAAGCATAACCAACAGTTCTGTTATTGGCCGCATTTCAAATATTGCCTTAACAACGGTGTTTCCTTCAGGTTTTGAAATTGAAAACAGAAGGGTTGCAGGATTGAATGACACGAAAAGTCAAGTGGACTATCAGGATATCCGTGACGACAGGGTTTTGAGTTATTTTGATCTGAATTCTAATCAAAGCATTGAGTTGCGTTTTTATTTAACTGCAGCATATCCTGGAAAATACATTGCACCTTCATTCTATTGCGAAGCCATGTATGATCCTTCAATTTATTCAAAATTCAGAGCTGGGAATTATACTATTGTTCCTCGAAAATAATTTGTATTGAGAATTATTTATGGTGTATTGACGGTTCTATTTGGATTGTTTATAGCTATTGTTATTGCTGCTCCTTATTTTTTTAGGGATTTGGAATTTTCAAAAGTTTTATACAGTCGGGAGCATAAATTACTTGGTGCCCAAATCAGTAAGGATGGTCAATGGAGGTTTCCAGCTACCCAATCAATTCCTGAAAACTATGCTCAATGCATAGTGAATTATGAGGATAAGCGATTTTATACTCATATTGGCATTGACCCTATTTCAGTCTTGCGTGCACTTTATCAAAATTTTAAAACCGGTGAAATAAAATCAGGTGGTTCAACTATTACCATGCAATTGGCTCGTCTGCTTTTAGGGAATCCAAAAAGAAGTATTTTCAATAAGATTAAAGAGTCGTTGCTTGCTATTGGCATTGAATTTAATTTCAACAAAAGTGAAATATTGAATTGGTATACTTCATTAGCACCTTACGGAGGTAATGTAGTGGGATTAAAGGCTGCGCTTTGGCGATATTTTCAAAGAGATGAGGTCGAATTGAGTTGGGCTGAGGCAGCTTTATTAAGTGTGTTGCCTAATCAGCCATCTTACATACACCTGGAAAAAAATAGAAAATTATTATATTTAAAACGCAACCGTTTGCTCTCCGTACTTTTTTCTAAAGGATTCCTTGACAAATCACTCTATGAATTATCCATATTAGAAGAGATCCCTGATAAAATATTTAATATGCCTCAGGTTTCAAATTTGTTATTGTCGTATTTAATTTCAAAATACCCTCAAAAACATCAATTCAATTCTACGATTGATGCATCAATTCAAACTAAGTTTTCAGAAATAAGCATAAAGTATACGAAAGCATTTAAGCAAAATGAAATTCATAATCTGGCCATTTTATTAATTTCTAATCAAACGGGAGAGGTATTGAGTTATTTGGCCAATAGTTCGGATACTTCAAAATCACTTCGTAATAACAAAGTTAATAATATTCATTCCTTAAGGAGTTCAGGCAGTGTATTGAAACCTTTATTGTTTGCCGCTGCATTAGATAGAGGAATCATTAGCACGAAGCAGCTTCTAGCAGATATTCCCACTTTGATTTCAGGCTTTAGACCAGAAAATTACTCACGGATGTTTCAGGGTTGCGTACCTGCCGACCAATGCATTCAACAATCCTTAAACGTTCCTGCTGTCCGATTGCTTCAGCAATATGGAGTTCCTTTATTTTATGATAAATTAAAAGCATTAGGATTTACAAGTCTGTTTAGACCTGCCAGCGACTATGGTTTAGCATTGGTTCTCGGTGGGGCAGAAATAAAGCTTTGGGATTTAGCAAATGCCTATGGAAATTTAGCAAATCAGTTGATGGTTTTTCAAAAATCAAATGATTTATCAGCTCGTAATTGGAACATGCATTTATTGTTGCAGGATTCAGAATCAGTGAAATCGGAAATTGCTAATAGTTCAATTTCTAAATCTTCCCCTTCAGTGCTTTCTCTGGGTGCAATTTCATTGATGATTCAGACCATGATGGGGACGGAGATGTCAAATGAGCAAAATTCAAATTATTATAATTCTAAAAGCAATAAAATTGCTTGGAAGACAGGCACCTCTTTTGGATTTAAGGACGCCTGGTGTGTTGGATTATGTCCTGAATACACCGTGGTGGTTTGGGTAGGTAATTCAAGTGGATTGGGAAGGCCCGGATTAATTGGGCTGCATACAGCCGCGCCGCTTTTATTTGAATTATTTGGACAACTTAATTGTTCATCGTCCTGGCCCATACCTTATGGTGAAATGCATCCTATTGCGGTTTGTAAAACCAGTGGGTATCTTCCTTCTCCAGCATGTGTAGAAATAGATACTATATGGAATCCGGTTGAAATTAATGAATTGGATGTTTGTCCTTATCATCATTCGTATTATGTTGATGAATCTGAGAAATTCAGAATTTTTAATGATTGTGATTTGAAGGGTCATTTGAAAAATTATTTTGTACTTCCTCCGGTTATGGAATTATATTATAAAATAAATAACCCGGGATATGTCTCCATTCCGCCTGTTAGAAATGATTGCAAATCATTTCAGGATCAACCCATCAATAAAATGGAGTTTGTATATCCGGATAAAGGAACCGAAGTTTTTATTCCAGTTGATTTAACAGACAATACACAAAAAATTGTTTTAAAAGCAACTCATAAAGAGCATCAAGCACATATTCACTGGTTTATTGATGGTGTTTATTTGGGCTCTACTGAAGCAAACCAACATGAGTGGGCTATAAACCCGAAAATCGGAAAACACCAGATTTACATAATGGACGATGCCGGTGAGTCAGCAACCGTTACGATTAACTGCCATAAGAGGTAAAAGCAAACAATTTGTAGGCGATTTGAGCGTTTATATTGTAGCTATTAATATATTATAAATATTTGTTATATATTTGCATTTGAAATCCATACTATGACTTTAAAAAGTGTCATTTGGCTGATTTTGTTCCCGCTTTCACTTTGTGCCCAAGCCCCTAAATTTAGCAATGATTTTCTGAATATTGGGGTAGGAGCCCGTGGAATGGCATTGTCAGGAGCCGTTTCAGCATCTTTAAATTCAGTACAAGCAGCCTATTGGAATCCAGCGGGATTAATTAATATCAGTTCAAAATTTCAAGTTAGTGCCCAGCATGCTGAATGGTTTTCGGGTATAGGAAATTATGATTACGTTGGTTTTGGAAAAACCTTAGACGATCAGTCTTTAAGTTATGGCAGTATAAGTTTAATCAGAATGTCTATCGATCAAATTCCAAATACACTTCGATTGCGAGGACCAGACGGAAGTATTGATTATAGTCGGATTGAAGAATTTAGTGTAGCTGATTATGCACTATTGGTTTCTTATGGAAGAAAATTGAATAACAGTCCATGGTCTGTCGGGATAAATACTAAAATAATCCATAGAGGATTTGGCTCGTTTGCAAAATCCTGGGGATTTGGATTTGATGCAGGCGTTCAGTATAGGAAAAATAAATGGAGCCTTGCTTTAATGGGAAGAGATATAACAACCAGCTTCAATGCGTATTCATTTTCTTTTAGTACAGAGGAAAAAGCAGTGCTTCAGCAAACCAATAATTCTATACCCTCTAATTCTGTTGAATATACCTTACCTAAAATCGTAAGTGGCATTGCATATAATTTTAAGTTGATTGATAAAATCGGATTGTTGACTGCTGTTGATTTAGAATGGTCAACAAATGGAACTGAAGCCTCTTTAATTTCATCCAATCATTTTAATGTAGACCCCAAAATTGGAATTGAGTTGGATTACAATAAGCGAATGTTTTTAAGACTTGGAGCAGGAAATTTTCAACGAACGTTGGCGGTTGACGGAAGTGGCTCAAAAGAATTATCATTTTATCCTACAGCCGGATTAGGCATTAAAGTTGCAAAAATTACAATTGATTACGCAATGACTAATATTGGCAATGCAGGTATTGGATTGTATTCACATTTTTTTTCACTAAATCTTGATTTTTAGATTTGAGTATTTAATGCTCTATTTATTTGAGTTGGAATCTTATTAATTCTATTTTAGAAATTTCAGCTGATTCCCTTTATAGATTCTTTTCCAAAATTGCGAAACTCGCCATTCATATTCATGTTTTTTAACCATTCTTTTCGTGTTGTGCTTTGAGCAATCATGAGTTCCAATTGATTTAGTAATTTTTGAAGTCGTTCATTTTCAGTTTTAAGAGTACTAAATTGATATTCCTCCTTTAAAGTAAAACCAACATAATGGCCTAATTTATAACTTCTAAATTGTTCCCAAAGAATGGAATGATAGGGTTGTGCTTGATTGATTTCACATAGAACCCCAAATTGCTGTTTAATTTTATCTAATAATTCTTGGTCACCTATACTGATATCATCTATTGCCTGGGCATCTATGGCTCCATATAGTTTTCCTGACCAACGATTGTGCAATGCAACATTTTTAACTTGACCAATGGCTTCCAGACGTATATCAAATCGTCCATCCTCATAGGTTTTTACAATTTCTTTTAGTCTAACCAGTGTCCCGTATTCCTGAATTCTATCATCAACTATTGGAAGGATAGCAAAAACAAGACCTGTATCAGAGCAATCTTGTATTAATTGCTTATAACGTTGTTCGAAAATATGAAGTCTGATTTCTTCATCTGGAAAGACCACTACAGGAAGTGGAAATACTGGAATTTTAAGAACTTTATCCATTGCGTTCCCAAATTTGACAAATTCTTACTATTACTTCCGCTGCTTTTTGCATGTCTTGTTCACTAACCCATTCTTTTTTTGAGTGGATCGCTTGTTCGCCCGCAAATAAATTTGGACAAGGAAGTCCCATAAAACTTAATTTACTACCATCGGTCCCGCCTCGAATCAAGCCTTTGTTGGGTTTAATTCCAGCTTCAATCATTGCCAATTCAGCATATTGAGTAACCTGAGGGTGGTCAATTAATATCTCTTTCATGTTTCTGTATTGTTCTGAAACTGAAAAAGTATAATTACTACCAGGGTATGTTAATAAAACCTGCTTTACAATTTGCTCCAAGACATCTTCATGTTCTTTAAGTTTCTTTGTATCAAAATCTCTAATAATCAAATAGATTTTAGCTTTTTCCAATTCGGCTTCTAATTTAACCGGGTGGACAAAACCTTGCCTACCTTCTGTAACCTCCGGAGCTAAATATTCTTTGGGCAGGGATGAAATAATTTCAGATGCAATTTTAATTGCATTTTCCATTTTGCCTTTAGCATAACCGGGATGAGTAGAAACCCCTTCAATCGTTATATGGACTGCATCAGCAGAAAATGTTTCGTCTTCTAAATCCCCGAGCGGGCCTCCATCTAAAGTATAGCCATAATCTGCATTTAATTTTTTCATGTCGAGGTAAGCTACACCTTTTCCAATTTCTTCATCAGGTGTAAAAAGTATTCTTATCGGTCCGTGTTTGATCTCAGGATGATTTTTTAGATACAAGGCTGCTTCCATAATGGCGGTAACGCCTGCTTTATCATCTGATCCCAATAAGGTGAGTCCACTGGCAGTAATTATGTTTTCACCTGTCTTTGAATTTAAAAGAGGGTAGTCATTTGGAGTAATTACAATTGAAGGATCATCTGGAAGAACTATGTTTTGCCCGGAATAGTTTTTATGCAGCAAGGGTTTTACATTGCTTCCACTACAATCAGGTGCAGTGTCAACATGGGCACAAAAGCAAATGGTAGGTAGGTTTTTATCACTATTTGAAGGAATCGTGGCAAAAACATATCCGTAATCATCTAGCTCAACCTGCTCAATTCCAGCTTCTTTAAGTTCATTATAAAGAAGTTTCAATAAATCAAATTGCTTTTTGGTTGATGGATACTCCAATGAAGCAGGATCTGATTGTGTATCAATCATTGCATATCTGATAAAACGTTTAGCGGTGTCCACGAATTCAGTAAAAAACATAAATGCGGATTAATTGTTATTTTAAGTGAAACTGATATTAAGGTGTAAAAATAATCAAACTTTAACAATGCCCTTTAACATTCCAAATTCTAATAAACCTAGAATTGTGATAATTGGAGGCGGTTTTGCTGGATTTAAATTTGCTAATCGAATTGATAGTAAAATTTATCAAATTGTGCTCATTGATAAAAATAATTATTTCCAATTTCAACCCCTTTTTTATCAGGTTGCAATGTCTGGAATTGAGCCAAGCTCAATCTGTTTTCCATTGAGAAAAAATTTCAGAAATAAAAAGGACATATTCATTCGTACGCTTGATATTGCTGAAATTGATCCGATTCATAAAGTTATTTATACTGATACTGGATCCCTGGTATATGATGTATTAATAATAGCAACGGGTTCTCAAACTAACTATTACGGAAATCTGAATTTTGAAAAGTATACAATTCCTTTAAAATCAGTATCAGAAGCTCTGTATCTGAGAAATTGCATTTTAAATGATTTAGAGCAAGCTGTTTTAAGCAATGATGCCAGTGCTCAAGAACGATTGATGAATATCATAATTATTGGGGGAGGTCCAACCGGGGTGGAACTGGCTGGGGCACTTTCTGAAATGAAAAAACATATCTTGCCAAAGGATTACCCGGATCTTGACGCTTCTAAAATGCAGATCCATTTAATCCAGGCAAGTTCCAGATTACTTGATACAATGACTGAAAAAGCATCCCTAAAAGCTTATGAAGAATTAACTAAAATGGGTGTATGCATTCATTTGAATACAAAGGTTACAGATATTAAAGAGGATCAACTGGAACTTTCAAATGGCTTGTTCTTAAAAAGTCAAAAAATTATTTGGGCTGCCGGTGTTGTCGGAACTGCCATCAAAGGACTTGAAGTTGCTCACAATGCTCCCGGTAGAAAAATATCAGTAAATCAATATTGTGAAGTTCCAATATGGAAGGATGTATATGCGCTTGGTGATATTGCCTATATGGAAACGGCTAAATACCCTTCAGGGCTTCCAGGATTGGCACCAGTTGCATTGCAACAAGCCAGTTATTTGGCCAAACGACTAAATAAATCTAATTTAAAAAATCGGCTAGCTTTTAATTATTGGGATAAAGGAAGTATGGCTACCATTGGACGTTCAAAAGCAGTACTACAATACAAGAGCTTGTTTCTAAGTGGATTCATTGCGTGGATTGGCTGGCTTTTTGTCCATATTTACTACCTGATAGGCGTACGAAATAAACTGATTGTGTTTATAAACTGGCTTTGGAATTATATAATTTACGATCAGGCTTTGCGATTAAATATAAAGCCTAAAATACCACAATCCACTAAGCAATAATTAATTTTTCTAAGTAATTTACATTGCATTTATTTTCACCAAAGTCGCCGAGAAACAAGCCTCCGGCTAACCACCAATGTCTTGAAGTAGATTTTATTAAATAAGTAACATGCTTATCAGTTGTATCTAACTGTTTAATTTCAATATGTTCACTCTTCCAAAAATCTTCCTTTAAATCAATATCAATTATATTTTCCTGAATTGAAACCGTACTTTCAGAAAATTTGTAATCATATTTAATACGATTAATCAAATCAGAAAGTTTTAATTTACTAATAGTAATTTTTTGATATTCTGGAATCAATGATAATTTTAAATCAGAATTATCAAACGCCAATCCATGCGAACGATAATTAAGAAATTTAAAGCTAAATAAAAAAATTGTCAAACCAGATGCAGTAAAAATCCAGCGATGCAGATCAACTTCAATTACAGAATAAAAAATAATATTTGATATTAATGTACCTATTGTAAATAATAAACTTACAAGTATAAATTGCTTAAATAAGTAAAGAATTCCTGTATTCATATTAACAATAAGAATCAAACCTCAGCCTTTTAAAAACCAAGGTTTGATTCCGAACATTATTTCATTATCAATAAAGTCTGAACTGACTTTCCTGCATTATTCTTCAATACAATTCGGTAAACACCCGCGGCTCCATTCTTAAATTCATTGGAGTTCATGGATAATCGTTCAGTATTTCCAGTAATCCGTTGCATCCAAACTTTTTCACCCATTAAATTGTAGATTTCCAACGTTCCATCTTCTACGATGGCATCAAAAACCAAATCAAATACACCAAAATTTGGATTTGGAACGATGCGGAAAGGCAAGCCGTTTTCTGGATCATTTGCATTGCGTTCCGAATCATCCGAAGTATCACCAAGAAGTCCTTTAAATACATCCGGATATCCTAGCAATCCTTCCGGACACGATTTACAAGGACCGAGGTATTCATTCGGCCCCGGATTATTAACCCAGGTTAAATAGTTTACACAGGTCGTGGTACATTTTCCATTTGTGCCAATTTTAGCTATGTACACGCGATTTGGATTGGTACCGCATTTCCAGGTACTCTTGACTTTAGGGAAGATCGGTGGGAATTTACAGTCGGGCTTTCCATCCCCGTCGTTGTCTACTTTATCATCACCTCCTGGACAGATATCGCATACATCCCAAACCCCATCACAATCAGAATCCTGAGTATTGGATATCGTTACAGTCGCAGTACAGGTACTCGTATTTCCTGTAACATCTCTTGCTTCAACCGTCACTGTGGTTACTTTGCTGCTTGAGCATGTGAAAGTATTTGGAGTTACAGTTTTCTTGGTAATACCACAATTATCCTTTGCAAAAGAAAGGACACTATCTGCTGTAATTGTTTTGGTACCACTTGGAGGTAATACAATGCTAATGTTTTTACAAGTCAATTTAGGTGCTAAACCATCCCGTATTTTTAAATCTGCTTCGCAAGTATCAGATAATCCTGTAGAATCCGTAACAGTTAAAATGACCTTTCTTGAAGGAATGTCATCGCACCCATACACGTAGCGATTTAATTTCATCGATTTAATTCCGCAGTTATCAGTTGAACCGGCATTGATGTTATTAACGGTTATAGTGTAATTACCGGTGGAATCCAATAGGATCGAATCGCCTTTGCATCGTGCCACTGGAGGTTCAATTTCAAAAATTGTAATTGCAAATGAACAAGTTGATGTATTGCCACAATTATCTGTAGCTGTCCAAATAATAGTATGTACTCCAACAGGAAGTTGCACACCTGATAATGTACTATTGTTGTTCCAATTATTTCTAACAGTTGAAGGATCAAAACAGTCATCGGTTGCTGTTGCATCCAATTCATTATTTATAACCGTGTAATGACATTTAGTGGTATCTGCTTTTCTAGACAAAGAACTTCCAGATGGACAAGTAATTACAGGACCCAAGGTGTCTTTAATTGTAATAACCTGTTTAGTGCTTCCAACCTTAGCATTGCCACATTCATCAGTAACGGTCCAGGTTCTATAAACTTTCGAAACACAATCGGCAATAGCTGCAGAATCACTGTAAGTAGCAGTAGGATTTTGATCACACGCATCGCTGATATTAGTAGGATAACCCGTTATATCTGGTACATCATCAAAATCACAAAGCTTCGCATCGCGATATCCCTGAATTTGGAAATTGTCAATATGAAGATCTTTTGGATCTGTATTTGAACCACCGGAATATCTAATCCTGATATAGAATTGAGTCGGATATGAAATTCCAGGTACAGAAGCCGTGCATTCAACCCAGGTACCTGTAGTCAATGCGGTGTTGCTGAAGGTGGTCCAATTTGTTGCATCGGTACTCACTTCCATGATTAAATTGGTTGCGCTGCCTGTTCCTTTGCGGAATGCCTGAACATAAACTTTGAAATTAGTAAAGGCCGCAAGATTACGTCCTGAAATATTGAACTGCCAATTACCTCCTGATGAGAAGGAATTTGCAACAGTTAATGCTTTTCCAGCAACTGGATTATTTGCAAAAGCCAAGCCGGCAGAAGGAGTACCATTCGTACGCATAAATGGATTTACTGAATTTGACATGATTGAAGTAATTCCACTATACAGTTTTGGTGCTAAAGAAATATAAGAATTTCCAAAATTGAAATCATAATTAACCAAGGTTGCAGTACCGGCATTGGTACGCTTGTTATAAATTATAATATCATTAGGCATCGTAAATGTCGGCGCTTTGTTATCGATCAGGGTAATGGTTTGAACACAATCATCAGTACCTCCACAACGATCCGTTATAGTCCAGGTTCTATTGATTACGTAATTGCCTGAACAATTTCCTGGCACGACTTGATCCTGATAAGTTATAGTACCATTATCGCCGCAACCATCGATACCGGTTGCATTACCGGTTCTTGCTGGTAGCGTAGATTCATCACAATTGATAGTAATATTATTTGGACAGGTAATCTGAGGTTGAGCTAACGGAATTACTGCAAATGTGGCAGAACAAGTTTTTGGAGATTCACAACTACTTGTCACTGTGAATTGAACTGTTTTGGTTCCACCACAAACATTTGGTGCACCGCTGTTATTATTTGCAACAGTTACATTGCAACCTCCAGTAGTTTTAATGCTGTTAAGCCAATTTACAAAAGCAGTATCTACATCAAATTGTGTTCTGCAACCATTTAAGTTTAAATCAATTGGACAAGTTACTGTTAAAGGAGCTGGCGCCGTGACAGTAAATGTGGCGCTGCAAGTCACTGGATTTTCACATGAGCTGGTGGCAGTAAAAATAACAGTTTTGGAACCACCACATGCCGCAGGAGCTCCATTATTATTATTTGTAACAACGGTATTGCAACCTCCTGTAACATTTAAAGTGGCTAGCCAATCTGAAAACTTCTGATTGATGCTGGCTTGTGTTTGACAAGCTGCTTCTGTTACATTGACAGGACAACTCATGGAAACTGCCGGTGCGGTTGTAACTGCAAATACGGAAGAGCATGTCACGGTAGTTTGGCAATCAGAGGTGACGGTAAATGTTACGGTAACTGAACCACCACAAGCATTTGGTGCCCCATTATTATTGTTTGAAAGCACACTATTGCAACCACCTGCTACAGATGCTGTTGCCAACCATGCAGCAAACTTTTGATTTATTTGGGCAGTAGTTTGACAAGCGGCTTCAGTTTGATTGTCAGGACAGGTTAATATAACCTGAGGGGCATTGGTTACTGTAAAAACAGCAGAACATGTTTTAGCAGATTCGCAATCTGACGTTACTGTAAATGTTACAGTTGTAGATCCTCCGCATGCTTGTGGAGCACCTGTATTGTTGTTTGTCAAAACAGGATTGCATCCACCTGAAGTTGATACCGTTGCTAACCAATTACTAAATTTAGTATTGATCTGTGATTGGGTCTGACAAGCAGCTTCAGTAACATTATTTGGGCAAGTTAAGACTACTGCCGGTGCCGCAGTTACAGTAAATGTTGCAGTGCATGATTTAGGATTTTCGCATGTTGAAGTTACTGTAAAAGTCACAGTAGTACTACCTCCGCATGCCTGAGGCGCACCCACATTATTGTTTGAAATACTTGCATTGCATCCACCACTGAAATTCACTGTATTCAACCAGTTATTAAATTTAGTATTGATACTTGCTTGTGTTTGACAAGCAGCTTCTGTTACATTGCTAGGACAATTCAGCACAACAGGTGAACTTAATACCGTGAAACTCGCAGTACAAGATTTCGGAGCTTCACAATCTGAAGTAACTGTAAAGGTTACTGTTGTTGATCCACCGCAAGCATTAGGCGCTCCGGTACTGTTATTAGAAAGCGATCTATTGCATCCACCTGAACTTGATGCAGTTGCCAACCATGCATTAAATTTAGAATCTATTTGTGCTTGTGTTTGACATGCAGCTTCAGTAGCATTAGAAGCACAATTTAACACAACAGCAGAAGCATTTGTAACTGTAAAAGTGGCGCTACAAGTTTTTGGAGCCTCACAATCTGAAGTTACAGTAAATGTTACAGTGGTTGAACCACCACATGCATTCGGTGCACCTGTATTGTTATTTGCAATGCTGGCATTACATCCGCCACTAAAACTTACGGTAGCCAACCAATTTGTAAAACTTGTATTGATTTGACTTTGAGTTTGACAAGCCGGTTCGGTAACATTGTTAGGGCAAGTTAAAACAACCGCAGGTGCAGCTGTAACAGTAAATGTTGCCGTACAAGTTTTTGGTGCTTCACAATCAGAGGTCACTGTAAAAGTTACCGTTTTACTTCCACCACAAGCAGGAGGCGCTCCATTATTATTGTTAGAAATACTTGCATTGCATCCGCCACTAAATGAAACAGTGTTTAACCAATTTGCAAACTTACCATCTATCTGTGCCTGTGTTTGACAGGCTGCTTCGGTTAAATTATTTGGACAAGTTAAAACAACTGTTGGAGCTGCTGTCACAGTAAAGCTTGCAGTACAAGTTTTTGGAGCTTCACAATCTGAGGTAACAGTAAAAGTTACCGTTGTAGATCCACCACATGCATTCGGTGCACCTGTATTGTTATTTGAAAATACAGGATTACATCCACCACTTGTTGAAACGGTTGCCAACCATGCGTTGAACTTTGAATTAATAGTAGCCTGAGTTTGACAATTTGTTTCGGTGACATTTGATGGACAAGTCAAAATTACTGTTGGAGCAGTCGATACGGTAAATGAAGCCGTACAAGTTTTAGGAGCTTCACAATCTGATGTAACTGTAAAAGTCACCGTTGTAGATCCACCACAATGATTTGGAGCACCTGTGTTGTTATTGGTGAAAACAGGATTGCAACCTCCAGAAGTAGAAACGGTCGCTAACCAATTATTGAATTTGGTATCGATTTGAGCTTGAGTCTGGCAAGATGCTTCTGTAACATTGTTAGGACAAGTCAAAACAACCGAAGGAGCTGCAGTTACAGTAAAGCTTGCAACACATGTTTTAGTTGTTTCACAATCAGAAGTTACGGAAAACGTAACGGAAGTTGTACCCCCGCATGCAAGAGGAGCACCCGTATTATTATTAGTTAATACAGGATTGCAACCACCTGAAGTGGTTACAGTTGCCAGCCAATTATTGAATTTCGTATTTATTTGTGATTGAGTCTGGCAAGCAGCTTCTGTCACGTTATTTGGACAATTCAATACAACTGCTGGTGCATTGGATACGGTGAATGTTGCTGTACATGTTTTAGGTGCTTCGCAAGATGAAGTAACCGTAAAGGTGACCGTAGCAGTTCCTCCACATTTATTCGGAGCACCGGTATTGTTGTTAGTTAAAACTGAATTACATCCACCAGAAGTTGTAACAGTTGACAACCATGCATTAAACTTCGAATCAATTTGACTTTGTGTTTGACATGCATTTTCAGTTACATTATTTGGACAAGTTAATACAACCGGTGAACTCTGAACAGTAAACGATGCCGTGCAAGTTTTAGGAGCTTCGCAATCTGAAGTCACTGTGAAAGTAACAGTGGTTGAACCACCACATGCATTTGGAGCACCTGTATTGGTATTTGTTAAAACACCATTACATCCACCCGTAAAGTTTGTTGTATTTAACCAAGTTGTAAACTTCGAATCAATTTGAGCTTGTGTTTGACATGCATTTTCCGTTACATTATTTGCACAAGTCAATACCACAGATGTCGAAGCATTTACCGTAAACGTTGCAGTACAAGTTTTCGGAGCTTCACAATCTGAGGTAACTGTAAACGTGACTGTTTTAGAGCCACCACATGCAAGAGGTGCACCAGTATTATTGTTTGAAATACTGGCATTACAACCACCACTGAAACTAACAGTTGCTAACCAATTTGTGAATTTAGTATCTATCTGACTTTGTGACTGACAAGCAGCTTCAGTTACATTATTTGGACAAGTTAATACAACTACGGGAGCTGCAGTAACTGCAAACGTTGCAGTACAAGTTTTAGGAGCTTCACAATCAGAAGTTACCGTAAATGTCACAGTCTTTGATCCACCACATGCCAATGGCGCTCCGGTATTATTATTTGCAATGCTAGCATTGCAACCACCACTAAATGAAACGGTAGCTAGCCAGCTTGTAAATTTAGAATCAATTTGAGCTTGTGTTTGACAAGCTGCTTCAGTCACATTATTTGGACACGTCAAGACTACTGCTGGTGCTGAAGTTACAGCAAATGAAGCAGTACATGATTTTGGTGCTTCACAATCTGAAGTAACAGTAAATGTAACTGTTGTAGAGCCACCACATGCGCTTGGTGCCCCTGTATTGTTATTAGTAAATACAGGATTACATCCACCACTTGTTGACACCGTTGCCAACCAAGCATTGAATTTGGAATTAATTTGTGATTGGGTTTGACAAGAACCTTCTGTTACGTTATTTGGACAAGTCAACACTACTGGAGACGCAGCAGTTACGGTAAATGAAGCACTACATGTTTTTGGTGCTTCACAATCTGATGTTACCGTAAATGTTACCGTTGTTGATCCACCACAGGCTTGAGGTGCTCCTGTATTATTATTTGTTAATATAGGATTACAACCTCCACTTGTAGCAACCGTCGCTAACCAAGCATTAAATTTAGAATTGATTTGAGCTTGTGTCTGACATTCATTTTCAGTAACATTTGCCGGACATGTTAGTGTAACAGATGTTGCATTACTCACAGTAAATGTGGCTACGCAGGTTCTTGGTGATTCACAATCAGAAGTAACGGTAAATGTAACTGAAGTTGATCCTCCACAATGATCTGGAGCTGTTCCTCCACTGTTTGTCAATACCCCATTACAACCACCGCTAAAAGTTGCAGTTGCTAACCAATTAGTAAATTTCGTATTGATGGCACTCTGCGTTTGACAAGCTGCTTCTGTAACATTAGAAGGACAATTTAAAACAACAGCAGTAGCATTCGATACAGTAAATGTAGCAACACAGGTTTTTGGAGATTCACAATCTGATGTTACTGTAAAAGTTACACTAGCTGTTCCTCCGCAATGATTTGGTGCTCCATTGTTATTATTTGTCAACAAAGAATTGCAACCGCCAGAAGTACTTACAGTTCCCAACCATGCTGCAAACTTTGAATCAATTTGACTTTGGGTTTGACATGCATTTTCAGTTACATTATTAGGACAGGTTAAAACAACCGGTGAACTCTGAACAGTAAATGATGCAGTGCATGTTTTAGAAGCTTCACAATCCGATGTCACTGTAAAGGTAACAGTGGTAGATCCACCACATGCATTTGGAGCGCCTGCATTATTATTATTCAAAACGCCATTACATCCACCCGTAAAGTTTGTTGTATTTAACCAAGCTGTAAACTTCGAATCAATTTGAGCTTGTGTTTGACATGCATTTTCAGTTACATTGTTTGCACAGGTCAACACAACTGCAGTTGCAGCAGTAACTGTAAACGTTGCCGTACAGGATTTTGGTGCTTCACAATCTGAAGTAACAGTAAATACAACAGTTGCAACTCCACCACATGCAGGTGGTGCACCTACATTATTATTAGAGATAGTTGCATTGCAACCACCACTGAAACTCACGGTAGCCAACCAATTTGTAAAGCTTGTATTGATTTGACTTTGAGTTTGACATGCCGGTTCGGTAACATTGTTAGGACAAGTTAAAACAACCGGAGGTGCTGCTGTAACAGTAAATGTTGCAGTACAAGTCTTAGGTGCTTCACAATCAGAAGTAACTGTAAATGTCACAGTCTTCGATCCTCCACAGGCCAATGGTGCTCCGCTATTATTATTAGCAATACTTGCATTGCAACCACCACTAAATGAAACGGTAGCTAGCCAGCTTGTAAATTTAGAATCTATTTGAGCCTGAGTTTGACAAGGAGCTTCAGTCACATTATTTGGACAAGTCAATATCACTGCTGGTGCAGAAGTTACAGCAAATGAAGCAGTACATGTTTTAGGAGCTTCACAATCTGATGTAACTGTAAAAGTCACCGTTGTAGAACCACCACATGCATTCGGTGCACCGGTATTGTTATTAGTAAATACAGGATTGCAACCACCGCTTGTTGACACAGTAGCCAACCATGCATTGAATTTGGAATTAATCTGTGATTGGGTCTGACATGGACCTTCAGTAACATTGTTTGGACAAGTCAACACTACAGGAGGGGCTGCGGTAACTGTAAAGCTTGCTGCACACGTCTTTGGTGCTTCACAGTCAGAGGTCACTGTAAATGTTACTGTAGTTGAACCACCACAAGCATTCGGTGCACCTGTATTATTATTAGTAAACATTGGATTGCAACCGCCACTTGTCGAGACGGTAGCTAGCCATGCATTGAATTTGGAATTAATTTGACTTTGTGTTTGACATGCATTTTCTGTTACATTGCTTGGGCACGTAAGCACAACTGCTGATGCATTGCTTACAGTAAATGTAGCTACACAAGTTTTAGGTGCCTCGCAATCTGATGTAACGGTAAATGTAACTGATGTCGAACCACCACAATGATCTGGAGCTGTTCCTCCACTATTTGTCAATACACCGTTACAACCACCGCTAAAAGTTGCAGTTGCTAACCAATTATTAAATTTCGTATTAATGGCACTCTGTGTTTGGCAAGCTGCTTCTGTAACATTGGTAGGACAATTTATAACCACTGCAGTTGCATTTGAAACGGTAAATGTAGCAACACAAGTTTTAGGAGCTTCACAATCTGAAGTAACCGTAAAGGTTACATTCGTTGTACCACCACAATGGTTTGGAGCTGATCCACCACTATTGGTCAATACTCCATTACAACCACCGCCGAAAGTTGCAGTAGTTAACCAGTTAGAAAATTTAGTATCAATCTGAGCTTGAGTTTGACATGCAGCTTCTGTTACATTACTTGGACAAGTAATAGAAACTCCTGGCGCTGCAGTCACAGCAAATGTTGCAACACAAGTTTTCGGGGCTTCGCAATCTGAGGTAACTGTAAAAGTCACGCTGGTTGATCCGCCGCAATGATCAGGTGCTGAACCGCCACTATTAGTCAACACTCCGTTACAGCCTCCTGTAAATGTAGTGCTGTTAAGCCAGGTATTAAATTTCGTATTGATATCTGCCTGTGATTGACAAGCGGTTTCAGTTACATTGTTTGCACAGGTTAATACTACAGGCGAACTGCTTACTGTAAATGTTGCCACACAGGTTCTAGTCGTTTCGCAATCAGAAGTTACAGTAAATGTTACACTAGTTGATCCACCACATGCAGGAGGTGCGCCATTGTTGTTATTTGTAAACACGCTATTACAACCTCCGGTAGCAGTTGCAGTTGAAATCCAAGTATTGAACTTGCTATTTATTGTAGTTTGAGATTGACAAGCTGCTTCTGTTACATTGTTTGGGCAAGTTAAAACTACAGGTGGCGCAGCAGTTACAGTAAATGTAGCTACACACGTTTTCTGAGGTTCACAATCTGATGTTACTGTAAAAGTAACTGAGGCCGAACCACCACAAGCTAATGGCGCACCAGTATTATTATTATTGATACTTGCATTGCAACCTCCTGAAAAACTAACTGTGTTTAACCAATTATTAAATTTAGTATCAATCTGTCCTTGGGTTTGGCATGGACCTTCCGTTACACTATTTGGACATGTCAATACTACAACCGGAGCATCATTAACAACAAAAGAAGCACTACAAGTTTTAGGAGCATCGCAATCTGAAGTGACTGTAAACGTAACTGTTGTTCCTCCACCACAATGGTTAGGAGCACCAATATTATTATTCGTTAATACAGGATTACAACCTCCTGTTGTTGTAACTGAGTTAATCCAATTATTAAATTTCGTGTTGATATCAGCTTGAGTTTGACATGCTGCTTCTGTAACATTGTTAGGACAAGTTAAAGTAATTGGAGTTGCTGCAGTAACAGTGAAGCTGGCAACACAAGTTTTAGGTGCTTCACAATCTGATGTTACAGTAAATGTGACGCTTGCGCTACCACCACAGTGATCCGGAGCAGTTCCTGCATTATTTGTCAATACCCCATTGCAACCCCCTGTAAAAGTAGCTGAAGCTAACCATGCATTAAACTTAGAATTAATTTGACTTTGAGTTTGACAGTCTGCTTCAGTAACGTTAGTAGGGCAGGTTAATACAATTGGTACGTCATCTATTACGGTAAATGTCGCTACACATGTTTTAGGTGTTTCACAATCAGATGTAACTGTAAATGTTACACTAGTTGATCCACCACAATGATCAGGTGCAGTACCTCCGCTATTAGTCAATACTCCATTACACCCACCACTGAAACTAGCCGTTGCTAACCAAGCATTAAATTTATTATTGATTTGAGTTTGTGTTTGGCAAGCGACTTCAGTAGCATTCGTTGGACAATTTAATACAATTGGAGTATCATCGATTACTGTAAATGTTGCTACACATGTTTTTGGTGCTTCACAATCTGAGGTTACTGTAAATGTTACACTTGCAGTTCCACCACAATGATCGGGTGCAGCACCTCCGCTATTTGTTAAGACACCATTACAACCACCACCAAAAGTTGCAGTAGTTAACCATGTTGTAAATTTATTATCAATTTGAGCCTGAGTTTGACAGGCTGCTTCTGTTACGTTATTAGGACAAGTAATCGTTACACCTGGTGCTGCTGTGACTGAAAAACTTGCAACACAAGTTTTTGGAGCCTCACAATCTGAAGTAACGGTAAATGTTACATTCGTTGTTCCACCACAATGATCTGGTGCAGCCCCTCCGCTATTAGTCAACACACCGTTACAACCACCACTGAAGCTTGCAGTTGCTAACCAATTATTGAATTTAGTATTGATATCAGCTTGTGATTGGCAAGCATTTTCTGTTACGTTGTTTGCACAGGTCAATATAACCGGTGAACTCTGTACGGTAAATGTTGCAACACAAGTTACCGGTGCTTCACAATCTGAGGTAACTGTAAATGTTACACTCGCTGTTCCACCGCAGGCTGGGGGAGCACCTGTATTGTTATTGGTACGTACACTATTACATCCACCACTATTTGTAGCTGTGGCCAACCAATTCGTAAACTTGGTATTGATTTGTGTTTGTGTTTGACAAGCAGCTTCTGTTACATTGCTTGGACAGGTCAGCACCACTGGAGGTGCATTCGTTACAGTAAATGTCGCTACGCATGTTTTAGGTGCTTCACAATCTGAGGTTACGGTGAATGTTACACTTGCACTTCCTCCACAATGATCGGGAGCAGCACCGGCATTATTGGTTAATACACCATTGCATCCGCCAGTAAAACCTGCATTCCCTAGCCATGTATTGAATTTATTGTTGATGTCAGTTTGTGATTGACATGCATTCTCTGTTGCATTGGTCGGACAGGTTAAAACTACTGCTGGTGCATTGCTTACTGTAAATGTTGCTACACATGTTTTTGGTGCTTCGCAATCTGATGTTACGGTAAATGTTACACTTGCTGTTCCTCCACAAGCTGGTGGAGCACCTGTATTGTTATTGGTGCGCACACTATTGCAACCACCACTATGCATAGCTGTGGCTAACCAATTTGTAAACTTGGTATTAATTGTTGCTTGCGATTGACAAGCTGCTTCGGTTACATTGCTTGGACATGTCAACACCACTGCTGGTGCATTCGTTACTGTAAATGTTGCTACACAGGTTTTCGGTGCTTCGCAATCTGATGTAACTGTAAAGGTTACACTTGCTGTTCCACCACAATGATCTGGGGCAGCACCGGCATTATTTGTTAATACACCATTGCATCCTCCTGTAAAACCTGCATTCCCTAACCATGTATTGAATTTATTGTTGATGTCAGTTTGTGATTGACAGGCATTTTCGGTTGCATTTGTCGGACAAGTCAATACTACAACGGGTGCATTTGTAACAGTGAATGTGGCTACACATGTTTTTGGTGCTTCACAATCGGATGTTACTGTAAATGTTACACTTGTAGAACCACCACAATGATCTGGTGCAGTACCTCCACTATTGGTCAATACTCCATTGCAACCTCCTGTAAAGTTTGCAGTTGCTAACCAGTTATTGAATTTGGTATTAATATCTGCTTGTGTTTGACATGCATTTTCGTTTACGTTTGTCGGACAAGTCAATACAATTGGAGTATCATCGATTACTGTAAATGTTGCTACACATGTTTTAGGCGCTTCACAATCGGAGGTCACTGTAAACGTTACACTTGCAGTTCCACCGCAATGATCGGGGGCTCCACTATTATTATTAGTCAATACTCCATTGCATCCGCCAGTGAAACTTGCAGTGCCTAACCATGCATTGAATTTATTATTGATGTCTGTTTGTGATTGACATGCATTCTCGGTAACATTCGTAGGACAGGTCAATACAATTGGAGTATCATCGATTACTGTAAATGTTGCAACGCATGTAACTGGAGCTTCACAATCTGAGGTCACTGTAAATGTTACACTTGCTGTTCCACCACAATGATCTGGGGCGGCACCGGCATTATTAGTCAACATTCCGTTACAACCACCACTGAAGTTAGCGGTTGCTAACCAATTATTGAATTTAGTATTGATATCAGCTTGTGATTGACAAGCATTTTCAGTTACGTTGTTTGCACAGGTCAATATAACCGGTGAACTCTGTACGGTAAATGTAGCAACACAAGTTACCGGTGCTTCACAATCTGAGGTAACTGTAAATGTTACACTCGCTGTTCCACCGCAGGCTGGGGGAGCACCTGTATTGTTATTGGTACGTACACTATTACATCCACCACTATTTGTAGCTGTGGCTAACCAATTCGTAAACTTGGTATTGATTTGTGTTTGAGTTTGACAAGCAGCTTCTGTGACATTGCTTGGACAAGTCAACACCACTGGAGGTGCATTCGTTACCGTAAATGTCGCTACGCATGTTTTTGGTGCTTCACAATCTGAGGTTACGGTGAATGTTACACTAGCACTTCCTCCACAATGATCGGGAGCAGCACCTGCATTATTGGTTAAAACACCATTACATCCGCCAGTAAAACCTGCATTCCCTAGCCATGTATTAAATTTATTATTGATGTCTGTTTGTGATTGACATGCATTCTCTGTTGCATTGGTCGGACAGGTTAAAACTACTGCAGGTGCATTGCTTACTGTAAATGTTGCTACACATGTTTTGGGTGCTTCGCAATCTGATGTTACGGTAAATGTTACACTTGCACTTCCTCCACAAGCTGGTGGAGCACCTGTATTGTTATTGGTACGTACACTATTGCAACCACCACTATGCATAGCTGTGGCTAACCAATTTGTAAACTTGGTATTAATTGTTGCTTGCGATTGACAGGCTGCTTCGGTTACATTGCTTGGACATGTCAACACCACTGCTGGTGCATTCGTTACTGTAAATGTTGCTACACAAGTTTTCGGTGCTTCACAATCTGAAGTTACGGTGAATGTTACACTTGCAGTTCCACCACAATGATCTGGGGCAGCACCGGCATTATTTGTTAATACACCATTGCATCCGCCAGTAAAACCTGCATTCCCTAACCATGCATTGAATTTATTGTTGATGTCAGTTTGTGATTGACAGGCATTTTCGGTTGCATTGGTTGGACAGGTCAAAACTACTGCTGGTGCATTGCTTACTGTAAATGTTGCGACACATGTTTTAGGTGATTCACAATCAGATGTAACTGTAAATGTTACACTTGCAGTTCCACCACAATGATCGGGTGCAGTACCTCCGCTATTGGTCAATACTCCATTACAACCTCCTGTAAAGTTTGCAGTTGCTAACCAGTTATTGAATTTTGTATTAATATCAGCTTGTGTTTGACATGCATTTTCGGTTACGTTTGTCGGACAAGTCAATACAATTGGAGTATCATCGATTACTGTAAATGTTGCAACGCATGTTTTAGGTGCTTCACAATCAGATGTTACGGTAAACGTTACACTTGCTGTTCCACCGCAATGATCGGGGGCTCCACTATTATTATTAGTCAATACTCCATTGCATCCTCCAGTGAAACTTGCAGTGCCTAACCATGCATTGAATTTATTATTGATGTCAGTTTGTGATTGACATGCATTCTCTGTAACATTCGTAGGACAGGTCAATACAATTGGAGTATCATCGATTACTGTAAATGTTGCAACGCATGTAACTGGAGCTTCACAATCTGAGGTAACTGTAAATGTTACACTTGCAGTTCCACCGCAATGATCGGGTGCTCCACTGTTATTATTTGTTATAACTCCATTGCAGCCTCCTGTAAACGTAGCTGTAGCTAACCAGTTAGTAAATTTAGTATTGATGTCAGCTTGTGATTGACAAGCATTTTCTGTTACGTTGTTTGCACAGGTCAATATAACCGGTGAACTCTGTACGGTAAATGTAGCAACACAAGTTACCGGAGCTTCACAATCTGAGGTAACTGTAAATGTTACACTCACTGTTCCACCGCAGGCTGGTGGAGCACCTGTATTGTTATTAGTACGTACACTATTACATCCACCACTATTCGTAGCTGTGGCCAACCAATTCGTAAACTTGGTATTGATTTGTGTTTGAGTTTGACAAGCAGCTTCTGTGACATTACCTGGACAGGTCAACACCACTGGAGGTGCATTCGTCACCGTAAATGTAGCTACGCATGTTTTTGGTGCTTCACAATCTGAAGTTACTGTAAATGTTACACTGGTTGATCCACCACATGCTGGCGGTGCTGTACCTCCACTATTTGTCAGAACACCATTGCAGCCTCCTGTAAAGTTTGCTGTAGCTAACCAGTTATTGAATTTATTGTTGATGTCTGTTTGTGATTGACATGCATTCTCTGTTACGTTTGCTGGGCAATTTAATACTACAGCAGGTGCATTCGTCACCGTAAATGTAGCTACGCATGTTTTTGGTGCTTCACAATCTGAGGTTACGGTGAATGTTACACTTGCACTTCCTCCACAATGATCGGGAGCAGCACCGGCATTATTGGTTAATACACCATTGCATCCGCCAGTAAAACCTGCATTCCCTAGCCATGTATTGAATTTATTGTTGATGTCTGTTTGTGATTGACATGCATTCTCTGTTGCATTTGTCGGACAGGTTAATACAACCACTGGTGCATTGGTTACAGTGAATGTTGCTACACAGGTTTTCGGTGCTTCGCAATCTGATGTAACTGTAAAGGTTACACTTGCTGTTCCACCACAATGATCTGGGGCAGCACCGGCATTATTTGTTAATACACCATTGCATCCTCCTGTAAAACCTGCATTCCCTAACCATGTATTGAATTTATTGTTGATGTCAGTTTGTGATTGACATGCATTTTCGGTTGCATTGGTCGGACAAGTCAATACTACAACGGGTGCATTTGTAACAGTGAATGTGGCTACACACGTTTTGGGTGCTTCACAATCGGATGTTACTGTAAATGTTACACTTGTAGAACCACCACAATGATCTGGTGCAGTACCTCCGCTATTGGTCAATACTCCATTGCAACCTCCTGTAAAGTTTGCAGTTGCTAACCAGTTATTGAATTTTGTATTAATATCTGCTTGTGTTTGACATGCATTTTCGGTTGCGTTTGTCGGACAAGTCAATACAATTGGAGTATCATCGATTACTGTAAATGTTGCTACACATGTTTTGGGTGCTTCACAATCTGATGTTACGGTAAACGTTACACTTGCTGTGCCACCGCAATGATCGGGGGCTCCACTATTATTATTAGTCAATACTCCATTGCATCCTCCAGTGAAACTTGCAGTGCCTAACCATGCATTGAATTTATTATTGATGTCTGTTTGTGATTGACATGCTAATTCTGTTGTGTTAGTTGGACATGTTAATACAATTGGTGTATCATCGATTACTGTAAATGTCGCAACACAAGTTACCGGTGCTTCACAATCTGATGTCACTGTAAATGTTACACTTGCAGTTCCACCGCAATGATCGGGTGCTCCACTGTTATTATTTGTTATAACTCCATTGCAGCCTCCTGTAAACGTAGCTGTAGCTAACCAGTTAGTAAATTTAGTATTGATATCAGCTTGTGATTGACAAGCATTTTCTGTTACGTTGTTTGCACAGGTCAATATAACGGGTGAACTTTCTACCGTAAATGTTGCAACACAAGTTACCGGTGCTTCACAATCTGAGGTAACTGTAAATGTTACACTCGCTGTTCCACCGCAGGCTGGGGGAGCACCTGTATTGTTATTGGTACGTACACTATTACATCCACCACTATTTGTAGCTGTGGCTAACCAATTTGTAAACTTGGTATTGATTTGTGTTTGTGTTTGACAAGCAGCTTCTGTTACATTACTTGGACAAGTCAGCACCACTGGAGGTGCATTTGTCACCGTAAATGTCGCAACACATGTTTTGGGTGCTTCACAATCTGAGGTTACGGTGAATGTTACACTTGCACTTCCTCCACAATGATCGGGAGCAGCACCTGCATTATTTGTTAAAACACCATTACATCCGCCAGTAAAACCTGCATTCCCTAGCCATGTATTAAATTTATTATTGATGTCAGTTTGTGATTGACATGCATTCTCTGTTGCATTGGTCGGACAGGTTAAAACTACTGCAGGTGCATTGCTTACTGTAAATGTTGCTACACATGTTTTTGGTGCTTCGCAATCTGATGTTACGGTAAATGTTACACTTGCACTTCCTCCACAAGCTGGTGGAGCACCTGTATTGTTATTGGTGCGCACACTATTGCAACCACCACTATGCATAGCTGTGGCTAACCAATTTGTAAACTTGGTATTAATTGTTGCTTGCGATTGACAAGCTGCTTCGGTTACATTGCTTGGACATGTCAACACCACTGCTGGTGCATTCGTTACTGTAAATGTTGCAACACATGTTTTCGGTGCTTCACAATCTGAAGTTACGGTGAATGTTACACTTGCTGTTCCTCCACAATGATCTGGGGCAGCACCGGCATTATTTGTTAATACACCATTGCATCCGCCACTGAAACCTGCATTCCCTAACCATGCATTGAATTTATTGTTGATGTCAGTTTGTGATTGACAGGCATTTTCGGTTGCATTTGTAGGACAAGTCAATACTACAACGGGTGCATTTGTAACAGTGAATGTGGCTACACATGTTTTTGGTGCTTCGCAATCTGATGTTACGGTGAATGTTACACTTGCAATTCCTCCACAATGATCGGGTGCTGCACCTGAATTGTTAGTCAACACTCCATTGCAACCTCCTGTGAAACTTGCAGTAGCTAACCATGCGTTGAATTTATTGTTGATGTCAGTTTGTGATTGACATGCATTTTCGGTTGCATTCGTAGGACAGGTTAAAACTACAGCCGGTGCATTTGTTACAGTAAATGTTGCTACACAAGTTTTTGGTGCTTCACAATCTGAAGTCACTGTAAAGGTTACACTCGCAGTTCCACCACAATGATCCGGAGCTGCACCTGCATTGTTTGTCAACACTCCATTGCAGCCTCCTGTAAACGAAGCTGTAGCTAACCAGTTAGTAAATTTAGTATTGATGTCAGTTTGTGATTGACATGCATTCTCTGTTACATTAGTCGGACAGGTTAATACGACTGCGGGTGCATTTTGAACTGTAAACGTAGCAACGCATGTAACTGGAGACTCACAATCTGAAGTAACTGTAAATGTTACTGATCGACTTCCTCCGCAATGATCAGGCGCAGCTCCTCCGCTATTAGTCAATACACCATTACAGCCTCCAGTGAAACTTGCAGTGGTAAGCCAATTCGAAAATTTAGAATCAATAGTTGCTTGTGATTGACAAGAAAGTTCTGTTGTATTACTTGGACAAGTTAACACAACAGATGTCGCTGTTGTAACTGTAAAACTTGCTACGCAGGTAACCGGGCTTTCACAATCTGATGTAACTGTAAATGTTACACTTGTTGTTCCACCACAATGATTTGGTGCACCTGTATTATTGTTAGTTAAAGTACCATTGCAACCTCCTGAAAAGGTGCTAGTGGCTAACCAATTATTAAATTTAGTATTAATGTCAGCTTGAGATTGACATTCAAGTTCGGTTACATTATTTGCACAGGTTAATACTACTGGAGAACTCTCCACAGTAAATGTTGCTACACATGTTTTGGGTGCTTCACAATCAGATGTAACAGTAAACGTTACACTTGCTGTTCCACCACATGCTAATGGTGCTCCAGTATTATTATTGGTCATTACAGAAGCGCAACCTCCACTAAAGTTGGCTGTAGCAAGCCAATTTGAAAATTTTGTATTTATTGCAGATTGTGTTTGGCAAGCTGCTTCAGTTACATTAGCAGGGCAATTTAAAACTACAGCCGGTGCATCAGTAACCGTGAATGTACGTACACATGATTTTGGAGATTCGCAGTCAGAAGTTACAGTAAAGGTTACACTAGCTGTTCCTCCACAAGCGAGTGGTGCACCCGTATTATTATTAGTTAACACACCGTTGCAACCTCCGGTAAAAGACATAGTTGATAGCCAATCGTTAAACTTCATGTTTATGGTAGATTGAGATTGGCAAGCAGCTTCTGTCACATTATTTGGACAAGTTAAAACCACTGCAGGAGCAGGATCAACTGTAAAAAATGCTTCACAGGTTACAGGTGCTTCACAATCTGAAGTTACCGTAAAGGTTACTGCAACCGTTGATCCACCGCATCGATTTGGTGGGGCCGGTGCATTATTAGTCATAACTCCATTACAACCCCCGGAAAACATTGCTGACGCTATCCAGTTATTGTATTTTGTATCAATGTCGGTTTGAGATTGACAAGCAGCTTCTGTCTTATTTGCTGGACAAGTAAGTACAACAGTTGGAGCATTTGTTACAGTAAATGTTGCTACACATGTTTTGGGTGCTTCACAATCTGATGTTACTGTAAACGTAACAGATCTTGATCCACCGCAACGATTCGGAGCTGAACCGCCACTGTTGGTCATTACTCCATTACATCCGCCGGTAAAGTTTGCAGTTGTCAACCAGTTACTAAACTTCATGTCAATATCAGCTTGAGATTGACATGAATTTTCAGTCAAATTTGTTGGACAATTTAATACCACTGCTGGTGCATTCGTTACCGTAAATGTTGCTACACAAGTTTTTGGTGCTTCACAATCTGATGTCACAGTAAATGTGACTGATTTTGATCCACCACAAGCCATGGGTGCACCTGAATTGTTATTTGTATACACAGGATTGCAGCCACCTGAATAACTAAATGTATTGATCCAATTTGAAAATTTGGAATCAATTGTCGCCTGTGTTTGACAAGCAGCTTCGGTAACGTTGGAAGGACAAGTCAAACTAATTACCGGAGCATTTTGTACAGTAAATGTGGCAACACAGGTTTTTGATGATTCACAATCGGATGTAACCGTAAATGTTACCGATTTCGATCCTCCGCATGCTGAAGGTGCTCCACTGTTATTATTTGTAGTAATAGGGTTACAACCACCGGTTACAGAAACAGAACTCAACCAATTTGCAAATTTAGAATCAATGGTTGATTGTGACTGACATGATAGTTCAGTTGTAATGCTTGGACAGGTTAATACAACTGGAGGTGCAGTTGTTACCGTAAAACTCGCAACGCATGTTCGGGTAGTTTCACAATCAGAAGTAACGGTAAATGTTACGGATGTTGTACCGCCACAGGCTAATGGAGCTCCTGTATTATTGTTTGTTAAAACTGGATTGCATCCACCTGTAAGTGAAACCGTACTCAACCAGGCATTAAATTTTGAATTAATAGTTGATTGAGATTGACATTCAAGTTCTGTAGTATTGGATGGACATGTTAACACAACCGGAGGTGCATTCGTAACAGTAAATGTTGCTACACAAGTTTTGGGTGCTTCACAATCAGATGTTACTGTAAACGTTACACTCGCTGTTCCACCACAAGCTAATGGTGCTCCTGTATTGTTATTTGTACGTACACTATTGCAACCTCCACTGTGAGAAACTGTCGCCAACCAATCTGAAAATTTAGTATTTATTTGACTTTGTGTTTGACATGGTGCTTCCGTTACATTTGCTGGACAATTTAATACAACAGGCGGCGCGTTTGTAACCGTAAATGTTCGAACACATGATTTAGGTGATTCGCAATCGGATGTAACGGTAAATGTAACACTTGCAGTTCCACCGCAAGCAAGTGGTGCGCCTGTATTATTATTAGTCAACACACCATTACAACCACCTGTAAATGACATCGTGGCCAACCAGTCATTAAATTTTGTATTGATTGTTGACTGTGTTTGGCATGCTGCCTCTGTCACATTATTTGGACAGGTCAATACGACTGAAGGAGCGGGCTCAACAGTAAACATTGCTTCACAAGTCACTGGGGCTTCGCAATCCGAAGTTACTGTAAATATTACAGTAATTGGTGAACCACCACAATGATTTGGTGGGGCAGGTGCATTGTTGGTTAACACCCCATTACAACCTCCTGTAAAACTTGCAGATGCTAACCAATTATTATATTTTGTATCTATATCAGCTTGTGATTGACATGCTGCTTCGTTTTTATTTGATGGACATACTAAAATGATTGAAGTTGCATTACTAACCGTAAAAGTTGCTACACAAGTTTTAGGTGCTTCGCAATCAGAAGTTACTGTAAACGTTACTGATTTAGAACCACCACAGTGATTAGGTGCGCTTCCTCCATTATTTGTAAGCATTCCATTGCATCCTCCGGTAAATCCGGCAGTTGCTAGCCATGCTGAATACTTTGAATCAATTGTTGCTTGAGATTGACAAGCTGCTTCCGTTACATTAGAAGGACAAGTTAAAACTACTACAGGTGCATTGCTGACTGTAAATGTGGCTACGCATGTTTTTGGTGCTTCACAATCAGATGTCACAGTAAAAGTAACGGAACGAGAACCTCCACAATGATCCGGTGCCGATCCACCACTGTTGGTTAAAACGCCATTGCATCCTCCGGTAAATGTTGCACTGTTAAGCCAGTTATTAAATTTGGTATTGATATCTGCTTGACTTTGACATGCATTTTCTGTGACATTTGAAGCACAGGTCAATACCACGGAAGGTGCATTTGTAACTGTAAATGTCGCTACGCATGTTTTTGGTGCTTCACAATCTGAAGTAACAGTAAATGTAACTGATTTAGAACCTCCACAATGGTCAGGTGCGCCTGAATTATTGTTTGTAGAAACAGGATTACATCCACCACTTGTACTTACTGATGCTAACCAGTTATTGAATTTTGTATTAATGTCTGATTGGGATTGACATGAATTCTCTGTTACATTGTTTGGACAAGTTAAAACCACTGGAGGAGCATTTGTAACTGTAAAAGTAGCCACACATGTTTTTGGTGCTTCGCAATCTGAAGTCACTGTAAAAGTTATCGAAGCGGATCCACCACAAGCCATTGGTGCGCCTGTATTATTGTTTGTAGAAACAGGATTACATCCACCACTTGTGCTAACTGTTGCAAGCCAAGCATTGAATTTTGAATTTATTGTTGCTTGCGTTTGACACGCATTTTCTGTCACATTTGATGGACATGTCAACACCACAGGAGGTGCATTTGTAACAGTAAATGTTGCAACACAAGTTTTCGGTGCTTCGCAATCTGATGTAACGGTAAATGTAACTGATTTTGATCCACCGCAATGATCAGGGGCTGTTCCACCATTATTAGTTAATACACCACTACATCCTCCTGTAAAACCTGCATTTGACAACCAGGCAGAAAATTTAGAATCAATAGCTGCTTGTGTTTGACATGCATTTTCTGTGACATTGGACGGACAAGTTAACACAACAGGTGGTGCTGCTGTAACAGTAAAAGTTGCAACACAAGTTTTTGGTGCTTCGCAATCTGATGTAACGGTAAATGTAACTGATTTTGATCCACCGCAATGATCAGGGGCTGTTCCACCATTATTAGTTAATACGCCACTACATCCTCCTGTAAAGCCTGCATTTGACAACCAGGCAGAAAATTTAGAATCAATAGTTGCTTGTGTTTGACATGCATTTTCTGTGACATTGGATGGACAAGTTAACACAACAGGTGGTGCTGCTGTAACAGTAAAAGTTGCAACACAAGTTTTTGGTGCTTCGCAATCTGATGTAACGGTAAATGTAACTGATTTTGATCCACCACAATGATCAGGGGCTGTTCCACCATTATTAGTTAATACACCACTACATCCTCCTGTAAAACCTGCATTTGACAACCAGGCAGAAAATTTAGAATCAATAGCAGCTTGTGTTTGACATGAATTTTCTGTGACATTGGATGGACAAGTCAATACTACAGGAGGAGCATTTGTAACTGTAAAAGTAGCAACACATGTTTTAGGTGCTTCACAATCAGAAGTAACAGTAAATGTAACCGATTTTGAACCACCACAATGATCAGGGGCACTGCCTCCATTATTTGTAAGCATGCCATTGCATCCTCCGGTAAATCCTGCATTTGCCAACCAGGCAGAAAATTTAGAATCAATGGCTGTTTGTGTTTGACATGCATTTTCTGTGACATTGGATGGACAAGTCAATACAACAGGTGTTGCATTCGTAACTGTAAATGTTGCAACACAAGTTTTTGGCGAATCACAATCTGAGGTGACTGTAAATGTAACAGTTGTAGAACCACCGCAATGATTTGGTGCTGCTCCTGCATTATTCGTATGATTTGGATTACATCCGCCACTTATTGTAGCGGTAGCTAACCAAGCACTGAATTTTGAATCAATTGCAGTTTGTGTCTGACAGGCTGTCTCTGTAACATTACTTGCACAAGTTAAAACAACAGGGGGTGCTGTAGTAACTGTAAACGTTCTTACACAAGTTTGTGGATCTGCACAATCACTGGTTGCTGTGAAAGTAACTGAAGTAGTTCCACCACAAGCCGGCGGTGCACCTGTATTGTTATTGCTAAACATCATATTACAACCTCCGGTTGCACTTGCACTGTTTAACCAGGTATTAAATGCTGAATTTATAGCTGCTTGTGTTTGACACGCCGCTTCCGTTTGATTATTAGGACAGGTAAGGAATGGGCCTGGCTTGGGATCTACTTGAATGTCTTGAACACAACTGGCTTCATTGCCACATGAATCCATAACAGTCCAGGTTCTGTGTATCAATTTATCACCTGGACAATCTCCAGGTATAATATCATCTGAATAATCAGGATCTAACATGCCATCCGTACAATTATCTTCTGCTGTGGCAAACCCAGTTGCCCCAGGTTCTGTAGATTGTTCACAATCCACTGTTACATTCGGAGGACACATGATAGTCGGTGCTGCCGTATCAATTGCGGTTATATTTTGAATCGCGGAATTAATGTTATTGCAATCATCTGTTACAATCCATCTTCTCATGATAATCATTTCATCAGGACAAGCACCTGTTGTAATTTCATCTACATATTCAACACGAGGATCCGGATCACAATTGTCTTTAACATTGGTTGGAATACCAGTAATATCAGGAGAAGCATCATATCCACAAGAATCATATTCTACAAATGCTCTTAACTGAACATTATCTAATAATAATGCCGCTGGACCAGTGCCAACACTTCCTGAATACGTAATTCTAAAAAATAATTTTGATACACTTTGTGTAAATGGAAATTTAGCGGTGTCCTGAACCCATGTATCTAATGTAAGTTTATGCGAATCAAATTTATTCCAGACAACACTATCCAAACTATAATAATAATGCAAGGTATCAGCACTTGCACTGTCTTTCTTATATGCTTGTGTATATAATTCAAAGTCTTTACAAATTGGCAAATAAAGTCCACTCACATTAAATTGCCAATACCCAGCGCGATCAGAAGTATCTACTCGTAAAGCTTTTCCAGCAACATTGTTTACTCGATAAGCCAGTGTGCCAGTTACTGTACCTGTATCCGTATTAAATCCAACGGAACTGGTATCGATTTTTGATTTAACTCCAAAATATAAGTACGGTGTTAACTTAGAATAGGAGTTACCAATGTTAAAATCATAAGCTAATAAAGTATTTGTATCAGCAACTGCAGCTCCTTTATAAATTGTTATGTCAGCAGGCTTATCAAATTTTGGTCTTGAAGTATCGCTGACGGTAATTAATTGTGTTTGCTCATTAGCTAAATTCCCGCAACTGTCCATCAAGGACCAATTTCTATAAATTAAATGCGATCCATCACAAGGCGTTGCAACCAAAGAATCACAATAACTTGCTTGAATATTTGGATTACATGCATCAAATTCATCTGTAACATCTCCTGTAATCGCTGGAGATGGATCATACGTACAACAGACATCCGCACGCACTTGAAAATTATCTAAATAAAGATCTTTTGGCGAACTTCCTGAACCACCAGAATAGGTGACACGGAAAAATAAACTATCAGGATTGGATACACCAGGAACACTAGCAGTATCCTGAACCCAACTACCCAGTGTTAAAGCTTTTGTTCTAAATGTAGTCCAGCTTGTGCCATTCAAACTGTATTGCAATTTTAAAGAATCGGCACTACCAGCACCATTTTTCTTTGCCTGAATGTATACTGCAAAATTGGTAGATTTTGTAAGGTTGTCGCCTTTGATATTAAACTGCCAATGGCCAGGAGTATCTGAAGTATCCACCCTCAAACCTTTTCCGCCATTTGGATTGTTGGTATAAGCCAGTGTGCCTGAAGCTACACCAACTGTTGATTTATAAATATTAGAACCTGTAGCAATAGTGGAAGTGATTTCAGGAAATAGAACCGGACATAAAGAAGCATAGCTTGTTCCCGAATTAAAATCATAATTAACTAATGTAGCTGTATCAGGTGAAACATTGCTTTTATAAATTGTAATATTTGGCGGTGCGGTAAATGTTGGAGGAATCGTATCAATTCCTACAGTAAAAGTTGCAACACATGTTTTGGGTGCTTCACAATCTGAGGTAACTGTAAAGGTAGCAGATGAAACTCCACCGCAAGCTGTTGGAATGCCCGTATTCATATTGGTCAACACTCCGTTGCATCCACCCGTAAAGGATGCAGTTGCTAACCAGGCATTGAATTTTGATTGAATGACTTCAGTTGACTGGCAAGCATCTTCTGTGACATTAGCAGGACAGTTTAATGTAACCACAGGTGCGTTGGTTACTGTAAATGTGGCGCTGCAAGTTCGCGTTGTTTCACAATCGGATGTTACAGTCCAGGTTACTGTTCGTGAACCACCACAAGCTGGAGGTGCACCCATATTATTATTTGTAAATACTGGATTACAACCACCACTTGCTGTTGCAGAATTAAACCAACTTGCATATTTTGAATCAATGGCAGCCTGCGATTGACAAGCTGCTTCGGTAACATTTGATGGACAGGTTAAAACTACCGGAGGGGCATTGTTTACCGTAAAAGTAGCTGTACATGTTTTGGGTGCTTCACAATCTGAGGTTGCAGTAAATGTAACCGTTCTTACTCCTCCACAAGCTGGCGGTGCACCCGTACTGTTGCTGGTAAAGTTGACATTACAACCACCACTATACGATGCCATTGCAAGCCAGTCATCATACTTAGCATTGATAGCAGCTTGTGTTTGACACGCTACTTCAGTGGTATTACTTGGACAGGTCAATACAACGGATGTGGCATTAACTACAGTAAATGTTGCCGAGCAGGTTTTTGGTGCTTCACAATCAGAAGTCACTGTCCATGTTACTGTTTTTGAACCACCACAAGCCGAAGGAGCTCCAGTACTATTATTTGTAAATACAGGATTACAACCACCTGAAGTTGTTGTTTCTGAAAGCCAATTACTGTATTTTGTATTGATTTGAGATTGAGTTTGACATGCAACTTCTGTTACATTGGATGCACAGTTTAAAACTACAGCAGTTGCTGCTGTAACTGTGTAGGATGCCGTGCATGATTTGGGTGCTTCACAATCTGAGGTAACCGTAAATGTTACTGTTGTTGAACCACCACAGTGGTTAGGAGCACCTGTATTATTATTTGTTAGAACCCGATTACATCCTCCACTGGCTGTAGTAGTAGCAAGCCAGTTATTGAAGTCTGAATTAATAGCAGCTTGTGTTTGACATGCTGCTACAGTCTTATTACTTGCACAAGTCAGGACTACTGCAGTGGCATTAGTGACTGTAAAGCTTGCGCTACAAGTCTTTGGTGCTTCACAATCTGAGGTAACTGTAAATGTTACAGTCATAGAACCACCGCAAGCCGAAGGGGCCCCTGTATTATTATTTGTCAGGACCCGATTGCAGCCACCACTTGCTGTCGTGGTTGCCAGCCAATTCGAAAATTTTGTGTTAATGGTTGATTGGGACTGACAGGCTGCTTCTGTAACCGAAGAAGCGCAAGTTAAAGTCACTGCCGAGGCATTGGTGACAGTAAAACTTGCCGTACATGTTTTGGTACTTTCACAATCACTGGTTACTGTAAATGTAACGGTCTTTGAACCCCCGCAAGCAGAAGGAGCTCCCGTATTATTATTAGTAAGCACTCGATTACAACCACCAGCTGAGGAGGCAGTTGCCAACCAATCACTGAATTTTTGATTGATTGCGGATTGGGTTTGACAAGCAGCTTCTGTTACATTGGAAGGACAGGTAATACTTACATTGGTATAACTTACAGTAAAACTTCTGCTACAGGTAGTAGTACCACAAACACTGGTAACTGTAAATGTTACATTTTTTGTACTTGCAGCACAGCGTGAAGGAGGAGAACCCCCATTATTGGTTAATGAAGCTCCAGGACATCCTCCTGTAAAACTTGCACTTGCCAACCAAGCATTGTAGGTTGAGTCAATTCGAGCTTGAGGCTCACAAGATGATATGGTAGTATTGGCTGGACATGATAAGGTAATGTCAGGTGCATTTGTAACGGTGAATGTCGCAGAACAGGTTACATCGTTTTGACACGAACTGGTTGCTGTAAAAGTTACTGTTTTAACCCCGCCACAATTATTTGGTGCCCCTGTGCTGTTATTGGTTACGACCGTATTGCAACCTCCGGTCACTCCAACCGTTGCCAACCAGGCATTGTATGAATTATTAATATCAGCTTGTGTCTGACAATTATTTTCGGTTTTATTGGTTGGGCAGGTCAGCACCACTGGAGGAGGCATCGAGTCATTCGTAATAAATTTAGAAGTACAGGTTGTTGTAAAAGGTGCACAGGCACTGGTATAGGTAAACGTAACCGTGACAGTATCTCCACAAGCATCCGGAGGACCCGGATTGTTGTTGGTTAAAACACCATCACAACCACCACCACCTTTGGCTGTCGCGAGCCAGGCGGTGTAATGTGCGTTGACAGTATCTTGAGTTAAACAAGGAGTCTCATTTTTTTGATCCGGGCATTTTAATTCCACACAACGATAATCTTCAACTTCTCCATCAGTAGCTGGCAAAATGGAACGATCATCCACTGCAAATCCAGCTTGATATGCATCGGTCAATGAATCCGTTGTGATCCGAACCCTTAAATATTTAGCAGTATCAGAGCCTGAAATGGTAATATTGCTCCAGGTTAAAGTTTTAGATCGATTTACAGATCCGCTGGTCACTGTATCAATTCTGGCTTCCGTACTATCAAAGAAAATATTTCCATTGAGGTTTAACCAGGCATATAAGTAAGCAACAGAACCTGTTAGGTTGGTGATACTATCTACTGTAACAGAAATCGTTTGAGGTCCACCGGGTGCAAAAGAAGGCGGATTTGCTACACTGTTTTCATCATCAGCTTTATTCAAATCGTCCCTGTTTGCATTTCCATTGGTACCTAATGTGGAAGTCTCAGCATCTACCGTCCCCAAACTTATGGTTCCGCATCGAATCGTGTGGTACGGCGTTTTACCCATAGGGGCATCTGCAAAATCTGTTTCTACAATGGAGGTAACCTCAATTTCAAAAATGACATGTGAGTCATTGCCCCCATTTGATTTCGTTTGGTCAAAACCACCTTGAATGATGGAAGGTAAGGTAGAAGCCGTGGAACTATGTATGGTAGTACCTACAAAAATACTACTGCCATTTACAAACAAATGGTTGGAGCCTCTTGGATCCCCAATGATCCCCAAATAATCATTATCCGTTCCACCAACATAAGTACCATACAATAGTGTATCCAAATTACCCGTAAAAGCAGAAAAAAACATATCAGATCCTCCTCGTGAAGTAGCTTGATAAAATGGATCCGATCCGATATTTTTAACGGGTAATCCTGAACCTGTTACCGTACCCCATACCAACAAAAAGGTACTGGTTGCACCGGTACAGGTAGTGGTGGTTACTTGTTTAATCCCATTTCCTAATTCAGGATTTCCGCCACCATAAAATGTGGCCTTATATGAATTTCCATTCGTTGCTATTTTTCCAATGATGGCATCCTGACCTCCATTATAAGAGGCGTCATACCGATTCCCTGAACCAGTTGGAAATCCAGTCCCTACTGAACCCGTAAAATAAAGCGTATCCCCATAAATTTCAATATCAAAAATTCGGTCGTTTCCGGAACCTCCTATCTCATCAAAATACTCCATAGTAATCCCATCTCCTGACAATTGGCCTATCAATCCATCGTTATTATTTCCACCATCCCGTGGCGTATTACTTCCATTGACCTCTGTTACATTCACATTTCCCCATCCTGAAAAAATAATTTTTCCTGCTGGTGTAACTTCCATGTCATTTAAAGTTTCCGCTCCACCATTTCCAATATAAGTACCCCAATGGATGTTATTGATTGTATCGAATCTACAAATAAACATATCGGTATTTCCTCCTCCGAAACTAGACTGATAAGGATTTGTTGAAGGTACATAAGCTGTAGGCAATGCTAAGTCTGGTGTAAATCCGCATACAAAACTGGTATCACTCAATGCCTGTATTGAAGTAACTCCAAAAGTTTCATTACCAGCATCACTTCCTAAATAAGTCGAATAATGCAGTGTGCCTAAATCTCTGGAAAAGACGGCAATAAAAGCATCTATAGCGCCTCTGGTATTATCAAAAGGACTGCCTGTCATAGGGATGTCCACCGTTGTGTAGCCTCCAATAAAAACACGATTTTGAGATAAACTCAAAGCATGAGCAACTGTTTGATTCCCATTTACATATGTACCAGAAGCCCTACCATACAATGTTAAATCAATCAGGTCATTACCGGTTGAGCTTATGCGATACAATACGGCAGCACTCCTTGTGGTATTAGAACCTCCTCCTAAGCCTGCACCTAAATCGTTTACATATCCATTCGCATCATATGGTGCAGAATTAAATGTTATATTTTTATTAGTTGCTCCAGCACAATACATGATTGAAGTAAGAGTATCCAATTGGATGGCATACAAATATTCATCAAATGTTCCAGATTGATCATCCATATAGGTTCCCCAACTTAAAGTCGGGTCGATAACGATTGGCAGGGCAGGATCAAAAGATGATTTGGTATTAAAACCTACATGAGACTTATCCAGCTTAATGAAATTAAAAGCCAGTTCTTTCTTGCCATCAGGTGTTACTTGATAAGATTCAGGAATATGAAAAGATACATCAGTAAAATGCAAGCCCACTTTGAGTTCACCATTTCTACCAATGTCCAGTTTATCATGTCCCGTAAAATTCATATTGATGTTGTGGTAATCTGCTCCCGGGGCAATGATCCAGTCAAACTCCATAGCCCCATTGTCATCGCTGTACAACCTTAAATCTATCCCTGGATATATGTTTTTAAATAACAAATCCTTGGCAGCGCGCACATGAGTAGCCCATTTAGTTGAATCTGAATCCAGGAAATAATTGTATCGGGTTTCAAAAGTTTTTCCTAATTCGATTGCAGCGCCGAGATTGGCGCCTTCAAAATGCAAAGTAAACGTATGGGTCCCAGCCAACATGGGTTGATCTTCCAGAATTGTTTTTTCTTTATCTGTTATTTGTTCTTCTTTTTTAAGGGATATATAATCCAAGGCAGTAAATCGAATGCGGTCTCTTTCTACACTGACCGCTCCTTGCCGACTTTCAAAATAATAAAGTACTTTGGAATTCCCCAATTGCCCTTTGTTTTCCATAAACCGGATGGTTTCTGCATTCTTCTTGAGCGTTTCACGTACTTTTTGTTCCATTTCAGGAGTAGGGGATATCTTACCCTGGGCATAAGTGCCTGATTGAACAAGGGTTAAACTTAAAACTACAGAAAGAAGCCAGGTTTTTAAGAATCCTGATGATTTAGTAAAACAAGAAAAGTACTTTTTCAAAGGCATATAATCGTGCATGTGTATAACGTTTTGGGAAGTGGAGGCCAAAATTTGTCTAGTATAAAATACGTCGCTTCGTTTCGTTTGGTTGCTCATGTTTTGTTTGCTTTAACCGGTTGGGAAAGAGTAAAATAGATATACGGTTTGAAACTCCAATTCAGATTTTGTGAAAAGGAATTCTTAAGTAGATCTTTTAAAAAAATGACAATTTGAGAAGATAAATAGATTCGGTTGAATCGAAGGCCTGAAATGGAAAAAGAAATTCCAGAGTTCATGAAGAACTTGATGCCAATCAAATAGCAAATAAATGACTTTACAATCATTTTATACTCAGGTCGTCTAATTACATACATTACCTAGAACAACGAATCCGGTGCAATATTAAATAAAAAATCTAATACCCCACTGAATCACAAGCCATTATAGATAAAAAAAATTTACTACGTCAAATCAAAATTAATCAAATTTCTCAACATAAAAAAATTTATGTTTTATTTTAATTTGTGCAACAAAATACTGATATTCAAGTAACTAACATTGACTTTCCGGATGAACGTGCAAAAATTACTCCTGAACTTGCCAACAAATTAGGTACTTTAGGAAGCTTTCCAACAATAATTTCTTAACATTTCAATAGTGAGATATTTTATACTTTTGAATTTTATCTAATATGTTGCCAAATTTTAAAGTTTGAAACTGAAGAGTGCCCGTTTTTTAAATTTTGTGCCAATTTTACTGGTTCCGATCGCTGGACTTCTATTGTCAGAAACAGATTATAAATCCAGCCCGTATTTTCACTTGTTTGAAAACCGTCTGCAAGAATTTACCTCATCACAAGGGCAACTAATTGATTATCTGGCATTTGAGAATCTTGATGGCCCTGGATCCCGTCAACGTTGCAAAGAAATGATCCACCAAAATCGATTGCTATTAAAATCCGTTGATTTTTGGATTCGGTATTTGCATCCAAACTTGTATCGTAAAATTAATGGCCCATTATTGGTTGAATGGGAAACCGAAGTATTTGAAAAATTTGAAGCTCCCTATAAACGAATTGGTGCTGGTTTGGGATTAGCAGAATCCTACCTGGAGGAAGCAGAAATCAGGAAAGATTCATTGATCTATTTACTCAAATCCGGTTTCGAAAGCAGCAAACTCTTTCTTCAGGATTCAGTTACGGTGCAATTCAATATTCCCGATCATTTTTATTTTGCTAACCGTTTATTTCTGCTCAATCTCGCAGCTATTTATACAACAGGTTTTGAATGTCCGGATCCAAATGCTGTGATCCCGGAATTAAAGTTCATGCTTGCTTCAATGCCAGAAATTTATGCATTTTATAATCAAGCATATCCTGCTTTGCGTTTTCCAGAATCGTATCGAAATTTATTTTCAGAAATGATTGAGTTTGTTCGAATGCAATCTTCGAATATAAATGCATTCGATCATTTTAAATTTATACGTGATTATGTAAATCCCTTATTCAAAATTAACCAGGAACAAATAGTTGACAAAAAGCTTAAAACAAAAAACTTCAATGATTACAGTTTAAATAATCAAGCAGTATCTATTTTTGATAAAACCTTGTACGAAGGCCAGGATTTTAAAGGGATTTTCAGAGGCATCAAAAATGATTCAATACTCAATGAAATCAGGGCTTTGGGCAAGCTTCTTTTTTATGATCCGATTTTATCCGGAAATTTAAAAAGAGCTTGTGCATCCTGCCATCAACCAACAACATTTTTTACTGATACCTTAAATAAAACGGCTTTAAAATTTGATCAAAAATCAAGACTGTTACGCAGTGCTCCTTCCTTAACAAATGTTGTTCATAATCATTTAATTATGATGGATGGAAAACACATCGATTTAAAGAGTCAACTCACCGATGTAATCCATAATCCGGAAGAACTCAACGCTAACCAACAAAGTATTCTCAAAAACATACTGAGTTGCAATGAATATAAATCAAGATTTCAACCTTTTAAAAATTATGGAGGATTTTCAGCAATTAGTTTTGAACATCTTAGTGCAGCAATAATTTTATATTATGCGGAGTTTAGTTTTTATGAAGCTGATTTTGATTTAGCTATGAACCAAAAACTTGAACTCTCAAAAGATGTTCAAGATGGTTTTAATCTTTTTATGGGAAAAGCGCAATGTGGCACCTGTCATTTTGTGCCACAATTTAACGGGGTAAAACCTCCCTATATCGGTAGTGAATTTGAAGTAATTGGTGTTCCATCAGATACGTTTTTCAAAGCAATAAGTCCGGATTCAGGTCGCTACAAAATAAATCCTGCAACTGAAACCAGCCACGCATTTCGAACCGGCAGCATTCGTAATGCAGCTCACACCATGCCCTATATGCACCAAGGCGTATTTCGAACTTTAGATGAGGTTATCGAATTTTACAATGCCGGAGGTGGGGTAGGGAAAGGACTTTCAATCCCTAACCAAAGTCTTTCATCGGACAAATTGGAATTGACAGATTTGGAGAAACAAAAACTTAAACTATTTATTAATTCACTTACAGAAAAGATCCCTGTTCAAGTACCTCCGGCTTCCTTACCTTTGTCTGGTAAAAAAGAATTAAATAAACGCAAAGTAGGGGGAGAATATTAATGACTAAAATCAATTATTTTTTAGCTTGCTCTGTGCTGTTTGCTTTTTTGCAATGCAGTAAACCAAAGGAACAGTATTACATCCCGGATACCATATCTAAGGAAAATAAACGCAACCTCATTGCATATTTTGAACAGGGAAAAGTACTTTACATCAATAATTGTTCAAGTTGTCACGGCATCTACCATAAAGGGAAAGATAGTATTCCAAATTTTAGCCAAGCCCAATTGGATACCTATAAAGCTAAACTAGCTATGAAGGACGGGCAAACACATACATTTGCAGATAGCTTAAGCTATGATCAAATCGAACAAATTCTGAAGTTTCTTAGTTATAGGAAGCAATGAGAAGGAAAGCTTTTTAGCTTTTAAGCTGTCAAGCTGAAAAGCTGTCAAGCAAAAAACCAATAGTCGGTAGTCTATAGGCTGTAGGTAAGAAGAAATAACCTTTAGACTTCTTTTCTAAAAACACTTCTTCGCTAAAATATTTCCGTACCTGCAAAATGAAAACTGCCTTCAATTTGAGCATTTTCATCCGAGTCAGATCCGTGAACTGCATTTTCACCTACATTTTTTGCATACAAGGCGCGGATAGTTCCCGGTGCAGCTTTAGCAGGGTCTGTAGCCCCAATCAAATTTCTGAATTCCTCCACTGCGTTCTCTTTTTCAAGAATGGCTGCAACGATTGGACCTGAAGACATAAAATCTACCAATTCTCCATAAAATGGACGTGCCGCATGGACTGCATAAAATTCTCCTGCTTTTTCTTTGGATAGACGGGTAAATTTCATTGCAACTATTTTGAAGCCTGCATCGCAAATCTGATTTAAAATTTTTCCACTGTAGCCAGATTTTACTGCATCCGGTTTTATCATTGTAAACGTTCTGTTTGTTGCCATTTTTTATAAATTAGGGCCCAAATCTAAATGCTTTCTTATTGATACAAACTCAATCAAGCTCTCCTTGAATTCTCATTAACATATAAAAAGGAAATTTGCCAAATTTTATTTGGAATTTTACAGCCTTGTATGGATCAAATTCATGAATTAAAAGCCCTGCTGCTCACCCCAAAAAACTGTGTGGTGTTGTCACATCGAAACCCAGATGGGGATGCGTTGGGTTCAAGTTTGGCCCTTAGTCTTTTCTTGCAGTCCTTGAATCATAATGTTCGGGTTATTTATCCAAGTGAGTATCCTTTAAATTTTGAATGGATGCCCCAGACTGAAGAGATATTAATCTATGATATCAGTCAAAAAGATTGTGAGCAAGCTATTAAAAGTGCTGAACTAATTTTTTGCCTCGATTTTAATTCTTTGGAGCGAATTGATCGGATGGCTGCATTTATTATGGAAAGTAATGCTCCAAAAATCATGATGGATCATCACATGGATCCGGAGCCTTTTGCAGATCTCGTATTTAGTATTGAAACGGCAAGTTCAACATCTGAAATTGTATATGATATCATTTCAGAACTTGGATATAAATCTAAAATTTCATCGTTAATTAGAGACTGCCTTTATACTGGAATCATGACTGATACGGGTTCTTTTCATCATGCAACCAGTCCTAAATTATTTAAAATCCTATCAGAATTAAAAGCTGAAGGATTGAACGATACCAGAATTCAGGAACTGGTCAACAACAGTCAACCTGAAAAATACCTCCGTTTATTAGGTCATTGTCTTCATAATCGAATGGAATTGTATCCGGAACAGCATTACGGTTTAATTTATCTTACCAAAGAAGATTATCGTAATTTTGATATTCGCCGAGGAGACACGGAAGGAATTATTAATTACTTAATGATGCTTAAATCCGTTAAAATCGGAGCCCTTGTAATGAATCAACCAAGTATTGTTAAACTTTCACTTAGATCTAAAGGAAATATTTCTGTACAACAAATTTGCAGACAACATTTCAACGGAGGCGGTCATAAAAATGCTTCAGGCGGTTCATCAAAACTTAGTTTGGAAGAAACCTTGAATAAGTTAAAAGAAGCATTATCTCAAACAGAATTGAAATTAACTCATTAAAACAATAGCTATTATTCCATGAAAAAATTATTTGTATTATTCTTAATGATTGCAGTCACTTCAGCATTGTTATTTAATGCCTGTAAAGGAGGTTCTGCAAAGAAAAAATCCTTAAATGGTTTTGAGGTTTCCATGCTTAAAGATGAAGCAGGAGACTTAGCAAAAGAAGGGGATTATGTATATTTCCGTTACTATGTTAAAAGTAAAGATTCATTAATATTTGCTTCTAACATGCAGACACCGGTAATTAAATTTAAATTACCAAAAATTGAAAAAACCGACATTAAAAATGCTCAACCAATTACAGATGCATTGCATTTAATGTCTAAAGGCGACAGCATTATTGTATCACAGGTTTTGGATGATAATATGAAAAAATCCATTGGCATTCCTGGAATCGAAATGCTGGATTTCCATGTTGTTTTAGTTGACATTAAAAATGAAGCTGAATACAATGCAGATATGGAAGCCGATAAAAAAGCAAATGAAGAGAAAGCTTTAGCTTCAAAAGGTAAAGCTGATGAAATTGCCGAAAAAGCTAAACAAATTTTGGCTGATTATAAAGCTAAAAAATTAGATGATAAAATGGTAACCCTTCCATCTGGTTTAAAATATTATGTACACGAAGAAGGTACCGGCCCAAAAGCTGAAAATGGCAAACGAGTAAGTGTAAATTATTATGGAATGCTGATGGACGGCAAACATTTTGATGATTCCTGGTCACGCGGACAAGAATTTGTTTTCGGATTAGGTGCAGGTCAGGTAATCAAAGGTTGGGATGAAGGTGTTGCAAGTTTAACAGAAGGAACAAAAGCTACTTTATTTATTCCTTCTGCTTTGGGATATGGAGCACAAGGTTCTCCTCCAGTAATTCCAGAAAATGCTGACCTTATGTTTTATATTGAGGTTGGTAAAGTCAATCAATAATATTTCATTAAATTATAAATGAGGAATTCCAACTAAAACGGAATTCCTCATTTTTTATTAAAATTAAATTCTAATCATGACCGTTGATCAACTGAAGGATTTAAAGAAAAGGCTCAGTGAGCTAAGGAGGTTTCTTTGACATCGATAAAAAGAAGCTCGAACTAGAAGATAAAGAACAACAAACCATGGATCCTGAATTTTGGAGCCATGCCCAACGTGCAGAATTGATTATGAAAGAGATCAAAACTGCCAAAAATTGGATGGAGTCCTTTAATAAAGCACAGAATTTAATGGACGATCTGGAAGTTTTGCTTGAATTTTTTGATGCAGGAGAAGCTACAGAAGAGGAATTAGATTCAAAATATGCTGACTGCATTGCATACATCGATGATCTTGAATTTCGATCTACTCTCAACAAACAAGAAGATGAATTATCTTGTATCATAGAAATCAATGCCGGTGCTGGAGGTACAGAATCCTGTGATTGGTCAGCCATGCTTTTACGCATGTATCAAATGTGGGGTGAGCGCAATGGATTCAAAGTAAGTACAATTAATTATCAGGCAGGCGATGTAGCTGGAATTAAAACAGCAGAAATTGAAATAAACGGTGATTATGCCTACGGCATGTTGAAAGGAGAAAACGGAGTCCATCGTTTAGTACGCGTTAGTCCTTTTAATTCGCAGGGCAAGCGCATGACTTCCTTTTCTTCAATATTTGTTCATCCACTGATTGACGATCGAATTGAAGTTACAATCAATACTGCTGATCTGGATTGGGATACTTTTCGTTCAAGTGGTGCCGGCGGGCAGCATGTTAATAAAACTGAGTCTGCTGTGAGGGTTAGACACTTACCTTCCGGTTTGGTAGTAGAATGTCAGCAAGAACGCTCTCAACACCAGAATCGTGAAAAAGCATTGCAATTATTAAAATCCAGACTTTATGAGCGAGAACTTGAACGTCAGTTTCAAGAAAAGTCTAAAGTAGAATCCACTAAAATGAAAAATGAATGGGGTTCGCAAATTCGCTCGTACGTACTAGATGATCGAAGAGTAAAAGATCACCGGACCGGATACCAAACCAGTCAAACAGATCTTGTTTTGGACGGATATATAGATGAATTTTTAAAAACCTATATGATGAATAAAACGGTAGGTTCTACAGAAGATGATGATTAATTAATTAATTAATCCATTCATCCAGAAAGCATATTTTTTATTTACACGCCCATTTAATTTTATAATACAGGGAACTTCGTACGGATGATTTGAAGCAATATACTGATAAACGGATTTTTCGTTTTGTTTATTGGTTTTAATGATCGCAATGTATTCTATTCCTTTGGTTAATTTTTCATTCCAGATATAATTTGAAATAACCTTAAAAGTTTGAATGCATACGGCGAATTCATTAACTAATAAATAATTGCCAATTTTATTAGCTGATTTTTCTGAAGGAAAAGGAACATAATACAATACAATTTTATTTTTCATAATTCCTTAATTATTTAAGCTGTGGTTTGCAAATCAAGACAATAGGTATTTCAATTCGATCAAATACTGTTTTTATAATTTATCAAATAAATATCTATTAAATATACCCAATTCTATACAAGTTCATGGTGCTGAAAATCATAGTAAACTCAAATTTAAAATGGGCTAGTTCCGGTAATTAAATACTTAAATTCCGTTTTTCATTTTAAAATATTTGTAGGTTTCAATTTGGGATTGGAACTTTTTCTTTGAATCTGTTTTGAAATACCGATTTATAAAATTATAATTTAAAGACCTGGCTTTTACATTATCCATCAGCTGGAAATTAATATTATCCAATATAATTTGTTTCATTTCCTTATTGTAAATTGGAAACGCAGTTTCAATGCGAAAATGTAGATTACGAACCATCCAATCGGCAGAAGACAAAAAGATCTTTTCCTCACCACCGTGATAAAAATAATAGATGCGGCTGTGCTCTAAATAACGATCCACAATGCTGATCCCTTCAATATTCTCGCTTAATCCGTTCTTCCCAATTAATATGCAACAAATTCCCCTGATTATCAATTGTACATGTACGCCAGCTAATGAGGCCTCGTACAACAAATTTATCATTTCAGTATCCTGAAGACTATTTAACTTCAATAAAATACGTGCTTTTTTTCCTTCAAGTGCCTGACTTTTTTCGAATGCAATCAGTTGATGAATTTCATCATTCAAATTAAATTGACCGATCAACAAATGATTAAATGGTAAACTCGGTAATTTGATATGTTCTAAAAATCCAAACAATCGATTTACCTCTGCTGTGATAGCTTCATCTTTTGTAAAAAATCCGTAATCAACATATATTTTCGCAGTCTGTTCATGAAAATTACCCGTTGACAGGTATACATATTGTTGAATATCATCGTTTTCCTTTCTTGAAACCATGGCCATCTTGGCATGAACTTTTAAACCTGGAAAACTATATCGGACTTTAATCCCTTGCTTTTCCATTTCTTCACCCCAAGCCAGATTAGCAGCTTCATCAAATCGAGCTTTAACTTCGATAAATATAAATACACTTTTACCTTCAGATGCAGCCAATTTCAGCGCATCCATAATTCGGGATTTCTTTGCAACCCGATATTGGGTAATTTTAATCTGGGTTACATCCGGATCCTTCGCTGCTTGTTCAAAAAATGAAATTACCGGCTCGTAATTATGATAAGGGAAGCACAATAAATGTTCGTTGCGACTTATATTCTCAAACAGGGTGTCTGCATCTGAAAGAGGCTTGTATTCAATGGCTTTTAGCGATTTATTTTTTAATTCTCTTTTACCAAAATCCGGAAAATGAATAAAATCAAAATTATTATGATAGCGTCCTTCGGGTGTTAAATCTCCCTTTTGAATTTCAAGCAGCTGTAGAAAATAATCCAGCATTTCCTTTGGCATGGCATCATCATACGCCATACGGGATGCCGGACCTATATTTCTTTTGATCAGACTTTTTTTAATTTTATCCATCAAGTCCCCGCTAAATTCATCTTCAATATAGAGTTCGGCGTCCCTAGTGATTTTAATTGAATATGAATTAATAACATGAAAACCTGGAAACAACCATTTTAAGGAATAACGTACGATTTCGTCTAATAAAATAATATCGTGTCTCCCTTTTTCAGATGGCAATTCAATAAATCGAGGTAAATGATCTGAAGGAATTTTAACGATTCCAAACTGGTGATTTTTAATTTCCGCATCTTTATCCTCAAGCATGATTGTTAAATACAATTCTGAATTATTAAGAAACGGTTTTACTTTATTTCCAACTAATAATACAGGCTGAACAAAGGGCAGCAGGTTTTCTTTAAAATACACATCCAGAAATTGCTCTTGGGCTTTGGTAATTTCTAATTGAGATAGAAGGTAAATGTTGTGTTTTCGAAGATCCGGAATTATCTGATTTTCAAATATGTCATTAAACTCATTCAATTGTTTATTAGCGATTAAATAGAGTTGTTTAAGCAATTTACTGGGGTTATAGTCCAATTGGCTCTTAGTGTTTTTACCTAATTTTTTTAAATTCCTGTGGTGAGCCACTCGAATTCTGAAAAATTCACCCAAATTGGATGAATAAATTGCTAAAAATTTTAAACGTTCTAAAAGCGGGACGGATTTATCTTTGGCTTCTTGTAAAACCCTGTAATTGAAATCTAACCAACTGATATCGCGGTCGATATATTCAAAATTTACGGTATGTATTGGTTCATTCATAAAGGAAAGCCTGCAAGATATTGAAACGCTAAAATAGTACTAATAAAAGGCCTGATTTTAAAGAATTATTAAATTTGAATATGGTATCACAAATAAGGAGACCCCTTGTGGCCGCTAATTGGAAAATGTATGGGAAGCCAACAGAGGCCTTGCCTTTGGCCATTGATTTAACAGAAGGACTAATTAATGAAGCCATTGAAATCGCTATTTGTGCACCTTTCACTCATTTAGATCGATTGGCTTCTATAAGGGCATCAGGCATAAAATTAGGTGCTCAAAACTGCCATTTTGCTGATAAAGGGGCCTATACTGGCGAAGTTTCAGCTAGCATGCTGGTTGATCTGGGCTGTGATTATGTAATTATTGGGCATAGCGAACGCAGGGGATTGGATGCTCCGGAAAGCATTAAACAAAGAATACGGATGGCATTAGATTCAGGCTTGTCTGTTATTTATTGTTGTGGTGAACCATTGACCCAAAGAACATCAGGTGAAGAATGGAATTATGTATTGAATCAATTACAAACCGACCTGGATTCCATTTCCCAAATTGATCTAAATAAAATGGTCATTGCCTATGAACCCATTTGGGCTATTGGAACCGGTTTAACGGCCAGTCCTATACAAGCTCAGCATATGCATCAACAGATTCGCGGTTGGATACAAGGACAATGGGGAAATGAGCATGCACTTCAAATTCGAATTATATATGGAGGCAGTGTCAAAGCTTCCAACGCCATGGATTTAGCCCAAATGTCAGCTATTGATGGGGTCCTGGTAGGCGGAGCCAGCCTAATTCCCAATGAATTCAGAACAATTATTCGCAGTTTCTTTTAGCGAAACCGTTCATTGACAGCCTGGTCTTTGCCCAGAACCATATCGATCATATTCTCTTTGTAAACTGCAAGATTATCCCTTAATTCTGAATTAGAAATGGCTAAAATGCTACAAGCCAATAAACCCGCATTTTGAGCAGCGTTTAATGCCACTGTGGCTACAGGAACCCCATTGGGCATTTGCAAGATAGATAATATCGAATCCCATCCATCCAATGAATTACTGGATTTTATTGGTACCCCAATTACAGGCAGGGTGGTTGAAGATGCTATCATACCCGGGAGATGTGCGGCACCACCTGCACCAGCAATGATTAATTTTAAACCCCTGCTTAAAGCTGTTTTTGCATATTCCATCATATGTTCAGGTGTTCTATGTGCAGAAACAATTCTAACTTCATAACTGACCCCAAATTGGTCAAAAATTTTAGCGGCTTCTTTCATAATCATCAGATCACTGTCTGAACCCATAATAATTCCTACTTCCAAGGCTTTTTTCATGCTATCACTTTAAAATATTGTTTTACAAAATTAGCCTTTTCAAGGCAAGATTCCAGATCATTTCCAGTTATGGTCACATGGCCCATTTTTCTAAAGGGCCTGGTTTCTGTTTTTCCATATAGATGTACATGTACACCCGGTATAGCCAGAACTTGATCTAAATTATGATAAATGGCTTGACCTGTATAAGGATCTTCACCCAGTATATTAATCATTACGGCAATTTCTTTATAATTGGTTTCTCCCAAAGGCAATCCACACAAGGCTCTGAGATGATTTTCAAATTGACTTGTTGCACCATTATCAAGTGTGTGATGACCACTGTTATGAGGGCGAGGTGCTATTTCATTAATCCAGATAGTCCCATCGGTTAAATAAAACATTTCAATTGCAAGCAAACCTACAATTCCAAGCTGATCGACCAATCGTTTTGCCAATGCTTTGGCATTGGCTTCAATTTCTGTCGGGATGGTTGCTGGACAGATTAAGAATTCAACCAAATTGGCTGAGGGATGAAAATCCATTGAAACCGTTGGGTAAATCATGCAGGATCCATCTTGATTTCTAACGGCAATAACACTTAGCTCCTTTTCAATTGGAGCCAATTCTTCAACGAGGCAAGGTTCATTTAATATTAAATCTAAATCCGTGCTTGAATGAATAATTACAACGCCACGACCATCATAACCACCGGTCCTGGATTTAACTACAAACGGAAAGTTGATCTTTGAATCAGATATTGCTTCAAGTAAAGCAGATTTACTTTGAAAAAGCTGAAATGGTGCTGTAGGAAAATGGTGTTCTTTGTAAAATAATTTCTGCAAGCCTTTATCCTTAATCAAATCCAATAACGGTGCTTGAGGGAATACCTGAATACCCTCTGATTGCAGTTGATGGAGAGCCTTTGTATTTACATGTTCAATTTCAATACTTACTACTTGCATCTGACGACCAAAATTCAGAACATCATCGTAGTTTGTAAAATCACCTTCTGTAAAATTTGGACATACTTTAGCCGCGGGGAAACTTTTATCTTTATCCAGAAAATGGATGTTTAAATCGAGCTTAGATGCCTCTTGAGCAAGCATTTTGCCAAGTTGCCCGGCTCCTAAAATGCCAATCTTAAATTGAGATGGAATGAAATCCATGAAAAAATTTTAGCGAAATTCGGAAAGCTTTGAATACATCGGGTCAATTTTGACGAACTATTAGGATAATTATGAATAAATTAATAATAAAGAACGCCCAACTGGTCAATGAGGGCAAAATTGAGGCAAAAGACCTGCTAATTCATGGTGAACGTATTGAACGAATTGACAGAGATATCTCACAACCTGATGCAACTGTTTTAGATGCCAAAGGGCAATTTTTAATACCGGGTTGCATTGATGATCAAGTTCATTTTAGAGAACCTGGCTTAACACATAAGGCAACGATTGCCACGGAATCAGCAGCGGCAGTTGCAGGTGGCATCACCAGTTTCATGGAAATGCCTAATACCATACCGAATGCATTGACTAAAGAACTTTTGGAAGACAAATACCAAATTGCAAAGGAGCATTCTTTTGCCAATTACTCTTTCTTTATGGGTGTATCAAACGATAATCTGGAGGAAGTTTTACGAGTAAATTATAACAAAGTATGTGGCATTAAAGTGTTTATGGGCTCGTCAACCGGAAATATGCTTGTTGACAACGTAAAGGTTTTGGAAAATTTATTTAAAAATGCTCCCGTATTAATTGCTACCCATTGTGAGGATGAGGCCATCATTCAGGCTAATTTAAAGTTGGCTAAAGACAAATATGGAGATTTAATACCAGTAACAGAACATCCTAATATCCGAAATAGACAAGCATGTTTAAACTCCAGTTCATTTGCTATCGAACTGGCTAAGAAACACAACACTCGCTTGCATATTTTACATATTTCTACAAAGGAAGAATGCCTTTTGTTTGATTCCGCAATGAAGCTGGAAGATAAAAGAATTACGGCAGAAGCCTGTGTACATCATATGTATTTTAATGCTAATCATTATAATGAATTGGGAAACTTAATAAAATGCAATCCTGCAATTAAGGAATTTGAAGATTCAAAAGCCATTGCAAACGCATTAATAAATTCACAAATTGATGTAGTAGCTACAGATCACGCCCCTCATACATGGGAAGAAAAGCAAGGAACCTATCTTCAGGCTCCGTCGGGATTACCTCTTGCTCAACACAGTCTTTCAATCATGCTGAAATTAGCCGAACGCACCCATTGGGATTTACCATTTATTGTAGAGAAAATGGCCCACAACCCTGCGATTTGCTTTCAGATAAAAGACCGAGGATATTTAAGAGAAGGATATTATGCGGATTTAGTGCTGATAAATCCTAATGAAAACTACCACGTAAAAAAAGATGATTTGCTATATAAATGTGCTTGGTCGCCCTTTGAAGGAATTGAATTAAAGGGTAAAATATTATCGACTTTTGTTAATGGGAAACAAGTATACAACGGGTCCAAATTAAACCATTCACTGGCTTCACATCGTTTGGAATTTATTAGAACGCATTAAATTATTCTGGCTTTTTTGGATTTTCATAAGGACAATGCCGGCAACCCGAACCACAACAATGATTGCGTTTTAATAAATACGTCGCTGTAAAAACGAAATTACCCTGATCTATATAAAAATCAATGCCTTCTTTTAAACTGCTTTCTGTATCAGGCGGTTTTAGTTGCAAGGTGTTTATCAGAATTTGTCAACCAATAAATGCAATAAATAAGACTGGTGTAAAATAATGTTCCTGCCAATTCATTGCCAAAAAACGGAATAGCATTAATATAACAAACAGAAAGGCCATTGAGATCTTTTGAATAATTTACAGAGTGCAGCCAAACACCCAAATTACTAATTATAAAAAAAAGAACGGATGCCCCAAATGAATTCTTAAAAATGGCCAATGGGTCCATATTCTTAGAATTGCTAAATCTAATAATTGCAAAGGAGACCAAAATTGGAATGGCGATCCAATAAAAGCCTGGAGTAATCCATTGGAATGAACTCGCTGAATACATGAAATTATTTATTACCAAATCAGCAATCCAGTATGAAAGAAGGATGACAAACAGGGACATCCAGCTTCTCAAACTTACCGCCGCAAATACAATTGCAGCTGTTGCTGCAGTAAAATTTGGGGGATGGGGTACTAACCTGCTGATAATCAAAATCAAAGCCAGGCCTAAGTATAGGTTTAAAGGATGGTTTGTAAAACGAGCATTCATACGGTAAAAATACAAAACCCTTAATCAATACAAGACATGAATTGGTTATTTTTGTGGTCTGCTATGAATACCCAGGATAATTCATTTCTACTTTTAGGGCGGGCGGGACGATTCCAGCCAGTATTCTATTTAATGAGCTTTACTGGATTAATATTGATTTGCTTAAGCTTAAGCGCTTTGTTTATTCCTTTAGACGTAATATTTTCTAAAATTCAAAACAGAAATGTCATTTTAGCCATTCAGTTAAGTTCGTTTAGCTATGTGCTTGTATTATTTCTCCTTCTTTCTTCTTATATACACAAAAGACCTATTATAAGTTTTATTACCTCAACTAATAAATTCGGTTTCAAAAGAGCACTGGTGACCTTTGTGATTTTTTTAATCCTAAATTCCTTAGCTGAACTAATCAATTACTTCTTTTTTAACCAAAAGTATTCTTTTCAATTTGATATTTTAAATTTTATTGCTCTTTTGCTTGTTGCTGTTAGTCTGTTGATATTACAATCAGCTGCAGAAGAAATAATTCTTAGAGGCTATATACTTCAAGCACTTTCAAGTTGGAAAAAAACAAAGCCAGTTGTTGCATTGGTGATTAGCAGTTTGCTTTTTGCTAGTCTGCATATTAGCAACCCGGAATTTACTGAATACGGTTTTATCCCAATGTTTTTAATTTATTTTATAGCCGCAGTATTTTTAGGTGCATTTGCAATCCTAGGCAATGGACTTGAAATCCCAATAGGCATTCATGCTGCCAATAATTTTTTCGCAGCAGTTTTTGTAAATTATAATGCCTCCGCACTAAAAACAGAATCCCTATTTATTATAGATAGAATAAATGTTCCTCTGGGATTAACTGAATATATTATAATTCTCTTATTGTTTGTAATTATTTTTTATAAAATGAAATGGATTTCTCCTCCTAATACTTTAATTTAAATCATATGAAATTTGTTTTATTGATAGCTTTATTGATAGTAAGTGAATTGGGCAATGGACAATCGTATCGCTGGCAACAGCAGGTAAATTACACAATGTCTGTAGAATTAGATTCTGAAAATCATCAATTAAAAGGGAATCAATATCTCACTTTATACAATAACAGTCCTGACACACTGACCAGACTATACTACCATTTATATTTTAATGCATTTCAACCCGGTAGCGACATGGATATCAGGTCACGGAACATTATTGATCCCGATCCAAGAATTGGAAAACGAATTGCATCTTTAACTTCTGATGAAATAGGATATCATGACATTAAATGCGTACAGCAAGAAAACAAAAAATTAAAGTTCAGTATTCATGGAACGATACTTCAAGTCGAATTGAACAAACCAATTTATCCCTTAGATTCTGCTACAATTGAAATCGAATTTAAATCACAGGTTCCCGTACAAATTCGAAGATCTGGCAGAAACAATAAGGAAGGCATTGATTATTCAATGGCACAATGGTATCCAAAATTGTGCAATTATGATGAACAAGGGTGGCACACACCACCTTATGTGGCTCGAGAGTTTTATGGCCCCTGGGGACGATTTGATGTTACCATTAAAATGGATTCTGAATTTTGTATCGGAGCAACCGGTTTATTACAAAATCCTGAGAATGTTGGTTGCGGATATTCTTCAGATGAATCAAAAGGAAATTCAAAAACATGGCATTTTATAGCTGAAAATGTACATGATTTTGTCTGGGCAGCTGACCGAGATTATACACATAAAATTTATACGAGAAAGAATAACTGCAAACTTCATTTTTTATATCAGGAAAATGATAAAACAAAAGATGCATGGTCTGCTTTACCCGTTATTATTGATTCCGCATTGCAATTTATTGAAACGAATTTTGGCCCCTATGCATATTCCGGTTATTCATTTATTCAGGGAGGAGATGGCGGCATGGAATATCCGATGGCCACATTAATTACAGGAAACAGACCGCTGATAAGTTTAGTTGGGGTATCAATTCATGAATTGATGCACAGTTGGTATCAAATGATGTTGGCAACAAATGAAAGTCTTTATCCCTGGATGGATGAAGGGTTCGCATCGTTTGCTGAAGAAGAAGTTATAAATCACCTTAAGAAATTAAATCTTATTCCTGGCCAATTTGTAGCTGATCCTCATCGCGAAACAATTCACAACTACATTGATTTTATAAATTCGGGTAGGGAAGAAAGTTTAAGCACCCATGCAGACCATTACAGCACAAATACAGCATATGGACAGGAGTCCTATAACAAAGGAGCCCTTTGTCTTGTTGAATTAAAATATATTATTGGCGAAACTGCATTCAGACAAGGCATGCTTAATTATTATTGGCGGTGGAGATTTCGTCACCCAAATCCAAATGATTTTTTTAGAGAAATGGAAAAAGTTTCTGGAATGGAATTAGATTGGTTTAAAGAATACTATGTTTATTCAACTAAAACAATGGATTATTCAATTGACAGCCTTTATGTGAAAGATTCTAAAACAATTTGTAGGTTGAAGCGAATTGGTCTTTTTCCAATGCCCATTGAAGTTAGGGTAGAGTTCAAATCTGCTTCAAACACCTTGTATTATATACCACTCAATTTAATGTTGGGTACAAAGCCCTTTGAAGGAAACATGAATGTTGTCCAACTAAAAGAATGGAGTTGGGTAAATCCATATTATGAGTTTACCATTGACGCATCGATTGAATCAATAAAATCTATCCAAATTGATCCTGAAAATAAAATGCTCGATGTAAATTCTAGTAATAATCTGATTTTAAACAATTTAAATTAAACGATGGAAACCTTTGATTTTTTAATGAATTTACCTAACAAAGTAAATGCGCTTGCATTGGAAGGAATGAATACCTGTTTTCATTTTGATCTGGAAGGCGAAGGGGGAGGTCAGGTCTCCGTAATCGTTGAAAATGGTAAAATGATCAGTCAATCCGGATTAGTTGGCACTGCTTCTTGTACAATCAAGGCTCAAGCTGCAGATTTAAAAAAAGTATTTAAAGGAGAATTAAATCCGATGATGGCGATCCTAACTGGTAAACTTAAACTCAGCAATCAAGCTGAAATGCTGAAATTTGCTAAATTATTAGGCTGGATGTAATCATTTAAGTGCCCAAATTATACTAACCTGACCTTGTCCTTTGAATGGATCCAATTGGTATTTGAAACTTAAATCTTTTGAAATATCAAATTCTTGCAAATGACGGTCTACAAATGCCTCAATTCCCGTCAATAAATACAGGATTCCAATCCCAATATAACTCAATTGCAAATTTTTATCATAAAATTGACGATAACTATTTATACCGGATAAGCTGAGTATGCCTTGAAATTCATCCAGTGATGCCTCCATTGAATCAACTCGCATAATATATGCATCATTAAAACGTCGATATTGCTTTGTATTAAATGAAACCGCATATGCTAAAGCACCAAACCCAGCATAAATTATTGGGACCTTCCAGATTCGTTTATTATATACCTGACCTGCACCTGGTAACATAAGCGAATACGCCAGGGCTTTCCCTGGTTTACCCTTAAACAATACAGAAAAAACACCCGGAGATTTTTCCTGAACCTTAGACAAACTATCTGCTGATTCCTGTGCACTACAAACACTTCCAATGACTGTAAAGAAAATGATTAAATACTTCATCTAAAATTTATTCTTCCATTCGATCTAACAAATCATTTAGTTGACGATCGTCTTTAAATTTTATTATTATTTGGCCATCTCCGGTAGCATTCCGTTTGATTTGAACTTTATATCCAAACTTAGCACTTAAACGATCTTCCAAAGTTTTAATTTGTGCATTACTATTGCTAACGGGAGCTTTTACCGGTCTCCTTGCATTTGTTTTTGCAAACGATTGTATTGCTCGCTCCGTTTCTCTTACAGAAAGATCTTTTGATTGAATGTCTTTAAATAATTGCATTTGAACAATCAAATCATCTACACCAGCAATCACCCGTGCATGCCCCATGGACAATGTTTTGTTTTTCAATGCTGATTGAATATCCAATGGAAGCTTCAAAAGCCTAACATAATTACTAATTGTACTGCGTTTCTTCCCAATACGTTCTGATAATTGTTCTTGGGTATAACCACATTCATCAGATAATCGTTGATAAGAAATTCCAATTTCAATTGGATTTAAATCTTCCCGCTGTATATTTTCGACCAAAGCCAGTTCCAACATTTCATTATCATTGGCTGTACGAATATAAACTGGCAGTTCTTTTAATCCAGCAAGTTGAGAAGCTCTGAATCTTCGTTCACCACTTATAATCTGATATTCGTTGACATTAATTTTTCGAACGGTAAGCGGTTGAATCAGTCCGTAAGTCTTAATGGAATCTGCAAGCTCTTTAATGAGATCTTCTTCAAATACATGGCGTGGCTGTTGCTTATTGACTACAATTTGATCTATTGGAATTATATTAATTGTATTAATAGCCGTACTTGCAGGTGTTGCCGTTTTTTGACCCTGATCAGAGTTAATATTTGATAACAAAGCGCGAAGGCCTTTGCCTAATTCATTTTTCTGACTCATTTATTGCTGATTTTTTCTCATGAATTCATCTGCCAGATTTAAAAAGTTGTGACTTCCTTTACTGTTGGCATCATACAATACAACCGGTTTTTTAACTAAAGGAGCTTCAGAGATTTTTGAATTTCTATGAATGATCGTTTCAAATACCGGTAGATGAATATTTTCCCGGATATTCTGAATTACCATGGTTGAAAGTCGCAAACGCTTATCATACATACTTAATAAGACACCTTCAATTTGCAATTCCGGATTCAATGCGCCTTTTACCAATTCAATCGTATTTTTTATTTTTGAAAGTCCTTCTAATGCAAATAATTCGCATTGGACAGGGATAATTACTGAATCCGCTGCAGTCAATGCATTAATTGTCAACAATCCCAGAGAAGGCAAGCAATCAATAAATATAAAATCATATTCATCTTTTACCTGGTCGATTACGTGTTTTAATACACGCTCTCTATTTGTCATATTAACCAACTCAATATCCGCACCTACCAAATCAATATTACTCGGCAATAAAAACAAATTAGGGGTATCTGTTTCTACAATAGCCTGGTGAGGATCCAAATCATTGATCATGCATTCATAAAGACTGAGGTTAGATTGTTCAGCATCCACTCCAGTTCCAGAACTGCTGTTTGCTTGAGGATCTGCATCAACAATCAAAACTCTTTTTTCTAATATGGCAATGCAAGAAGCCAGATTAATAGTAGTTGTTGTTTTTCCAACACCTCCTTTTTGGTTTGCGATCGCAATGACTTTTCCCATCTTAAATTTGAACCGGTTGATTGATAGCGGGCAATACTAATTTTTTATTTTTTACAGCAAAAGCCTGGATTGCTTTTTCATGATTTATTGCAATTACTGGAAAAGAATCAAAATGACAACCTATGATTTTATCACACTGTAAAAATTCTGCAGCTAAAACTGCATCTTCGTAACCCATTGTAAAATTATCACCGATTGGCAGGATTGCAAATTCAAGCGGTGGACACATCATTGGAATTAATTTCATATCAAGTGTAAGTGCCGTATCCCCTGCAAAATAAAAACAATATTCAGTATCATAAACAACAAATCCAGCAGGATTGGCCCCATAAGTGCCATCTGGCAACATACTGGAATGAATGGCGTTTACCATTTTGACGGTTCCAAAATCAAAATTTCGCTTCCCGCCCGTATTCATGTGATATCCTCTTAAACCTTGATTTTCTAACCATGAAACAACCTCGAAAGTCCCTATTACAGCAGCATTTGATGAAAGGCCAATTGCAATGGCATCCCCAATATGATCTCCGTGCCCATGGCTTAAAAAAATGTAATCAGGCTTAATCTCTTGAATATCAATGTCTTTAGCCAATGGATTGCCTGCAATAAAAGGATCAAACAAGAGTTTTTTCCCTTTGACTTCAATTAAAAAACAGGAATGGCCGTAATAGTGAATTTTCATTTTAGGAAGTTTCCGCAAACCTACGTCAAATTATCAGGGATTTTAAATTCATGAACTATTGTATTGCACACTCGTTAATCTAATTATGTCCATTTTAGTGATTTCAGGAACCAACCGAAAAGGAAGTGCCACGTTAGAAATAAGTAAAAAATTATGCGGGATTATGACAAAAATGCATGTGGAGCACCGTTTTGTTAATTTGGAAGACTTTACTGAATTATTATCAAAACAAGCTCCTTATAAATCTCTTGAAAATGACTCTGAATTGGTTAATTTTCAGGATTCCATATTAATTCCTTCTGAAAAATTCATTTTTGTCATTCCTGAATACAATGGCAGTTTTCCAGGTTTTTTGAAATGGTGGATTGATACATTTAGTATCCGAAAAGCAGCAGAAAGCTATAAGTTTAAGAAAGCAGCTTTTATTGGTGTCTCAGATGGAATTAATGGCAATGTCCGGGGAATTGATCATTTTATGGCTGTTTGCAGGTATTTAAAGATGGTAATATATCCTGGATTTGTTTATTTCCCAAGTATAGTTAAAGTATTGGATCTTTGGGATGAAAATCCAAAAAATGCAAACAGGCTTGAAAAATTTATTGAAGAATTCAGTGCATTTTAAAGTAGGCATTTTTCTGGTATTTCTATCATTCGTTGCTTGTGAACAACAATCAAAAAAAATAGCGACGGCTGTTTTTCATTACAATCAAGTAAATTACATAAACTCACTGGATCCGGCTTTCGCTAAAACACAAAACAACATTTGGGCCGTGGATCACTTGTTTAACCAATTGGTAGATTTGGATGATTCCATGAAATTAAAACCTGAATTAGCAAAATCATGGAAAATTTCTGATGACGGTCTCCATTATTTATTTACCTTAAGGCAAGATGTTTTTTTTATTGAAGATAGTTGTTTTAAGAATAGAGTAAACAGACAGGTAACTGCATTTGATGTAGTCTTTAGTTTCAATAGATTATTGGACCCAAATTTAAGTTCTCCGGGATCATGGATATTTAAAGACAAATTAGATACCATACAAGGAATTGAAGCAATCAACGATAGCATCTTGTCGATTCGATTGAAATCACCGTTTGCACCATTTCTTAAGTTGCTCACAATGCAATATTGCAGTGTTATTCCACCAGAAGCCCAATCGTATTATGGAAAGAATTTATATAAAAATCCTGTTGGAACCGGCCCCTTTCGATTAATTAAATGGTTGGATCGAAAGGGATTGTTTATGGCTTCAAATCCTGGCTATTTTGAATCGGATTCATTTAAATTAAATGGCATTCGGATTAGTTTTATGGAAGATCGAAATACGGCCTATCTGGAATTTCTTAAAAATGAAATTGATTTTTTTTCAGGATTACAATCTGCTTATGCATTTCAATTGGTAGATAAAACAGGCAATCTTCGAGATGATACTAAAAGTAAATTGCAATTATTAAAAGGCGATTTTTTAAATACGGAATACCTAGGTTTTAATTTTGAGCTAATTAATAAAAATCATCCACTTTCGGACAAACGAGTGCGGCAAGCTTTGAATTATGCCATTGATCGTAAGTCCATGATTCAATTATTAAAATTTGGTATTGGTACACCTGCAACCAGCGGATTTATTCCAAAGGGATTGCCTTCTTATGACCCTAAAGTAGTCATAGGTTTTCAATACGATCCGGAAAAGGCTAAACGGTTACTAAATGAAGCAGGTTATTCCAATAAAAAGAATTTTCCTGAATTGGTCATACATACTAATAAGGATTATGTGGATTTAATTACCTATGTCGCAAAGCAATGGGAAGAAGTTGGAATACCTGTTCGAATTGAACTGGCTGAAACAGCTACATTAAGAGAAAAAATGAGACTTTCAGAATATCAGATATTCAGGGCATCCTGGATTGCTGATTATCCAGATGAAGAATCATTTCTTACTGTGTTCTACAGCAAAAACCCTGCACCACCAAATTACACAAGATTTAAGAATCTTGCTTATGACAGACTTTATGAAAAAGCGATTCAGGAAACGGATGAAAATAACCGATTAAAGTATTATCAGGAAATGGATAAGATATTAATTGATGAGGCGCCAGTTATATTTTTATTTTATGATCAAACCGCCTGGTTCGTTCAAAATCATATTAAAAATTTAAACCCGAATCCAATCAACTTATTAAAATTAAATGGGGTAGAAGAAGAACAATAAATTTCTTTTTCTATAATTGAAAATTATACAAAACGTTTTTTAGTATTTCAAAAATCGTTTTGTAATCTTTGCACCATTTTGCATTTGGATCGAAATAAAATAAATACCTGCTTGCACAAAGGGTAATGAAATAATTTCTTGTTTTACAGGCACCTTTAATGTTGCTGATTTTAAACAGTTCCCATTTAAATTTAACAATGTATATCCAAGAATATGTTCGTTTGAACTGATTGTAAGTTCGCTTAATTGATTGTAATACAATTCTACATTGGTACCAGGTAAAGCAGTATGGACATAGTTTACAGTTACAAGATCTGTAAATTCACTAAAGTCATTAAATATAAATTCATACCTAAATCCTCCAGTGTGACTGGGTTTCAAACGATCGACATTTTTTGTAATAATTGAAAACCAAGGTTCATATGCAGGCATGAGCGTAGAACGTGTTTGGGAATTCCATAAAAAGCGAATGGCTCCGGGACCAATTTTCGTATTTGATTTAAATTGCTCAGGTTTCAACAAGTAGGAGGGGAGACAATTAATTAGATTGCCGTCTTTACCAGAAACTTCAAACTGAAAACTAGTAAGATTATAGTCCTTTTCTGCAAAAAAACGATGTTCATAAGTTCCATCGGCCAATCGGTTAGATTCAACTAAAAAATCCACTTGAAGGCTTGCCCGGATTTCCAGATTCTCATTTTGAAATAAATTGGCTCCTGATACATCTCCAAATTTACCAACTCCAAATTCATTAATCGCAGCACCACTTACTAGATCATCCAATAAAACCCGATCCGTAATCGGACCCGATTTTGCTTTAGGATTATGAACAATTTCAAATGTTTTATTGAGTTTTGAAAATCCTGTAGTTACACCAAGAATAAGTTTTCTGATTTCAGAAACATCGGCTGCAGTAATTGTACTGGAAGCATTTACATCTGCAACAGCACGTTGCAGATTATTTAATTGCTGCAATCCGAGGATGTGTCTTTGAATATGCACGATATCAGCTGTGGTAACACCGTTGAGTGGGTCGTCAGTCTGATTCATCTGAGGGATAACATAAAACCCATCTGTAATTGACGGCAAAGCAAATTCACAATTGTATATGCCTGTTTTTACTTCATGGGCTGGATTTCCATTTAGAAGATCCACTAAATAATAGGTTTCAGGTTTAATTGCTGTAACAGTTTTGACTGAAAAAGCCTTGGTACATCCGCCTCCTGAATGACTCACCCGAAGCCCTCTGGCGATTGCAGTATCCAAGGGGCTTTGGTCACCAATAGATACATTCACATTGTAATTGACTTCACCATCCGGTGAAATCACCACAAATGTCGGGGTTCCATACCATGGGCCAAAAGATCCTGAGGTATAGGGGTCTCTGGCTGCTTGCGAACCCCCATCAGTACCAACCCCCGGAAATGTGAGCCCTTTGCCATTCTGATACCCTTTAATCAGTGCATTATTGTCCCCTTTCATGGTGCTGATTTCAAAAAACTGGACTCTTCCATTCCCAGCACCCCATCTAACATAAGCAGATTGAACGTACGGAGCAATTGAAGCACATGGAGGACATCCAACAAAGAAGAACTTTATTACAACTACTTTGTCCTTATTAAGATAATCTTCATATAATTTATGAACCTTATTGTTGTGATCGGTAACTGCAAAATCAGGTGCTTTTTTTGCAGCTGCAAACAATGGAATTAAAACGAGAATTATAGCTTTAAACAGTAAATTCGCTCTCATAATAAGAAATTTAATCAAAAATACTACTACTTGCCTGATAATCAAAATATTTTAACAAATTTAAGCCATGCATTAAGGGTTATTGATTTAGGTCTTTCTGAATATGATTATACCTGGAAATATCAAACCGAACTTCATGAAAAACTAATATTTATTAAACGAAATCAGCCTGAAACCTTCCCGGGCCACAGTTTGGTGCTTTGTGAACATCCACATGTATTTACCTTGGGTAAATCTGGAGATGAATCCAACTTATTGCAGGCAGAACATGAAATGGATGCAATTCAGGCTAAATTTTATAGGATTAACAGAGGGGGAGACATCACCTACCACGGCCCAGGTCAGTTGGTAGCCTACCCAATCCTTGATTTGGACTATTTATTTACGGATGTCCATAAATTTGTCAGATTACTCGAACAAACGGTCATGGATGTCCTTTCGGAATTTGGAGTAAAATCCTGTCGAATTGATGGACTAACCGGTGTTTGGATTGTTGAACCTGATAAAAAACCCCGTAAAATTTGTGCAATAGGCGTTCATCTAAGTCGATGGGTCAGTTTGCATGGACTTGCTTTTAATATCAATACGGATTTAAATTATTTTAATTACATAATACCTTGTGGCATTGATCCACAACAAAAAGAAGTCACTTCATTATCACGTGAATTAGGACGTATTGTCCAACTTGAAGAAGTTAAAGTCATATTTATCCATTACTTTGTCAAGCATTTTAATCTTAATATAATTTCATGATAGAACAAACTAAAACGGTAAAAGAATCTCTTACAGAAATGAACGAATTGGTCTTACCCAACGATACAAATGTATTGGGAAATTTGATGGGCGGTAACTTAATGAGATGGATGGATATCGCTTCAGCTATTTGTGCTGCAAAACATTGCGAAGCTCATGTTGTAACTGTTTCAGTAGATCATTTAACATTTCAGGAGCCTATAAAATTAGGGGATGTTGTGAATATTAAAGCAAGCGTCACCAGGGCATTCAATACTTCAGTTGAAGTTTTTCTTGAAGTGTTTACACGAGGTGTTTTACAAAATCATGCACATAAGTCCAATCAGGCTTTTTTTACCTTTGTTGCATTGGATGAACGGACCATGAAACCAAAATCTATTCCGACAGTGATTCCAGAAACTGAACTCGAACAAAAATTATATGAAGAAGCTGGCGTTCGCAGGGAATTTAGATTGGTCGTAAGTGGCCGAATTAAACCTTCTGAAGCAACTCAATCCAAAGATTTTTTAAATCAATAAATGCAACTAATGCGATATTATATAATTATCCTTTTAGGAATTGTCTTATTAGGTAATTCCTGTACTCAAAAGCAAGTGAATGAAATGAATGCACAACCTGCAGAAACGATTCCACCAGATGATCTGTATTTTCTGGATAAGGTTGGTGAAGCCACTCCATCGTTTTTGGCTGCGAGGGAACAAGAAATTGAATTTCTTAAAAATTCTATTCATCTCAACAGGTCTGCTCCTGTTTTAATTCCTGGAAATTGGACCACGCAAGGCCCCGGCAATCTGGGAGGCCGCATCAACACGATCGCGATGAATCCCCAAAATGAAAATATTATTTTCGTTGGATTTTCTCACGGGGGTGCTTACAGAACTTTAGATGGTGGAAAAAATTGGACTCCAATTTTTGACCAAGAATCAAACTTATATATCGGCAGTATAGAAATAGATCCAGTAAATCCAAATACTATTTATATCGGTACAGGAGATCCAAACGGTGGATTCTATTGTGGACAAGGAAATGGAATCTATAAAAGCATTGACAATGGTAAAACCTGGATCCATCTTGGCTTGAGTGAAACCAGAATTATTTCAAAAGTTATTGTTGACTATAAAAATCCTCAAACGATTTTTGCTGCATCTCTAGGATACAGTTATCAAAAAAATGAACACCGAGGAATTTATAAATCTTCCGACGGTGGCCAAAATTGGATTAAAGTACTTTATACAAACGATTCTAGCGGTATTACAGATTTAGTAATGCATCCGAATGATCCTCAAACCTTGTTTGCTGTTAGCTGGAATAAATTGGGCTTAAATAATAGAGGCGTTGTATCCGGACCAGACGGTCAAATATTCAAATCAGTAAATGGAGGTCAATCATGGAAAAAACTAACTTCCGGTTTACCTTCCGATAGTTTAAATGGTCGTATCGCTCTTGCAATTTCGAAAAGCAACCCAAATATTTTATATGCACGCTACATTAGAACATACCGATGCGACAATTCAGTAACCAATAATCTATTTGCTATTTATAAATCAACGGATACGGGTGAAAATTGGACTGAACTTCCATCTCTAGCACCATCTTCCGGACTTGAATGCGGGGATACCGGAGGATTTGGATGGTATTTTCAGAACATTGCTGTTGCACCTGATGATCCAAATGCATTGTATATTATGGCAATTGAATTGTTTTATTCTGACGACGGTGGAATTAATTGGATTATTCCCACACCAAGAAATGGATCCGTGGATGTACATGCAGACAAACATGCAATGGCTTTTTATAAAAATGGGGATTATTTATTGGGAACAGATGGAGGCTTGTATAAATACATTAAAGCAACAAATACCTGGATTGATCTAGAGGATATTCCTACGAATCAAATCTACCGGGTTGGCTACAATTTACACGAGCAAGACTTATATTATGGTGGATTGCAAGACAACGGCACCACTTCAGGAAATAAATTTAATCTTGGTAATTGGGACAGGATTTATGGTGGAGATGGATTTCAAATGGCATTTGGCAAAGAAGATCCTACCATATTTTATGCAGAATATCAAAATGGTGCGTTGCAACAATATTATCATGGCGACTGGAGAGGTTTTACCAGAGGCTTAGGCGGAAATAAAAATTGGGATTTCCCATACATGATCAGTCGATTTAATTCACAAAAACTCATTGCCGGATCAAGTCAAATTTATGTTAACCCAATAGATACCATTGCCGCATGGACAGCAATCAGTCCAAATTTGGTATCCGTTGCTCGGTATCCTTCGAGGTCCAGTCCCAGTATTACCACCTTAGATCAATCTCCCATTGATAGCAACATAATAATTGCTGGCACCGTGAACGGAAACGTATGGATGACGAAGCAATTTGACAAAGGATGGACAAATGTATCTAGCAATTTACCCGCTGCCTATATTACTTCCGTAAAAACATCGTATCTAAATACAAATACATTTTATGCAAGCTTGAGTGGTCACCGGGGCAATAATTTTAATGCATATGTTTATAAATCGACAAACAATGGCTTGAGTTGGAGTAGCATACAAGGTGATTTGCCAAATTTACCCGTGTATGATTTCTTGGTGTATCCTGATAATAAAGATTCAATTCTTTTTGTTGGAAATCACATTGGAGTATATGCAAGTGTGGATGCTGGCAATACCTGGTTGCGGGTAGGGGACAACATGCCTTATATTGAAGTCTATGATTTAGAAATTAACGAGTCAGAGCAAACTTTAATAGCTGGTACGTTTGGTAAATCAATCATGAGTTTTCCATTAGAAAATATTTTAAGGACCCTTGTTAAAACAAAGGATGATTTACCTGCTTTGTCTATTTCAATAATGCCAAATCCAGCTAGCAATAAAATAACAATTTCAAATACCAACTTACTCACCGCTATGCAAATTAATATATGCAATCAATTTGGACAATCCGTGTGGCTTGGTGTAAAATCAAAGGAAGGCGATTTGACTATTGATATTTCATCATTTAATAAAGGAATTTACTTTATTAGTTACCGTGGCAATAAACAGGTGGGCAGTTCAAGCTTTGTTAAAATATAAATCCTATTAAAATTTAAGGATTTCCAATTTTAGATAATAGATGAAATAATTTTAACCTTGCCTTTCATACAAATGGAATTTGAAAGAACATGCGTTTAAAATCGATAGTTTGCTAGGGTGTATTTAAGTTTCTAAACATCAAATGTTCTGCCATTGCGAACTATTAATGTAGAAGAAGCTTGTTGAGTTCCCATCATAAGGACATCCTGTATGTTGACATGCGCTGGTCTGCTTGCAATAAAATAAATTGTTTCTGCAACATCTTCAGCCTTTAACGGATTGAAATCATTATATATCTTGGATCGTTCAATATCTCCGTCAAAACGGTTTAAGGCAAACTCTGTTTCTTCAACATGTCCTGGCGCAACTTGACTTACACGGATTCCAAATGAAACTAAATCTTGTCTGATGGCTTTTGTCAATGCATCTACAGCAAATTTGCTTGCACAATAAACATTGCCTTTTGGATAAACTTCTTTTCCAGCAGTTGAGCAAATATTAATTATATGTCCTGATTTACGGTTCACCATTTCAGCCGATACCAATTTTGTGATATACAACAACCCTTTAATATTTGTATCCAGCATGGTCTCCCAATCCTCAAGCTTTCCTTCATGTATATAATCCAATCCTTTGGCTAATCCTGCATTATTAATCAACACATCTATTGGGTCCATTTCTTGAGGCAATGAGTTTAATGCCTGTTCACATTCAGTAAAGGATCTGATATCAAATGAAAGAATATGGATTTCTAAAGAATTATTATTTAGTATTTCTTCCTTTAATGCTTTGAGACGTTCTATTCTGCGGCCACAAAGGATAAGATTTTGAACGCCAGCCTTCGCAAATACCTGCGCACAAGCTTTACCTATACCAGAACTGGCTCCTGTAATTAATACGGTCTTCATTTTTGATTAAGTAAAAATTCGATGGTTTCATGAAATTCCTTTTTATAATTTTCAAATTGAGACGTAGCAGGACCATCAAACCCGGTATGAATCTTATAAATATAATTTCGTTTGTCGATAAATAAAGTTGTTGGAAAAGCAAAAATACCATTCAAATTACCCAAAACATTGGCTGCAGTATCTCTATTTGCAATACCACCATATGCAATTGGATATTTTAGTTTCAAACTTTTACTGTATGAAGCAATCCGATTCATAACTTTTTGCGGATCTCCTTTTCTTTCAAAAGCTAATCCTACAAATTTCAAATTTTCTTGTGGAAAGTTGTTTATATATTTATTTATAAATTCAGATTCGTCTCTGCAATTTGGACACCAGGAACCTAATACCTGAACCACTTTAACTTTATCTTTGTACGCTTCATCATTAAAATTTATCCATTGAGAATCGGGAGTCATAAATTTAAATTTAAACTCCTTTTCAGGAATTTTTGCAAAACTGATTGAATCTCCACTTCGTAAACGAGGTGATGTAGTTTTGTGTGCAACCCAATTTGCATAATAATGTTTTCCTGAATAGAATTTTCCTGTTAAGCTATCACCTTCCATTATTGCATTAAATAAAAAAGCATGGGAACCATCAAAACAAGATAACATCAATTTAGTAGAATCAATTTCCCCTTGTAAAAACCGAAAATCACCGGTTTCGGTTCTAAAGGTTCCCTTAACCTTAGTTCCAGTCTGTTCGAATTCTCCAATAGCTGCAAATGAATCGCCTGTTGTATCTGTAAACATGACTTGGTAAGTGCCGCCGATGTTTATTGAAACGGGATTTGGCAGTTTTTTAAATCGATGCACTTGACCATAATGCGCTTCAAAAGGCATAAAATAATTGGGTTTGTCAAGTACAACAAAATATCCACGTAATTTATCTTCTTGAAAAACACCTTTTAGACATGCATCATATGGAGCAAGATTGATTCGAAATGTATCATCACCTGTTTTTGGATCTCTTCCAATTTCAATCTGGTTAAATATAATTTGCTCATCTGCATTCTTTACAACCATTTGCAATTGATGCAATGAATCCTCTTTGATTTCAAAATTAAAAGGGATAAACAAAGACTTTTCTTCATACGCAACATCTCTGGAAATAACTTCTTTCCTTCCTTCCGTTACAATGACATTGCTGTATTCATTGATATAGATTAAGCCTCTCCAATTCCCGGGTGGTAAGCTCGTATGTTGGTTTGGAATTGAAATACAAGATGAAATAAAAATGCAGCACCCCAGGCAGTAAAGACAACTTACAAGATTCATTCTTTGTCTCCTTTTTCGCCTACAAACTGATGCTCTTTATGTCTAAATAATACATTAAAGGTTGTGAGGCTACCATAGATTCTGGTAATATATTGTTGAAGATTCACTTTTTCTTCATCGGTGAGTAAACTGCTATTAATACGTTGTTCCATTACCCTTAAACGGTCTCTGAGCATTACGATTTTATGAAAAAACTGATCAATTGGAATTTCTTTCTCTTTTAATCCAACTTCTCCCGGCTTTAATATCATTAAGCCTCCTTTCCATTTATCTCCCAGTGGTGTGATTTCAGAAACATCAGACCATGCGCGAAGGATTCTGGATAATGATTTTTCTGCTTCTGTAAACGTAATTGCCTCAGTTGGCTCTATTCGATCAACAATTTCCCATTGATGATAATCTTTTCCAACCAATTTAATTCCAAATTGCATAAAACAAACCTGGTAAGCTGCAACATCTATGGTTATTACAACGCCATCTCCAAATGCCGGGTGCTTAACACGAGAACCAACTCCTAAAATCGAATCTAAACTCATAAAGTATATTTTGTACAAAACTATTAATAACAAAGCGAATTTCATAAAATTCGTTTTGTATCGCATTATAACATCATATGCATTGCAATGCGTTCTAAAAATAATATTTAAAAAAACAAGAACTACAATTTAATCGCCCGGCTTATTTCCCGTTTTCCGGGAGGCCCGGGCAGTGATTCGAGTCCGAATCCAATTTGCTTTAGCAATCGCTTGACGGAGCCTTTTGCACAATAAGTACATAAAATACCACCTGGTTTCATCATGCTATAAATCTTTTGCAGTGAATTTATATCCCACAATTCTGGCTGTACTTCAGGACCAAAAGCATCAAAAAACACTAAATCATAAACATTAATTTCATCCGGAACATAGGCATTCCAATCTGATTTAATTTTATGTAAACTAAAACCATGACTTAATTGCATGGTTTGGTTCCAGTCCTGTTGATGAATCAAAAAAAAGGAATCGGAATAGGGAAGGAGCAAAGGATGTTTTGGATAATCCAATTGGGAAACCAAGTCATTTTCCAGAATATGGGAATCAATTGCTGTGTATGCGATAGAAATAGCATGCTTATGGCCAAATATAAAACTCAAGAATGTATTTAATCCGGTTCCAAAACCGAATTCAAATATTCGAATCGGTTCCAATGAATTTTGAAATTGGCTTAATCCTGAATTGATATAAACATGATTGCTTTCAGTGAGAGCCCCATGTACAGAATGGAAACTGGCATTCAAGAACGAGTCTATTACAGATGAACTGCCATCGTTTGTTTGAATTACACGTCGTTCTCCCATTACAATAAAAAAACCAGCCTTAAACTAAGACTGGTTCTTGTATTTTTCTACCTACTACTTAGAAAAATGCAACAACAAACTCTACTATGCCGGTCAAATGATTGATCCCGGTTTTTAAAGCGGAAAAGTCATATGGGCATCCATAACCTCTATTACATGAAGTCAGGGAAAGCATAGCTAATCCGGCTAAGCACAGAATGATGTTTGATTTTTTTTGAATTTTCATGTTAACCAGTTTAGAAATGATGGAATACTTCCAAAACGGATAGCAAAGATAGAATATTTTACAAAATTAAATTATGTTTACATCATATTATAAATTTCTTTAATGTCAAGAATCCATTTAATTGCCATCGGAGGCAGTGTTATGCATAATCTAGCATTGGCATTGCATGATTTAGGACATCAGGTATCTGGAAGCGATGATCAAATATACGAACCTGCCCTTTCAAGATTGACCGATGCGGGAATTATGCCCTCTGAGGAGGGATGGCAGGAGTCAAAAATTAGTCCTGAAATCGACCTTGTTATCCTCGGAATGCATGCTAAAGCTGATAATCCTGAATTAATCCGAAGCTTACAATTAGGGATCCCTGTCCAATCGTTCCCACAATATGTTGGCGGTTTGTTTAAAGAAAAGAAGCAAATTGTGATTTCTGGAAGTCATGGTAAAACCACAACCACGGCGATGCTCATGCATGTTTTTAAACAACTCAACATTCCCTTCGACTATTTGGTGGGTGCTCAATTAGAAGGATTTCATAAGATGGTCTCCATTTCAGATGCACCGTTTGCAATTGTGGAAGGGGATGAATACTTAAGTTCCTGTTTAGACAAACGATCTAAATTTGATCATTTTAATCCCTATATTCAGGTAGTTACTGGGATTTCATGGGACCATTTCAATGTATTTCCTACGCTTGATTCCTACTTAAATACGTTTATAAACCGTATCCAAACTTTGAATGAAAATGCACACCTGGTCTATTGCAAAACAGATCCTGCTTTAAATAAAATAGTAATGGATTCCTCATTGATTGCTACAAATCATCCTTATCAGGCTTGCGATTTTAAACAAATTGGAACCCAGGTGTCAATATCAATTGCAGGAAATTGGTACCCTTTATTAATTTTTGGCAATCACAATCTTGAAAATATACAGGCAGTATTGACCTGTTGTCAAATACTTGAACTGGATATGGATCAAGTTGGCCATGCACTCCAAAGTTTTAAAGGAGCTTCTAAACGTATGGAATTATTGAGTAACCAAAAAGGCCAGCTCCGATACCGCGATTTTGCACATGCTCCTTCAAAAGTCAGAGCAGCTTCCAATGCACTCAGACGCCATTTTAATACTCAAAAGATTCTAGCCGTTGTTGAATTGCATACCTATAGCAGTTTATCAAAAGATTTTTTGCCGCAATACGATCAAGCATTAAATGAAATGGATCAAGCTATAATCTATTTTGATCATAAGGCATTAGAAATTAAGAACAAAGAAGCCTTGGATCCAGAATTTATTAAACAATCTTTTGGCAATGAGTCAATTCTGATATGCACTACCAGTTCCAGCTTGGAACAAACCATTCATGCCATTCAATCTGAATTTGACGTGATTGTCTTTATGGGCAGCGGAAATTTTGGTGGAATTGATTTGGTTTAAATGGATATCCGGCTGGTGCCAGCTCCTTTAGCAATCCTAATTTATTGCTATTTTTGCAGACATTTTATAATTTATGAGTAGGTTAATCACATTGCGAGATGCATTAAGAGAGGCTATGAGCGAAGAAATGCGGAGAGATCCCAATGTATTTTTAATGGGAGAAGAAGTAGCCCAATATAATGGTGCTTATAAAGTGAGCAAAGGAATGTTGGATGAGTTTGGTCCCAAAAGGGTGATTGATACGCCAATTGCTGAGTTGGGATTTGCAGGTATAGGCGTTGGTGCAGCCATGAACGGTTTGCGACCTATTATTGAATTTATGACCTGGAATTTTGCCGTACTTGCTTTTGATCAGATAGTAAATAATGCAGCCAAAACCTTATCACAATCTTCCGGGGAATTCGGTTGCCCGATTGTTTTTAGAGGCCCAAGTGGCGCTGCTGGTCAATTAGCTCAACAACACAGCCAAACTTTTGAAAGTTGGTTGGGAAATTGCCCAGGCTTGAAAGTGATTTCAACCATCGATCCATACGATTCTAAAGGTTTGATGAAGGCTGCCATCCGGGATGATAACCCGATCTGTTTTATGGAATCGGAGTCTTATTATGGCTTGCAGGGAGATGTTCCGGAAGAGGAATACCTGGTCGAAATAGGGAAGGCTGCAATCCGCAGAACGGGCACAGATATTACCATTGTTTCTTTCAATAAAATGATGGAAGTGATCAAACAAGCTGCTGTAGAATTAGAAAAAGAAGGAATATCTGCCGAAATAATTGATTTGAGAACGATCCGTCCGATGGATTATGATACTGTAATTCAATCGGTTAAGAAAACAAATCGATTAATTGTAGTTGACGAAAGCTGGCCGTTTGCAGGAATTTCTGCTGAATTAGCTTATGTAGTGCAAAAACGGGCTTTTGATTATCTGGATGCACCTGTCGCAAGAATCAATGCTGCTGATACCTCACTGGGATATGCTCCTACGATGGTTACTGAATATTTACCAAATGCTGCCCGGGTGGTAAAATGTGCAAAAGAACTTTTATACATCGTAAAGTAATCTATTTTAGACTACCCATCAATTCACTTTTAATGATTTCTTTAGATTTACCAGACTGTAAATCAAGTAGTTGGAGTTTACCTATTGAAATTCTGATCAGCCTCAAAACTGGATATCCAATGGCTGCTAGCATGCGTCTTACCTGACGATTTTTACCTTCATCGATGCTGATTTCAATCCAGCTATCGGGCACTGTTTTTCTAAATCGAATCGGGGGATCTCTCGGAACTACTACCGGATCAGGATCTAAAATTTTGATAGTAAGCGCTTTAACTAAATAAAGACTTCCATCTATTTTGATTTTTACTCCTGCTTTTAATTTTTGAAGTTTCAGTTTATCTGGTTTGCCTTCAATCTGAACCCAATAGGTTTTAGGCAGTTTATTGCTTGGATGCAGGATTTTCGAATTGACGGATGGGTCATTTGTTAATAACAGAAGCCCTTCGCTATCTTTATCCAATCTGCCAACGGGGTAGACGTCTATGGGTACATTTAAGTAGTCTTTGAGGCTTTTTTGGTCATGCTGCTCTTTAGAAAACTGAGACAAGACACCAAAAGGCTTATTAAACAGGTAGTACTTGTAGAATTTCAATCGGTCTGCTCTAATTATGAATTATTTGCAAATATGCATAACATATTAAAAAATAGTATTTAATATTTTGAATTGCATTCTAATTAATTACATATTTTCCACATTTTTAATGCGTTTTCAACAAAAGAAGCAATTATTAACATTTTGTAAAATTCACTATTCCACAATCTTATTAAAGTTTTCCACAATATGTTGATAAATTTCAAAGGACATCGGCTGATTGTTACTGTATTTTTGAGCTAGATATATGTTTTTTTAATAATATGAATTTTAAGGCGTTTTAAAAAAAATATTTCTACTAAATATTTGTTTTACAATTTATTATAAATACTATTAAAAAATATATCTAAATTTTTATTATATAATAATGACAATTAAATACTTTTGAACCACAATTACCTTACAGTTTAGCCAACTCAAACAACAAGAACCAATGAATCACCGTTCAGAACCTATCCTCGTCGAAAATCCCGATCGATTTGTAATCTTTCCGATCAAACATTCAGATATCTGGCAATTTTACAAAAATTCTGAGGCTTCTTTTTGGACTGCTGAAGAAATTGACCTTTCCCAGGACCTTGAAGATTGGAATCATTTGCTTAATGATAATGAAAAACATTTCATTAAACACGTTCTTGCTTTTTTTGCAGCCAGCGATGGGATCGTCAATGAGAATCTTGCGGAGAATATGGTTCGGATGGTTCAATACCCTGAAGCCAAATTCTTTTATGGGTTTCAGATCATGATGGAAAATATCCATTCAGAAACTTACTCATTATTAATTGATACGTATATCAAAGACCAAACGGAAAAGAACTACTTGTTTCATGCTGTTGAAAATTTAGAATGTGTTCGCCAAAAAGCAGATTGGGCATTACGTTGGATTAAAAACGGAAGTTTTACCGAACAGTTAATCGCATTTGCAGCGGTAGAAGGAATCTTTTTCAGTGGCTCATTTTGTAGTATTTTTTGGTTAAAAAAACGGGGCCTAATGCCTGGTTTAAGCTTTTCCAATGAATTAATTTCTCGCGATGAAGGAATGCATTGCGACTTTGCCTGTTTATTGTATAATCAACATATTGTCAACAAACTTCCAAAAGAGACAATCGAAGCAATCATCAAAGATGCAGTTGAAATTGAAAAACATTTCATTACTGAGGCCATACCGGTCGCCCTGATTGGTATGAATGCAAATTTGATGTGTCAATATATAGAGTTTGTTGCTGACCGCCTCTTAGTAGCTTTGGGTAATACTAAAGTTTACAATTCACAAAATCCATTTGACTTCATGGAGATGATCTCCGTGCAAGGTAAAACCAATTTCTTTGAAAAAAGGGTGTCAGAATACCAAAAATCAGGGGTAGCCACTGGTGGCCATGCTCCGAAGGTATTCTCGATAGACGAAGACTTTTAAGTATTTTTTTTTTAACCCTTTTACTGTTTTAATTTTAATAAGATGCAAGTACTCAAACGTAACGGCAAACGCGAAGAAGTCAGTTTTGATAAAATAACCGCTCGTGTAAAAAAACTTTGCTATGGTCTGGATAGCAATTTTGTAGATCCAATAGAAATTTCAAAAAAAGTTATACAAGGAATTTTTGATGGAGTCACAACTTCAGATCTAGACAATCTGGCGGCAGAAACTTCTGCAAGTCTGGCTACAATACATCCGGATTATGCTATACTTGCTGCCCGAATTGCTGTATCAAATCTTCATAAAAATACCAATAAGTCATTTTCTGAAACGATGGAATTGCTTTACAATTACATCGATCCCATGACAAATCAAAAAGCCGGATTAATAAGTGATGAAACCATTCAAGTGATCCGTAACAATGCGGACAAATTGGATTCAGCTATTATTTATGATCGCGACTATAGTTTTGACTATTTTGGATTTAAAACACTGGAACGTTCTTACTTATTAAAAGCGAATAAGAAAGTAGTGGAACGGCCACAGCATCTGTTAATGCGCGCTGCAATCGGTATTCATGGTTCAGAAATCGATACCGCCATTGAAACCTATAATCTGATGTCAGAGAAATGGTTTGTCCACGCTACACCCACACTATTTAATGCAGGCACTCCAAAACCTCAACTATCATCCTGCTTTCTTTTAAGTATGGTAGATGATTCAATCTCCGGCATTTTTGAAACATTAAGTCGTTGCGCAAAAATCTCTCAATCCGCCGGGGGAATAGGTTTAAGCATTCATAACATCCGTGCAAAAGGCAGTTATATCAAGGGCACCGGTGGAAGTTCAAATGGAATTATTCCAATGCTTCGGGTTTTTAATGATACTGCACGTTACGTAGATCAGGGAGGCGGTAAACGCAAAGGAGCATTTGCAATTTACATCGAACCATGGCATGCTGATATAATGGACTTTCTCGAACTCAAAAAGAATCATGGGAAAGAAGAGATGCGCGCACGCGATTTATTTTATGCACTGTGGATTCCAGATTTATTTATGGAACGGGTTGTTGCAGACAAAGAATGGTCTCTGTTTTGTCCAAACGAAGCGCCAAAACTTTATGATACATATGGCGAAGAATTTGAATCACTCTATCATCAATATGAGTCCGAAGGACGCGCACGAAAAGTTGTACGAGCACAAGATCTCTGGTATCAAATATGCCAAAGTCAGATAGAAACCGGCACACCCTATATTTTATATAAAGATGCTTGTAATAAAAAATCAAATCAGAAAAATTTAGGAACGATTCGTTCATCAAATCTCTGTACAGAAATTATTGAATACACTGCACCAGACGAAGTTGCCGTATGTAATCTGGCTTCTATATCCTTACCAAAATTCATTGAAAACAAAACATTTGATTTTAATAAACTTGTAGAAGTAACCCGGGTAATTACTCGAAATTTAAATCGAATCATCGATATTAATTATTATCCGATTCCTGAAGCTCGCAACTCAAATTTTCGCCACCGTCCAATTGGTATAGGCGTACAAGGTCTGGCCGATGCGTTTATATTAATGCGCATGCCATTTGACAGCGAAGCAGCAAGGCAATTAAATCGTGAAATTTTTGAAACCATTTATTATGCCGCAGTAAGTGAAAGTTGTGAATTAGCCAAGAAATACGGTGCCTATGAAACATTTCCAGGTTCTCCTATGAGCCAGGGCATCTTTCAATTTGATATGTGGGGTGTAGAACCAGATACAAATCGTTGGGATTGGAATGCATTACGCAATGAGGTAATGAAATATGGAATTCGTAATAGTTTATTGCTTGCTCCGATGCCTACTGCTAGTACTTCTCAAATTCTCGGCAATAACGAATGCTTTGAACCATACACTTCAAACTTTTACACCCGCAGGACCTTATCCGGTGAATATATCGTGATCAATAAACATTTATTGGAAGATCTGGTTAAACTCGGACTTTGGAACCAAGAAATGAAAGAGATGATCATGTTTAACAATGGCTCAATTCAAAATATACCTTCCATTCCAACTAAATTGAAAGAACTGTATAAAACGGTTTGGGAGTTAAGCCAAAAATCGATCATCGATATGGCAGCAGATCGAGGAGCATTTATTTGCCAAAGTCAAAGTCTTAATTTATTCCTTGAAAATGCATCGGTTAATAAATTGGGGTCAATGCATTTCTATGGCTGGAAAAAAGGATTAAAAACAGGCATGTATTACTTGCGAACTAAATCAGCAGTCGATCCGATTAAATTTACTTTAAGTGAGAAACACCAAAAGAAATTTGTGGAAGTGACTGAGCAAGTTGAAATTATTGAGATTAGGCCCGAAAAGATTGACAATCTTTCAAGCCTTAAGTCAGAAAAACTCCAGGAAATGTTTGCAGCCACCGAAACTGAGCAACAACTTATAGAAGGTCAAAGCTGTAGCATGGAGGAAGGTTGTATTACATGCCAGGGCTAAAAACTTGCTAAATAAGAGGATCCAATTAAACTTTAAAATAGTTTACCAGTCTAATCTGAGGGATACCAGGGATTCATTAGTTTTACAAAATGTTTGATTTTTCACTTTCTGATATTAATACAGATAATCCTTCCATTTTATCTGTCGTATATGCTTTGCTAATGAGCTTCGTATTGGCAACGTTTGTTTCATTTACATATGAAAAAACGAGTACCAACAATCGCTCACCTGGTCATTTTATACAATCAATGATCCTTGGTGCAATCATTGCTACCATCGTTGCACAAGCAATTGGAGATAGTATTGGCCGAGGGCTCGGAATGCTCGGTGTGCTGGCCATGATTCGTTTCAGAACCAATATTTCACAGCCACGAAATATGATTTTTATTTTTGCTTCTCTGGCACTGGGTATTTCGTGCGGAGTTTTTGCGTTTAACATTGCATTTTACGGCACGCTGCTATTTTGTACCCTTGCCTTTTTATTAAGCATTTCTCCCCTAAAGCAATATATCAAAAAATCATACAATTTACGGGTCACCTTTGAATCCGTTGATCGTACTAGTGTTAGTAAAGTCTTTGATTATCTTGAATCTAAAAATATAGCTGCAAACTTGTTGCGAATGGATACAATCTCTAATTTGGGAAAAATTGAGAAAGAATGCAATTGGGAAATTTCACAGCTCCCAACTTCTGATGAACTTACCATCGTTAAAGATTTATCTACTATTGAACATGTTAAAACCGTCAGACTCAGCTTACGCTCTGACGAAGAAATTATATAATTACTTGTAAATGAAGATTAATATCATTTTGATTTTAAGTGTGGTTTGTTTAGAAATCAAATCGCAAAAACTGCCATCTGAAATGACTTTTAGTCCGGATTCAAAAAGGCTAGTTTCAGGAAGTCAGGCAGTTGAAGGATTGTACAATCCAAACAAAATAAGACGCATCGATTTGAAATTTGATCAAACAGATTACTGGGCATTACTCACTGCCAATTACCAGTCGAAAACGGATATTCCAGCAACCCTCATTATGGAAGGAGATACTTTTCCCAATGTAGGCGTTCGTTTTAAAGGCCAAACTTCGTATCAACGGGTGACAGGACAAAAAAAATCATTTAATATCACCATGGATTTTCTTGATCCAACTCAAGATTTAAAAGGATATGAAACGTTAAACTTCAACAATTCATTTGAAGACAATAGTTTTATGCGTGAAGTCTTTTATGAAAACATTACACGCCCGTTTTCAAGCTCACTTAAAGCAAATTACATTCATCTGTACATTAATAACCAGGATTGGGGTATCTATCCGAATGTACAAGCTTTAGATGGTAATTATGTAAAAGAATGGTTCTTAAGTAATGAAGGATCGCGTTGGAGATGTGAACGCACAAGCGGCGGAGGTCCCGGAGGAGGAGGAGGTTTTGGTGCCGGAACTTCCACACTCAATTATTTAGGTGACGATACCACCGCATATAAGCCAAACTATACCTTGAAACATACTACCTTAGAAAATCCTTGGTCAGATTTAGCTCGAGTAACTAAAGTTTTAAATACAGTACCATTGGCTCTTTTGGAAGATAGCTTAAAAAAAGTTTTAGATATAGACAGAGCACTCTGGTTTATTGCCAAAGAAATTATGTTTGGAGATGATGATAGCTATGTAAACAAAGGTGGAATGGATTATTATGCAATCTATCAAAAAGATGTCGAACGATTAATTCCTTTAGAATACGATGCTAACTCAGTGATGTCTGGTCAAACTGCAAACTGGTCTATCTTTCTCAAAGAAGCAGATACAAAATTTCCATTGTGTAACAGATTGTTTGCTGTACCATCTTTAAGACAACGCTATCTGGCTCATTTTAAAACAATGTTTAAAGAATGTTTGGATTCAACAAATTTTGTCACCCAATTAAACAAACAATACAGTTTTATAGATAGTCTGGTTGCAGCAGATCCAAAAAAACTTATGACCTATCAAGCATTTCAGTCAGAGAAAAACAATTTAATTAACTGGATGCGCAACAGAAGAAATACGATACAAGCTAACTCTGAATTCAAACAAATAGGGTGCACGATTGAAGCGATTAACGCTTCTTCAAATGGTGTCCTGAATCAAACTCCTGACGAAACACAAACTGTTCAAATCAATGCCAAAATAACTAACAAAACAAATGGCGTAAAACGGGTGAATCTACACTATGCACCGGGTTTCGATGGCTATTTTAATGTCAGTCAAATGTTTGATGATGGATTGCATGATGATGGAATAGCGGGGGATGGAATTTATGGAGGCACTATACCACCTTTTCCCAATGGAGTCTTTGTGCGTTATTACATCGAAGCCATTGCTAACAATACACAAGGAACATGCTCCTATATGCCCGAAGGTGCTGAACATGATGTTTATATTTATCAGGTAAATCTGATCCAATCCAGTTCAAACCAAATCGTACTCAATGAAATCATGGCCTCCAATACGAAGACCGTTGCCGATCAGGACGGCGAATATGACGATTGGATTGAATTATTTAATAAATCAAATGATACGGTAGATATTAGTAATTGGATCTTAACAGACAATTCAACAAATCTTGATAAGTTTCGATTTCCTGCTGGGACAAAAATTCTTCCGCAATCCTATTTAATCATTTGGGCTGATGAAGATGGCAAACAAACGGGAATGCACGCAAATTTTAAACTTTCTGCATCGGGAGAAGAACTATATCTGCTTGACTCAAATGCAACACAAGTTGATAAAATAATCTATTATGAGCAAATTCAAGACCTGAGTTATGCCAGAAATCCCAATGGTACAGGTAATTTTGTAATTCAAGAAGCTACATTTAACAAAAGCAATGACCTGGTTTCAGCAACTGATAAATTAGATCCTCCTGTATTAAAATTATATCCAAACCCAGCTTCTCAGTTTTTAATTGTAGAGACAACTGCATCTGGAATCCACCCATTAAAATTATTTTCAAGTTATGGCATTTTAATTCAAGAATTAAAATTGGACCGTGTTCTAGAAATAGATTTACAAGATGTTCCTGGCGGTATTTATCTTTTAAAGTCAGGTACTCAGATTCAAAAATTTACTAAGCGAGACTAACAAACATACTATTTGCAACGGTTCAACTACATATACTTAATTGCATTAGCAGGTATTCTAATGTTTTTACCGCTAATAAAAAATAAACTACAAACGAACAATGAGTTTTTTGGTATAGCAGAAAATCAAATTCGAAATATTAATTTAGATTATCCGATTGAAGTAATTAAAATCTATAAAACACTCGGGGAATCTGTAAAACTTGGGGATACACTTTTAATATACAGCAGATTGGACCAGGAACGCCAAAAACAGAATCTCGAATATGAAAAATTAGAATTAGAAAAACGAAATCAGGTTAATCTTGAAATCAATCGCAGCGAATTAAGTTTATTGCAAAATAAATTACACGCAACCTATGAAACGTATCAGGCTAAACGATTAGAATTAGAACATGAAAAAGAACTTCAGTTAAAGCTTTTGCAAAGTGTAAGTTCTGAAATTGGCTTACAAGAATTCCATAAAAAGTATCAATTATTAAAAGAAGCATTAAATCAAAAAGAAAAAACTGAAAACGCTGAAACAAATCTCAGGATAAAAAATTTAATTAATGAAATGAAGGTAAGTGAGTCCGCCAATTTGGTAAGAATATTAAAAATAAAAAATGAGATTACTGTTTTAGATAAAATGAAATTAAATGCGGTATTGTTAGCTCCTGAAACCGGTATTATCGGACAATTGGATTATAATTTAGGAGATAAAATTCAGTCATACAACAGCATTTTAAAAATCTATGGAACCCATCCATACATCGTTACCAGTTATATTGGCGACAGGCAATTGACAACTCTTGCAGAAGGCGATTCACTTAGTATTAGTTCGCTTAGTAATCCAGAATATAAGGTGCCGGGAAAAGTTTCTAATTTAGGAACCAGGGTAAGTCCATTGCCTGAGCGCTTAAAAAAGATTCCAGAATTACGTGCCTGGGGCAGGGAAGTACAAATTAAAATTCCAGCTGATAATATTTTCATGCAAGGAGAAAAAGTCAAAATTCAACTATTAAAATAGTTAATATGACTACTGCGTTCTGCAAAATTTACTTTATAATTCTATTGATTCTATTTAATTTAAAACTAAATTCACAAAACCCAATATTTGATTATTTAAAATCTAGTAATTCTAAAACTGAAAATGTAATTGATAGCATTATTAATTTTTATAATACCTCAAGATTACATAAGCCATTTATTTCCAGACTTAGTCTCCGAACTGAAACAGATGAATTTAAGTTAAATCGACAGGAATATAGTTTAAGAGCTCAAACAAATAGCATCAGCTATAATAATTACCAAAACAAAATAAACAAGCTTGAACAAGAAGAGTGGCAAATTAAAAAGAAAATTCTCTACACAAGTCAATTATATAAAAAATATAAAGTTGTTACCAAATTGCTCGGTGTGTTATTGTTAAAAAATGCGCAGGATCAATATATAAAGAGCATTGAAAAGCAATTGGATATATTGAATTATAAATCTGGAATTGTTTCAAATATCAACTTTGAAAAACACTTAGATTTAAATCTTAAATTATTAAATGCTAAAAATGAATTTAATGACTTAAGCAACAAGCAAAGTATCCTGCAAAATGATAGCCTATTAAATCATAATCTGGATTTACTATTTAATAAGCTAATTTCAAATGAAGATATTTTGAAAGTAACGAACCAATTAGAAATTGCAAATTTCAACAATTCACTCTATTTAAATGAGCTAAATAAACAGCAATTAGAATATAAGCAAGAAATTCGAGAAGCAACTAAAAAATTAGATTATTTACAAATTCATTATCACGATGATCCAAGTAACCTTGTAAATCAAAAACTTACCGTTGGGGCAGGTTTTCGTATTCCAATGATGAGAAGCAATCAAAAAATCAAAGATGAATATGAAATCAAACGACTAAACCTAAGTTTAGAGCAATTGCAAGAAAATGATGATGCGGAACTAAAATTGGTTGAATTAAAGAACCAACTTTATCAGTTGATTGCTTCATACGATAATTTAGTAGAAAATCAACGGTTTATTTTAAAAAAATTTAATCCAGATACACTGGCATCTTCTGAATTAAGCGATCCTGTTTTCATTGCAGAAATTCGACAGGAGTTGGCGAAAATTAATATAGATCAAATAGCGATTCGAAATGACATTATACAATTATATATCCAAATCATTTATATAAGCAAGACATTGTATAATAACCCAGACCGTTATTACTTGGAATATCCATTTATTGAGTTTTAAACAAAGTAAAAAGTAAATTGTATTTAAAGTGTACCAAGTGACCCTATGAAAAGAATTTCCTATATCATTTTACTACTTTGTTTAAATCAGTGGATTTTAGCACAATCATTCGAATTTAATGGACAACTTTTAGATGAAAATGGTAAGGAACTTAGTCATATTCAAATTCATATTAGTTCTGAAAATGGTAGAATTCGCCACCAAGTAGAATCAGATTCAATTGGAATTTTTAAATTTCAAAATTTAGCAGCCGGCTCCTATACCCTTAAAGCCCGTCAACTTGGATACGAGCCATTAAATGAGGTATTTTATGTTGACAGCAGCTCAAATCAATTAAAATTGTTCTATTTAATTACTAAAAGGGAACAACTCTCAGAAGTAACTGTAAAAGATAAAAAGTCAATCGCAAAAGTTAAGAACGATACTCTCCAATTTGATGCAAGTTCATTTAAAACTATGGACGATGCTTCAGCAGATCAATTGGTTGACAAAGTTCCAACCATTACTAAAGAAAATGGTGTTATTAAGGCTCAGGGAGATGATGTTAAACAAATACTGGTAGACGGGAAACCTTTTTTTGGAAGCGATCCCAATTTATCTCTAAAAAATTTACCTGCTGATTTAATTGATAAGGTCCAAATTTTTGACCAATTAAGTGAGCAAAGTCAATTTACTGGAATTAATGATGGCAATACAGTTAAAACTATAAATATCGTAACGAAAACCGGATTAAATAACGGGCAATTTGGCAAAGCGTACGCTGGCTATGGTATTCCTGACAAATATCAAATGGGAGCGAACTACAATTTATTTGATGGCTCCAGGAGAATTAGTTTAATCGGAATGTCAAATAATATTAATGTTCAAAATTTTTCCATCGACGACATTCTAAGTGTTGTTGGAAATACCGGGAATTCAAGAAACAGAGGAGGAGGTTCTGCAAATTTTCAAAGACCTCCGGGCGGTAGAGATTCCAGAGGATCTAATTCAGGAGGTCCCGGTGATTTTTTAGTACCACAATCTGGTGGCATAGCAAAATCTCATGCCATTGGTATTAATTTTACTGATATTTTAAACTCAAAATTAGATTTAAATTTTTCATACTTTTATAATAATAACACCAATCGCATTCAAAATGAATTAAGCCGTGACTATTTGGAAGACGGCAAACTTAATCAACAATATTTTGAAACGGGCACATCCAAACCTACAAATCAAAATCATCGATTAAACGCTCGTATAGAATACAAATTAGATAGTTTCAATTCATTTGTTTTTAGACCTCGATTGACCCTTCAATCAAACAAAAGTGTTTCTGAATTAAATTCCAAAACATTAATTAGAGATACGCTAACAAATTCAAGCGAAGCTGTGCAGCAAATCGATAACTCGGGAATAAATTTTAACAACTCGATTTTATTTAGGCATAAATTTAATAAAACGGGCAGAACCATTTCCATTGAATTTGGACAATCCTTGGCTCCAAAAAATGAAAATAACACGCTGCAAAACTTCACTGAATACCTTAATAAAAACAGAAATTTTATAGATACCATTAATCAGCAATCTGAGAATGAAACAGACAAATGGGGACTAAATTCTAGTTTGGAATATACGGAGCCTATAAACTCAAGGCAATCCATTTCACTAAATTACCGACAAGCAATCCAACGGGAAGAAAGTGATCTTAAAACTTTTGATATTCCATTTCAGGACGGACTTACAAAACAATTTAATTCAAAATTATCGAATCATTTTATATCTAAAACAGATTCTCATACTCCTGGAATTGGATATCAATTCAACAAGGAACAAAAACTTAATATCAATATTAGAGTAAATTATCAATTAAGTCGAATTAGAAATGAGCAATTAATTCCCATTGATAAAATCAATACGAGTTACTTTAACAATGTACTTCCATCTGCATTCCTTCGGTACACAATCAATCGAAACAAAACCTTGCAATTTAACTACCGGAGCAATACGCAATTGCCAAGTGTGAGCCAATTGCAAAATGTAATAAATAATACAAATCCAGTTCACTTAAGTACTGGAAATCCAAATTTAGATCAAACAACAAGTCACAATATCAGTTTGCGTTATACCAGCTCCAATAAAGATGCAAGTGTATTTTTTGTCGCTTTGTTTGGGTCAATTACCCAAGATTACATTACAAATCATTTATTTATAAGAAGCAGATCGCATCCCATATTTAATATCATCAACGTTCCAATTGGTAGCCAATTAAGCATTCCGGAAAACAACGGAAATTCATACCAAGGGAGGTGCTTTTTTACATACAGCCTTCCAATTCCTTATATTAAATGCAATCTTTCAATAGATGGATCTTATCAATACACACTAACACCTGGATGGATTGATTCCCTAAAATATAACTCTAAGCAAAATACAGTTTCTGGCGGTCTTGGCCTCTCTAGTAATGTGGGCCCCAAATTAGATTTTGGTTTTCAATTTAGGCCTACGTTTAATACCTACGCTTCACAAAACTCAAATGATCGTTATTTTTATTTTGATAATAAACTAAGACTTGCATGGCAGTTTTACGGTGATTTTGTTTTTAGAGGAGATTTTAATTCAAAATCAAATCAAACCATTACTAACAGCCAAAATGAAACAATAAATTTAATAAACCTTGCCTTTGGCATGAAAGTCTTTAAAAACAAGCGAGGAGAAATTTCTCTGGGAATTAACGATTTACTTAATCAAAATGAAAATATCCAGCAAATTGTATCTGATTCATATATAGAGGATGCCAGAAGCAATAGTGTGAAAAGATTTTTGTTGCTGTCATTCACTTATAATATTAAAAATTACAATTCCGGTAAAAAGCCTTCTACACAATTTGCACCTGATCGGGAACGCGAGCGAATGGGGCGATGGGAGGAACGCAGATTTTAATTTTTTTGAGTAATCCGTTGAAATATAATTTCCAAACCTCGGCTTGCAATTTCTTGAATAATTTCCAGTGATTTATGTTTTGAAATTTCATAATTCAAGCTTGGCTTTGGATCAACATAATAGATTTTCGTTAATGGTTTTACATAGGCTACTAATCCGGCAGCAGGGTAAACCTGCAAAGATGTTCCAACGATGATTACTAAGTCTGCATTTCTTATTTTATTTATTGCCAAAGGGATCAGTGGAACCTCTTCCCCAAACCAAACGATGTGTGGTCGCAATTGGGACCCTTTTTCACAAACGTCTCCAGGTAAAATATCCTGAGTACATGTATAAATTAAAGATGAATCACTTGTGCTTCGCGATTTTAGAAGTTCTCCATGAAGATGTAAAATATTATTGCTGCCTGCTCTTTCATGCAAGTCATCCACATTTTGAGTAATAATGCAAACATCAAAATAACGTTCCAATTCCTTCAAAATCAAATGACCCATATTGGGCTCTGAATTTAATAATTGCTTTCTGCGCTGGTTGTAAAAGTCCAGTACCAAGGGATAGTTATTATACCATCCTTCAATACTTGCAACTTCCATCACATTATGTCCTTCCCAGAGGCCACCAGCATCGCGAAATGTTTTAATGCCACTTTCCGCACTGATTCCTGCTCCAGTTAAGACAACCAATTTGGCTTTCACAATCTGAGCGCTTTAAATGCCTGGGATAAATGAGAAATAACATCTGAAGGGGTCATCGACTCTTCTGCCAGGGTCTTTGCACAAATATCTGCACTCAATCCATGTAAATAAACACCCAGTAAACATGCCTCTTCAAAACTATAAGATTGAGACAACAAGGAAACTAATATACCCGCCAATACATCGCCACTTCCTGCTTTTGCCAATCCTGCATTTCCACTGCTATTAAAATATACTTTGTGTTGAGGTGTACAGATTGCAGTATATTTTCCTTTTAATACGATATAAATAGAATATTTTGAAGCCATTTCTTTGGCTTTTTCAATACGTTCAAATCCATTTACTGACTTACCAAACAAACGATCAAATTCACCTATGTGAGGTGTTATGATCGTATTTGGAGTCAATAAATGTTGCCAATGGTTTTCAGCTATCATGTTGAGGGCATCTGCATCCAGAACCAGATTTAAAATATTTAGATTTAGCATTTCATATAATAGATTCTGGCTTTCTATTGTGCGCCCCATACCAGGTCCTATTAATAAGGATTTGTATTTAGAAAGCTCCATGTTAGATGAACTGACAAATTGAACTTCCGGCAATTTCAAAAGCAACAAGTCGCGATTGGATGCTACCGTACTTACTGAAATTAAACCGGTTCCACTGCGCAAAGCTGCTTCAGCACTAAGCAGGATCGCACCTGGCATTTCAAAAGATCCTCCAACTAACAAGCAATGTCCAAATTGATTTTTATAGGCAAACTGATTTCTGCTTTTGAAAATATTCCTAATATCATCCAACTCTATAAAGAAAAATTCAGTTTGGTTATACGCTATAAAACCTCGGCTTAATTTGATATCTCCAATAATTAACTTTCCACAATGAATTCCAGTATCTGCAATTAATTGACTGAGTTTCGGCACTTGAAAGGTAAATGTAAAATCCGCATGAATACAGATTGAATCATTCATCTTGTCTGAATATAAACCTGAAGGGAGGTCTATGGAAATTTTGGTTGCTTTCACAGCATTCATCCGTTTAATAACTGCTGCCAGTTCACTTGAAAGGCTCCGACCCATTCCGTATCCTAGCAATGCATCGATAAGAATTGGATTTTTAGCCTGGGTTAGAAGCTCTTCAAGGCTGTCCGGATTAACAAACTGAGAAAGCAACCCACTTTCCAAACGAGCTAGATTAATATCATAATCAGCTGAGTTATTAGCAGTTATTTTAATACAAACAATATGAACCTTAAAATTGAATGATTGCAATTTTCTTACAATGGCCAAACCGTCCCCGCCATTATTGCCATTACCACAAACTACAATTACTGGATCTGCGCAATTAAAAGAGGAAATCATCCAATTTACAAAACAATCTGCTGCGCGTTCCATTAAGGCAATTGACTTAATGGGTTCATTTTCAATAGTGTATTGATCCCATGCCTTTAATTGTATGGCATTGTAGACTGGTTTCATCGATTTACTTGATTGTGTTTTCTAAACCCATAAGAGTATATCTTGGTTGAATTAACAAATATTAAGAAAAATTTTAATATAATATATAAAATAAATCAAAATATGTTTGAATATTTGTCCTAAATCTCATAATATTGCTAGTCCTAATGGGATTAATCTCCATAACACTCCGTTTTTATTTCAATATTCATTTGCTCAAAATTTATTAACTAATTAATATACAATTAATTATGCCTTTTAAACCTATTTGTATTTTAATAGGTATTTGGATGTGTTTTTATGCGAAAATTGAAGCACAAGACATTCATTATTCGCAATTTATATACCATTATCCAAGTCAAAATCCGATCCAATCTGGCTTTTACAACGGAAATCATCGGATTACGGCCAATTACCGAAACCAATGGCAAACTGTACCTGTGCCATATATGAGTTTTAGTTTGTTTTACGACAGTAAGATCAAATTAAAATCAAATGGCGATTATATTGGAGCCGGTATCGGTTTCGATTACGATCGGGCAGGAGACTCTGAATTAAGCCTCAGCTCTTTAAACATCGGTTTGAATTATGGATTAACTTTAAGTAAAGGGCATTTAATCATCTTAGGATTGAGCCCCAATATTGGCCAAAGACGCTTATCAGATGAAAAGCTTAAATGGGGAAGTCAATGGACTGGTGACCATTATGATAAAAATCGATCCCCAAATGAAAATTTTAATACAACTGGGGATTTGTTTTTTGACTTATCCGGTGGATTAGCATACCAATATTCATTTACTAAGCGTACTCGCTTAATGGCTTCAGCTGCAATTTTTCACCTATTGGAACCTGATCAAACTTTCTATGGCCTCAGTCAAAACAAAATTAAACTGCCTCAGCGGAACGTATTAAATGGAAGTATAAATCTGGGTCTGGGAGCTTATCTGGATCTATTACTAAATGGTGAATTTCAAAAACAGGACGCTTATGAAGAAAAATTAGGGACTGGTTTAATCCGATTTTATATCAATCAAAAGCCAGGTTCTAAGTTTAATTTGTTAGCTGGTTGCGGAATTCGTTTAGATGATGCTTATTTTCCAATGCTTGGATTTGAATACAATAATTGGATGATTTCTGGATCATATGATATCACCACTTCTGATTTTAAAACAGCTACAAATAGCCGGGGCGGACCTGAAATTGCAGTTCAATATATTTTTAAAGGAATTGAACCAATTGGATTATATAAAAAATGCCCTATTTATTAAATTGAATATTACCCAATGAGATTATTTATATTTAGTTGTTTGATGATAGGATTGTTTCACAATTGCTTGGGACAATCATTAAATCAATATAAAACTGAAATTACCAACAGCCTAAACAAGGAAGATTTCTATGAAGCTTATAGTTTAATTGAACAGGCGCTACAGTTTGATACCGAAGTAGATTCATTTCATATGTTAGCCGGTATGGCTGCATTTAATTTAAATGCTTTTTCAAGGGCTACTAAACACTTTAAAATAATTGTTGACCGGTCAATAATTGAACGACATCCTGAAATCGAATTTTACCTTGCAGAATCACAATATTATCAAGGGTTCTATTCAGATGCCCTCATATATTACAAATCGTATCTTGCAACAACCGTTCAGGAAGGACACATGTATGATCTTGGAAAAAAGAGGATTGATGCTGTCATGTGGGCCAAAGAAAACTTAGCCAAAAAGGATCCTCTCATTCAAATAAAACGATTGGACGAACAAGTCAATACTAAAGAAAATGAATTTGCTCCATTTTTAATGGATAGCTTTCTTTACATCACCAGCCAAAATACATTTGAAAAAACCAAAAAAGGTAAAGTCGCAAAGAATAGTGGTAAAATCATAAAGTTGAGAGAAAGCACAATGGAACCCTTGCCAGACGATAAAGTACTTTTTGAAGAAGATCTCATGCTGGGCCATGCTTGCTTTAATCAAGCTGGAACAAAATTGTTTTTTACAATTTGTAATTATGAAGAAAATAAAACCACATTAAAATGTGACATCTATTCAAAAACAAAAACATCAAAAGGGTGGGGGCCAAAAATCAAAATGCCAGAACCCGTTAATAAACCAAATTATTCTTCCTCTCAACCTTTTATTACTAAAGACCCTTCTACTCAACTTGATAAATTATATTTTGCAAGCAATCGCCCTGGTGGCAAAGGTGGGTATGATATATACTCTGTTCTCCTTAATGAAAATAACCAACCCACTCCGGCTGAAAACATCGAGTTTATTAATACTGAAGAAAATGAATTTAGCCCTTTCTATAATACTTCTGAAAATACACTCTACTTCAGTAGCAAAGGACATAAAGGCTTTGGAGGCCTAGATGTATTTAGTTATGCCTTTAAAGGTAAAATGGCCGGTCAAATCAATAATTTAGGACCCTCTGTAAACAGCAGTTACGATGATTTATATTATTCAGAAGATTTAAAGAAAAGAAAGGGATATTTAGTTTCCAACAGACCTACTTCGTTTTATGTAGACGAAGAAGTACAGGCTTGTTGCTATGATATTTATAAAATCAAATACGTCCCTGCAACGATCGAACTTACCGTAAATACTTATGATAAATATGATTCGACCCCTTTAGGAAAAGTGACGCTTATTGTTAAAGACGTTACAGACTTAGATTCGAGCTATTTAACAACCCCAACACCCGACGAGCCAGCGCAAAAATTTAAGATTACAGAAGATCGCAAATATCGCATTACGGCAAATAAACCAAATTGGATAGGGGACACTGTATTTTGCAGTGCCATAGATCTTGAGAATTTTGATCCCATCATTAAAAACTTATATCTCACGGAAATTAAGTCTTTAGAAGCATTGACTTTTGAACGCACTACCAATGTTCCTCTAAAAGGAGTAACCATTGAGTTATGGGATATGGATCATAATAAATTAATTAAAACTACTACAAAACTTGATAGTAATTTCTTTGATTTTACAATTTTGAAAGGAACTAATTATAAATTATCCGCTAAGAAAAACAAATATGAATCAGCGATGGTTTTAATCACTCCTTTAGAAACTGCCAAAGAATCTATCTTAAGAAGAAATTTATATCTTGAATTAACTGCCATTGCAGAATTAAGAAAATTATTGCCCATCCGCTTGTTTTTCGAAAATGACATGCCCGACATTCGTTCGCAATCAGATACAACATCGGTGGGCTTCCTGGATATTTACAATGAATACTACAATAAGAAATCAAAATATATTTACGAGTTTACAAATAAAATGCGTGGCAGTTCGAAAGATCGCTCCATTTTAGAAATAGATACTTTTTTTGAAAGAAATGTCAAAGCAAATGCTGAGAAGTTAAAATTATTCATGGATAAACTCATTATTATTCTGGAAGAAGGACATGAAATAGATATATTTTTGAAAGGCTTTGCTTCGCCTCGTGCAAAATCAGATTACAATCAACATTTATCTTCGAGAAGGGTTTATAGTGTGCGAAATGAATTTGATCGATACAGCAATAAAGTATTTCATGATTATATTGTAAATCGCAATTTTAAAATCAAGGAAATTCCATTTGGAGAATCGCTATCATCTACTGATGTTAGTGATAAATTAGAAGACACAAGAAATTCTATTTACAGCTTAAAGGCTGCATATGAAAGAAGAGTTGAAATTTTAGAAATTTTAAAAGGAGTTGAAGAAAATGGCAAACTTTAATAAAATCAGTTCGATGATACAAACGCTTATTAAAAGAATTCCTTTATTAATAGGCATCTATTTACTAGTTGGATTTTCTGTTACGAAATTAACAGCCAGTCATATTGTTGGCGGTGAAATGACCTATAGATGTCTAGGTGGCCAGGTCTATGAAATCACTTTAACTTTAAGGAGAGACTGTTTTAATGGAAGTCCTGAAGCTGAGTTTGATGATCCTGCACATATCGGAATATTTGATACAGAAGGAAACCCTGCAAGAAATGTAGGACAATTCGGATTATTGTTATTGGATTTTAGAAATGATGATACACTCAACGAAATATTAAAAACAGAATGTGAAGTTGTCGGTGGAGATGTCTGTGTTCATACAACTACGTATCGAGGCAAAATTGAACTTCCCTTTGCTAAAGGCGGCTATACACTTGCTTACCAAAGGTGTTGCCGAAACAAAACGATTACAAATATAACGGATCCAGACCTGGTAGGAGCAACTTATAGTATCGTGATTTCCGAGGATGCATTGCGCTATTGTAACAGTTCTCCAAAATTTGGTGCTTTTCCACCAATCTATGTTTGTGGTGACCGAATGATTGTATTTGATGATTCAGCAAAGGATGAAAATGGGGATTCATTGGTTTATAGTTTGTGTGTCCCATTTGCAGGGGCAGATACCGCAAATTCAAAACCTACCAGACCAAGCAAACCACCATTTCCTTTAATAAATTATAAATCTCCATTTAGTATAAATGATTTATTAGGGGGTACTCCTACTCTTAAAATAGATCGAAATACCGGTCTTATAACCGGGCAACCTGCTGCCATTGGACAATATTTAGTGGGTGTCTGTGTTGATGAATATCGAAATGGCAAATTACTTTCTAGAGTTCGAAGGGACTTTCAATATAATGTCCGTTTTTGTACAACCAATCCGGTTTCAAGATTCGATGCGGATAAATCTGTGCTTTGCAAAGGGGATAGTCTTGTTAAATTTACAAACAACAGTATCAATTCAAAATCCTTTACCTGGTATTTTGATTATCCAAATACGAATTATGTTTCACATGACACAAATCCAGAATTTAATTTCCCTAAAGCAGGAAAATATCGGGTAGCATTAATTGCCGTTCGTGCAAAGGATTGTATTGATACTAATTATAAGGATATCTATTTATACGATGATAATTTATTGCAAGCAAATTTTGATGCAAAATATGGTTCATGTTCGGATAGTATAAATATTTCATTTGAAGACAAATCGGTAGATTCCTTGCTACAAATTTCAAATTGGAATTGGTTTATGCAATTGAATAGTAAAATAAATACTTCAACGCTTCAAAATCCAAGTCTTGTTACAACCGACACCGGGCAATTACATGTGTCACTCATTGTAACTTCATCCGGAGGGTGTAAAGACACCATTGAACAGGAATTCAAGTTAAATCGTTTAAAACCAATTTTCCTATCCGATAATATTCCTATTTGCATTGGAGAAGCTACAAAATTAATTAGCAATCCCGATAGCAGATTTAAATATACCTGGACTCCTTCTACTGATTTAAGTTGTGATGACTGTCCGGATCCAATTGCCAGTCCGGGTTCGGATATTGTTTATAAAGTCGTGATTACAGATGGAAATTGTACAGAATCAGATTCTATTTTAGTTAAGGTATCCCGTTTATTAGACATCGATATTTCAGGTGATGGAATCATATGTCAGGATAGTTTATTCCTTAAGGCAATCGGGGGTGTAGAATCTTCTGTTGAATGGTCTGATACTCCTGATTTTTCGAATATTCTTAAGAGTGGATCTTTTAATTATTCCGGATCAACTCTGGACAAAAAAACATTTTATGTACGAGCTAAAAGCAGCGCTAATTGTCCAGGCTCAGATAGTATCACCGTTGAAAATCAAAAAGTACAAATCCAAACCAGCATTGATTCTTTAGTTATTTGCGAGCAAGATTCCTTTGAATTAAAATTGCTAAACTCCAATGCAAATCATCAACTGACCATAATTTGGAAACCTGATAGTTCGATTGTCAGTGGACAAGGAACTGATCAAATTAAGGCCACCCTTGCACATTGTGGTCAATATACTTTTAACGTTGAATTAGAAAATCAGTTTCAATGCAAAGCAACAGATTCTGTAACTGTTAGAGCAATTTGCAAACCAACTGCAGAATTTAAAGTAGACAAGAATTGTGATAATACCATCGTTACGTTCACAAATTTAAGTTCACAGGGAAGTTATAAATGGGATTTTGGAGATGCAAACGTATCCGAAGAAAAAAGTCCTGTTCATGTGTATTCCAAACCTGGACGATACATTGTAAAACTCCAGGTCGAAGCGGAGTGTACTAATGAGATCATTCGATCCATTGATGTAGGATTTATCATGGTAAATATCCGGGAACGCATCGTGAGTTGCCTTGGAAAACCCGTTAAATTGAATGAAAATGCGGATACTAATTATACCTACGAATGGTTTCCAGCTACAGGATTGGATAATCCATTCTTAGCAAATCCTACTGCAACGGTTTCGCAAACAACAACCTACCGGGTTCGGATTTATGATAAGTTCATACCGGATTGTTTTATTGATCGGGAAGTGACTGTATTTGTACCACCACCAATTAATCTTAGAGTAAATTCAGATATTGTTTTGTGTTACAATGATACCCTAATGCTGCAAGCTTATACGGATTCCAACTCTGTAGTACAAAATATTGATTGGACTGATCAAATAGGAATTTTGATTGGAAATGGATATCAAGTCACCAGGAAATTTACAGATTCAATGTATGTGTATGCTTATGCAACAGATATATATGGTTGTGGGGATGTTGACTCCTTTAAAGTCGTTCCAATTTATCCATTGCACAAAATAGATGGCAAACACAACTTATGCCCTGGTGCGGATGGATTTGTTGAATTTATACCCCTAAATAATCACAAGTATAAATTAAATTGGACAGGAAAAAATATCATTTCATTGGATACGCTGTATCGCATTATAGTAAAACCAAAAGATACAACTGTTTACCATGTTTATTATGTAAATGAATATGGCTGTTCCTTTCAGGATAGTTTTCAGGTTAATATCAGTCGCTTTGATCCTCCCTTAGAAGCAACTGCAGATCCTGATACCATTTACTTAGGTGAATCAACCACATTGCATGTAACCCCGGGATTTAATAAATATCAGTGGATAATTCCCTACGATTTAAGTTGTTTGGACTGTACAGATCCGATTGCATCCCCAAAATATTCAATTTTATATACTGTAAAAGCTGAAAATGCTGATGGATGTGAAGAAAGTGCTGATGTGGCCGTAATTGTAATCAGGCCTAAATGCAATGAAGAAGATGTCTTTATGCCCAATGTGTTTAGTCCAAATCAGGATAACAATAATGATATCCTCCGGATTGAAAGTAAATTTATTGAATCTGTTGAAATGTATATTTACGATCGATGGGGTGAAAAAGTGTTTGAAACTAAGGACATTACAAATTGGTGGGATGGCAGTTATAAAGGTTCGGAACTTCCACCGGATGTTTATGGTTATTATTTTAAAGTGGTCTGCAACGACGGCCAGAAATATTCAAAAAAAGGAAACGTCACATTATTAAAATAAATATAAATAATTATTTAATATATCTGGAATAAACTACCTTTATCTCAGTTAAAGCTACAATGGACCAACCAAAAACCGGTGGCTTTTAATATTGTAAATTATTGAATTACAATAATTTGCAATATTTAATACCTTAGCATACTGAATATGAGTCGTATCCGGCGGTTTATTTTACTGATCGTTTTTCTTAATATGTACTGTCTTATATATGGACAGGATATACACCATTCTCAATTTTATACTTCTCCTTTAAATCTAAATCCCGGTTTAACCGGTATTTTTAATGGGGATCAAAGGTTGGTTCTAAATTATCGCCGACAATGGTTTGTGGAAGACATTGTTCGGTATATGACACTTACCGGCTCTTATGATATCCGGATTTATCCAAAAAAATGGAAAACAAAGGGACGATGGAATGCGGGATTACTTTTTAATTACGACCAAGCCGGAGATTCTAAATTAGGTTTGGCAAATTTAGGTTTAAGTATATCCTATACTTATCCAATCACTAATAACAATTTGATCAGCCTGGGTATTTTAGGAGGATTTTCACAAAGACAATTTAAAACCGAAGAATTGCAGTGGGATGCCCAATGGATTGATAATTTTGATCCAAACAGGCCTACCGGTGAAAATTTATCCAATACATCAAATCAATATTTTGACTTCGGTACAGGAATCAATTACAGATGGCAAAAATCAAGCAGGACAAAAGTCGATTTGGGG